>NZ_CP022957.1:1278125-1602500 GCF_002269385.1 Maribacter cobaltidurans
AGAAATAAGATCGGCGCAATCTTCCGGGCTGAGTGCTTGTTCATATTCCGGCATCAGGGAAGTTTGCGAACTGACTAGGCTTTTGATGTTCTTATGCAAAAAGGTCAGCTCGTTTCCGCCTGCTCGCCTAATAACCGTACTGTTTGCCGATTCATTGACCACAATACTGCTCCAATGTTAAACCTCCATAGGTCTAGCTTGACCAACATTAATCTTGAAAAGCATTGATTACCTCAAGATTCACACTTTTGACCTCTGGTATATTCATCTTGTCCACTTTTCGGTCGTAAGTCATAAACCCGTTGACCTCGCCCTCTACATCGGTGGTCTGGGTATAGACCGCCGCGGAAAAACCAGCTTCTACAAGTTTTTTCAATTCTTTGGCATATTTTACATATTCCGCAGTGGTTTCCTTTGAGTTTTTGAACTTGATATATCCCCAGTTGTTGTCCGGTTTCCAGAGATGTCCCTCCAAAGGGAGGCCAATGCCCCCATATTCTCCAAGAACATTCGTGCGCTGGGCATCATACAAATACATTTCGGGTCCGGGGTAGTTATGCAAATCCACAATATCGCCGGTGCGGTAAAAATTGCCGCCGCTAGCGGAATTTACCAACCTACTTGGGTCGTAGGCCTTCGTCCATTCGGTAATCTCCTCCGTCTTGAACTGACCCCAGGCCTCGTTAAAGGGAACCCAAACCACGATGCTGGGATGTGAATACAGGTAATCCATGATGTCTTTCCACTCGGTCCTGTAAATACGTTCGGATTCCGGAGTTCTTTTGAGTTCCGTACCATCGAAATACTGTCGATTCTGCCAGCGTGGACTTTTATCTCCATTGGGCATATCCTGCCAGACCAAAACCCCCAATCGGTCGCAATGGGTGTACCAACGAGCCGGTTCTACCTTTACATGTTTGCGTATCATGTTGAAACCGAGTTCCTTGGTCTTCACGATATCATATTTCAGGGCTTCATCGGTGGGGGCTGTATATAGCCCATCGGGCCACCACCCTTGATCCAAAGGGCCGAACTGAAAATAATCTTTATTGTTGAGCTGCATGCGTATAATGCCGTATTCGTCTTTTTTCATGGATATTTTTCGCATACCGAAATAGCTTTTTATCTCGTCCGTCGTGGTTTCACCACTTATCAACTTTGCGGAAAGATTATACAAGAAGGGAGATTCCGGTGTCCAAAGTTTTGCATTGTCAATGGAAAGTACGAGGTCTTGGCCTACCGATGCTTTTGCAGTGGCTATTGCAGTCGTACCATCAAATGCGGTTACTTCCACAATATCGCCAAAGCCCGTTCCATCGGTCTGGGCGGAAACTGTTATCGTTCCGTTATCAATATTAGGGACAATTCTAAGGTTACGTAGGCTTTTTTTAGCCACAGGTTCCATCCAGACAGTTTGCCAAATACCGCTAACGGGCGTGTACCAGATACCTTCCGGTTCGTCCACCTGTTTTCCCCGAGGTTGGGGGCCTTCACTCGTGGGATCCCATACCTTCACAACCAAAGTTTGCGACCCATCCTTTAGAAAAGGAGTTATATCAAAATAAAAAGGTGTGTAACCGCCTTCGTGTGACCCTACCTTAATATCGTTGACCCAAATATCCGCCCTCCAGTCCACGGCACCAAAATGAAGAAGAATACTCTTGCCGTTCCAATTCAAGGGCACTTCAAAATTGGTATGGTACCAAAGTTCATTACTGTCTCCCACTTCTTTCATTACACCGGATAAACTTGACTCGGCCGCAAAAGGCACCAAAATCTTGCCATCATATTTTGCGGGTATGGATTTTCCTTTGGGTCGTATGGCATAGTCCCAAAGTCCGTTCAGGTTTTTCCAGTCAGAACGCTCCATAATGGGGCGCGGATATTCAGCCAAGACATTATTTGGGTCTATTTTTTCTGCCCAAGCCGTCTTTATTTTGTTTCCAGCAGGTTTCCATTGTGCTGTTAACGGGGCGAAAAGTAATAACAATACTGCGGTAATCAGGATTTTTTTCATGGCATATCAAGTTTTTGTAATTTATAGTTTTTAAGTCGGGATTTCCACTTGTACAAGAAGCTAAATTTCTTGGTAATGAAGACAACTTGTTGTCTCAATTTACAATACATACTGGTCAAAATACATGATTCCAAGACTTTGGACTTAATGTTGCAACAATTTGATGAAAGATGGCATGTTTTGTTGTGCCCATAAATTATATCTTTCGACCTAGTTTTAGATGTTTTGAAAAAAATAGGTGCTCTTACTCTTTTGCTGGTACTTTTCCCTGTTCTTGCACTAATGGGGCAAGAATTCTATTTCAAACATTATAAAGTAGAAAATGGGCTTTCCCATAACACTGTGCTCAGTTCATTGCAAGACGAGCGAGGGTTTTTATGGTTTGGCACCAAAGACGGCCTGAACCGATTCGATGGCTATACGTTCAAGGTTTTTCATTACGATTCCGAAAATCCCCAAGGTCTAGGCGGCAACTTTGTGGAGAGCCTACATGAATACGGTGGCAAATTGTGGATAGGTACCGACAATGGTCTGTTTAGCTATGATGAAAGATTTGAGAATTTTGAGGCTATTGAAGCTTCCCTAAATTTCCCGGTCCTCGATATTGACCATGACAACAACGGCAACCTTTGGTTTGTATCGGGTAATTCGCTTGTAAAATATGAGGTCGCCACCAAAAAAACCACTCGTTTCGATAAAAAGGATTTCTTTCAAGTGGAGGACATCACCAGAACCATTGATGGCGGTATTTGGGGGGCGAACGAGAACTTTCTTTTTCGGTATGACAACAAAACGAATGCGTTCAAAACCATCGAAATAGGTAGCGAGAACAAAAGCATGCTTCCCTTACGGATCAGCAAGATATTTTCGCTCAACACCAACACTTTATTGATCGGCACCCAAAACCATGGGGTCATCTCCTTCGACATTTCTAAGGAAGTCTCTAGAAAACTTCTTCCGGATAGCGAAGATCCACTCTATGTTCGCGATTTTTCACTGAAAAACGATGATGAACTATGGATTGCAACCGAATCAGGACTGTACATTTACAATTTGGAGAAGGACACTTACCAAAATCTAAGAAAAAACTATAACGACCCATATGCGCTTTCAGATAATGCTCTCTATTCGCTTACATTAGATGATGAAAATGGTATGTGGATCGGCAGCTACTTTGGGGGAATAAACTATTACCCGAAACAATATTCACGATTCGACAAATATTTTCCGAAAACCGGGGAGAATTCAATTAGTGGCAAGGCCGTTCGTGAAATACGGAAAGATGATAAAGGCAACCTTTGGATTGGCACGGAAGATGCGGGCTTGAACAAATTTAATCCGAACACCGGCAAATTTACGAACTATCGCCCTTCGGGGTCTGGCCGAACACTATCCCACTACAATATACATGCTATCTTGCCACGTGGTGATAAGCTTTGGGCTGGCACTTTTGAACACGGTCTTGATATAATGGATATCAATACGGGAAAAATCCTCAAACACTATTCTGAAGAAGATGGTCACGGTCTATCGAGCAATTTCGTATTCGCCCTTTACGAAGATGAATCCGGGAACATTTTTGCGGTGACCGCTTCGGGCATACAGTCGTACGACTTCGGGACCGATGCCTTTACAACCTTGGACGCTTTTGACGAAAACACTTTTTTTACCGCTTTCCTGAAAGATAATAAAGGAATATTTTGGGCAGGTACCTATTGGGACGGACTCTACAATTTTAACCCGAATACAAATAAGAAAAGGGTCTTTAAGTACGATAATGACAATCCGCATAGCATTAGTAGTAATGGTGTCAACAGTATTTTTCAGGACAGTGGCGGCACCATTTGGATTACTACGGAAAGCGGACTCAACCGATACCGGGATGACACCAAGGACTTCAAAACATATTCCATAAAAGACGGATTTCCGAGCAATGTATTTTATTCCATCATTGAGGGCGATGACGGTATTCTTTGGATAAGTACTTCTAACGGATTGGTAGCGTTCGATCCCACAAGCGATGAAAAACGGATCTTTTCCAAGGCCAATGGACTGTTGAGCGACCAGTTCAATTATAATTCGGCCTTTAAGGACGATAACGGCACCCATTACTTTGGAAGTGTTGGCGGGATGGTAAGTTTTAATCCTTCAAACTTTAGTGAGAATACTTACCAACCACCTGTTTTTATTACAGGTCTGCAAATAAACAATACTGAAGTCGGAGTTTCCGAGAAAGGGTCGCCTTTAAAGGAATCGGTGACACGGACGGACAAAATCGAGCTAAAGCCCGATCAATCATCTTTCAGCATCGATTTTGCAGCATTGGGCTTTACCGCTCCCGAGACTACCGAATATTGGTACAAATTGGAAGGTCTGGATGACGATTGGATCGATTTAAAGAAAAAAAACAGTATTTCCTTTACACAATTGCCTGCAGGCAACTATACGTTCAAGGTCAAAGCATTGAATAATAACGGTATTTGGAGCAAGGAATCTTCCCCGTTAAAGATCGAGGTTTTACCCGTATTCTGGAAAAGTAATTGGGCCTATTTTCTATATGCGATGTTGTTGGCCTTGCTTATTTTTATTGGGTTTAGGATGTACCACCAACGGGTAAAGGCGAAAAATGTGCAACGGATACGACAATTGAACAATAGAAAAGAAAAGGAAATCTATGAAGCCAAGATCGAGTTCTTTACCAATATTTCCCATGAAATACGCACACCGCTAACGTTAATAAAAAGTCCTTTGGAAAAAATAATACGAAAGATGAGTGAGTTGCCAGAGGTATCGGAAAATCTATCCATCATCGAAAAAAATACGAATCGTCTTTTAGATTTGGTAAATCAATTGTTGGATTTTAGAAAGACCGAAAATGAACGTGTCAACCTTACGTTCGTAGATACGAACATTTCGGAGCTTGTACTAAAAACCCATGAGCGATTCAGCGAAGCCATAGAAGACAAAGACGTTGATTTTGATTTGGATCTCGGTAAAAAAGATGTACACGCCTTTGTAGATGCAGAGGCTCTTCGAAAGATACTTAGCAACCTTTTCGGGAATGCCATAAAGTATGCTAGCAAAAAAGTTAAAGTGGTTTTGGATAGCGATGAAGATAAATTAAAGCTCATTATTAATAATGATGGAAAACTCATTCCGGCACATTTAAAGGACAAAATATTCGAACCGTTCTATCGGGTTTCCGGAATGGAAAATCAATCCGGTACTGGCATAGGGCTGGCATTGGCGAGATCGCTCACAGAAATGCATGAAGGAAGTTTGAACTTGGATACCAGTAATGGGGCGATGAATAGTTTTGTGCTCCAACTGCCCATCCATCAGGAAAGAGAATTCATGATCCGGCCCAGTACTGTTCAAAAATTTGATATCGAAACCCCGGTTTCGGAAGAGGAAGTAGTCTCAAATGGGAGAAGCAGCATACTACTGGTGGAGGATAGCGAAGAACTTTTAGACTTTTTAGCTCAGGAATTGAAAGAAGATTATTTAGTATTCAAAGCCACAAATGGGGAGGATGCCTTGAAATTTTTGGAAGAAGAAAATATCCAATTAATCGTGAGCGATGTTATGATGCCGGGAATCGACGGTTTTACCCTTTGTAAAAAAGTCAAGACCAATCTTGAAATGAGCCATATTCCTGTAATCCTTCTGACTTCGAAAAGTGCGATGACGGCAAAATTGGAAGGTCTTGAGTCAGGTGCAGACGCCTATATCGAAAAACCATTTTCCATGAAGCATCTAAAAGTAAATGTCACCAACCTGATCGAGAACCGAAGGCATATAATGGCACATTATGCCAGTTCGCCCCTTGCCCATATTCGAAGCATCGCCAATACCAAGACCGACGAAACTTTTATAGAAAAACTGGATGATGTCATTTACGAAAATATGGCGGATCATGATCTTAATGTAGAGACCTTGGCAGAAATCATGCACATGAGCCGTTCCACACTTTATCGAAAAATAAAGGACATCTCCAATCTCAGTCCAAATGAACTGATAAACATCACAAGGTTAAAAAAATCCGCCGAACTCTTGAAAACTGGAAAATATCGAATCTTCGAAGTGGCGGAAATCGTAGGGTACAATTCAGCGACCAGCTTTGGCCGCAACTTCCAAAAACAATTTGAAATGACACCTTCGGAATATATGAATAGTAATTCTGATTTTTGAGACGAATGTACTAAATATCAAAGAAAGAGAATCAAACGTATGCTCTAGGAATTAATTCGATAATATGAATCCTGCAAAAAAGTCCACACATTGGCCCCAATAACACTTTAGAGCGAGAACAAGCCGGTAAATATTTGCTTTCCAGATATACTCGAAAAGGTTTTGACCTTAATTTATACCTTTCCCTGCGATTCCCAACATGATTTCCCCCAAGTTTTTACATAATCTTGTTGACAAATAGATAATTATTTGCTTTTTACAGGCCGAGCTGTTAACTTCTTAAAGAACCAAAATCTTCAAAAACTAAATTTGAAATCCGTCATAGATTTTGGTGCCCTATCGGGCACTTTTTTGTGGTTAGGGAGAAGAAGAAAAAGCGGAATTTTAATCAAATCGAGAAAAAAAGGCTTCATTCAAGATGAACCTTAAGACATAATTTTCGCATCATAGTCATCAATGATATTGGTTTCAAACGAACTAAGATAGGCTTGGGTCATGGCCTCAGTAGTATGCCCAAGACTGTCTTGTATCACATTGCTCGGAGCACCGCTTCTTTTCAGAATATTGGCATAGGTGTGTCTGGCACTGTAAATGGTAAATTTGGGAAGTTCAAGCCTTTCAGCTAAACGTTTTAGGTAGATGTTCTGTCTTTTTCTTTTGTTTTTTATAGTTTCGTGGATTTGATTTTGTGAAATATCTCCAGTAAGAATGGGAAATACAAAATTATCTTCCTTTATTTTCCCATCGTTATAAGTAAGTAGGATTTGCTTTAAGGCAGGGGTTATTTTAATGGAAAACATTTTGTTCCTTGTTTTGGACCGTATGTACATTATCCGCTCCAAGTCACCTTGTATATTATCCCCCTTCAACAAAGCCATATCCATCCAGTTCATCCCCCGCAGGTAAAAAGAAGCCATATAAAGGTCACGAGCTTTGGCCAAATGGGATTCCTCGACCGGAGCATCCTTTAAAGTTTCCAATTGCTCTCTATTCAAAAACTGTCGTTTCGGAGTTCCGTTCTTTATGGAATAATCGTTAAAGGGATTGTGGTTTTCCTTGGCTAACCCATGCTTAATGGCCTTTTTGTAAACTGATCTCAGGGTTCTAAGGTACACACTCAGACCTCCTGCCGTATTTCCGGAAGCGTAATGCTGGGTCTCCAACTTCTTTACAAAGGCATAATTGATTTGACGAAAAGGGAGGGAGCGCTGCCCATGGAATTTTTCTATTTTATTTCGGAGGGTCCTATAGATTTCTGCATTGCCATATTGCCCGGCCTTCTTCAGATCTTGTATCAGGGAATCAACGAAATTGAAAAAGTCCTTGTTGCCAACAGATTTCCCCTCTATTTCTTTTTTCAGGGAGGACATGGAGAGGCTTTCAATTTTACCTTCTTCTTCCAAGCGAGTAACTGTATCGTAAATCTTCTTCAATTTTTCTTGTATGCCATTGTTCAGGCGAGTAATATTGGAAGCAATTTTACTTGATGGCCTTATCCGTTGATTCTTGGCATCAAAATCTTTTTCGGCAAGGTTGTAACCAAGTGGGAGATATATTGATTTTCTGTTATAAGTAATGCGAATTACCAACGGGAATGTACCATCCTGTTTTTGACGTACTTTGTTTAGAAGGACTTTTGTGGTTAGCATGTGTTTATAAATTTATAAACTATTTATAAACAAATATAGGTATTATTTGGTTCTATATGGTTTTATAAAATAATTAATGTACTGAAAAACAACATTTTAATTATTTTTTGAATTAAATAAAACCATAAATGACGTGTCTGTCACGCAGGGGGTCGCGGGTTCGAGTCCCGTCCAGACCGCAAAAGCCTCATTTTATGAGGCTTTTTTGTTTTATAACATTCTGTTTTTCAGGTATTTACAAAACCAAATGTTAAACAAAAGTTAATTAGCGTGCTGCGTTCGTGCTGCATTTTTGATTCTTTTTTACTTCTTTGCAGCATTTTACAATACTTTTCATTCCGAAAAATTACTCCTTAAAAAGTAGGATAAAATAATCTTGCCATTAAAATGCATTTGCAACAAACTACATTTTTCGCGGTGTTTGGAATCACTTTTTTTCTCCAGTGAGCCGATTAGAAGTGTTATTCGGCTCAAATTATCAAGATTTAGTTGTCAATTTAGCCAGTTTATTATTTCTTGACCACAATTATCTTTCAAATTACCATCTTCAAGAATATTTAGCTTACCTATGCCACATTCTTGCTTTTCATTTTTAAAGGATATAAAATTTGGCTTTTCTGTAATGAGGGAAGGGTAAAGCAGCAAAGCCCGAGAAGATTCCCAATATTTATTATAGACATACATTTGGCGTAAATCATTGGTCGAAGGTTTATTGCTACCTATATTTTTCCACTTAGTATCTATCACATAGGTTTTGCTGTCTTTTCTTAGAACAATATCAGGTCTAATCTTAATTCGATTCCAAAATGGTTTCGATTCTTGACCTTTTACCGAAAGACCATCTATGTGAACAGATTTCAGTTTTGCTAACACATATTCCTCCCACAAATTGTTCATATCAAAAAGCAGAGCCAACATCTTTTCCTTTCCATTTGAGATATTTGGAGCAAAGTTCAAAATAATGAGTCGCGCAATTTCAAGGGCAGTCGCATAAGGTTTTGTTTTTCTATTGCTTACCAGTTTATCGAATGTATGGAGATTTGCAGCGGTATTGGAAACATCGGGAAATGCTGCTTGTACTCGTTTGCATTTGGAATACAAATAAGTACCTGATGAAAATTGACCGATGATGTCAAGTGCTTGTGATAAAATTTGATGGATTTGATGGTCATAATCATACACTTGATGTTCAGTATAGAACCGTTCTTTATGGATTAGATTGTGATTTAAATGTGCGGCAAAAACCAATTTACCTTTTAGGGCTTTTATGTTTCCTTTTTTTGTGCGGTATTGTCTTATGAGACCTTGCCTTATCAATAGTTGTGTTTCATTCAGAAACCATTCAAAATAAATGTCCAACAAATGGATTTGCTGTTTGCTAACTTTGGCTTGTCCCACCTTATTGACTTTTAATCGTCTTGTGGTCCTAAGCATGTTAATCAATACCTTTTGCCAATGCGATTCATTGTTTGATCCACCGTCAATTTTTGGTAAAATCTCAATGGTAAGACCATCAATTTGAATTACACCGACATATTGAGAAAACTTAATGCCTTTATGGAGTAGCGTAAAATATTCATTGTTATGTAGCTGGTTTAATTTAGCTAAAGCATTAAGGTGCTTTTCTTCGAAAAGAACATTATTATATTCCCGTCCGACTTGCAGCTTACTATGTTCAAAAACCTGAAGTATGTTTTTTCGATTATTCATTAGATGTATACAGTAACCTGCCTACAGCAGCTTCAATATCATCAATTTGTGGAAGTAATATGTAAGTTGCTTCACTTTCCGGCACATCTATATTTTTAACTTGGGCGAAATTGACCTTCCCTGTACCTTTCTCTTTTACAAAACCCTCGCCAAGTACCAAGGCGATTTTTTCGTAATCGTTGTAAAAATACTCTTGTAATAATGGGATGATGTTGTTCTTAAAAACACGTGAAAGTCCATCCACATCACCACTTTTTAATTTGATGAAGTATGAATGACCAATGGTATGGTCTCTATCCAACAGGGCTTCGATACGTTCATTTATAGTCTCCAAAACCTCCTTAAGGTTAAAGCCGTCATATGTGATTTTTTCCAACAATTGGGGCTTGGGCATAACTTCCTCAAAGATAAACCGTCTCCGTAAGGCGGTGTCCAAAGCTTCCACACTTCTATCGGCAGTATTCATTGTGCCAACGATATAAAGATTTGGAGGTACGCCAAATGTTTCATCCTTAGAATATGGTAATTTCAAAAGTATTTCCTCATCAGCTCCCAACCTTTTATCAGGCTCTAACAGTGTAATTAATTCCCCAAAAATTGAAGAAACATTTCCGCGATTGATTTCATCTATGATTAAAACATAGTTTTTAAATGACTTTATAGAAGAATCATTTTCGGACTCATAACTTTTCAACCTTTTTAAAATACTGGGGTAATAGATACCAACCCCCGTCTCATTAATTTCTCTTGTGCCATAATAAGCGTCTCTTAAGGTTGAGATACTCAAAGTATGGTCTGTTCCCCCACTTGATTTTTTAAATTGGATTGATTTTTCTGTAAAACCTATGATAGTGAAATCATACCCCTCTCTTTTTAAGGGAAATTTTATTTCCTCATTTTCTTCCCATTCTTCCTTTAATTTTTCAAAAGCGTCGTCAAACGCCATTTCGTTGGCACCCCCTTTCTTAAAATCTAGATAGTTGTCCTCTGCCTTTTTACAAACTTTCTTAAATACACCCGGTTTTATATCATAAATAAGTTTTTGGTCAGCAGTGGTGACAGGTTTAATACCTTCTACAAAATCTTCATATCCAAATGATTGATGAAAGGTGGTAAATACAATTTGTCCTGCTTCACACAATCTATCATACTCACTCAAAATCAATTCCCGCTTTTGGACACTATCCAAGTCCTTTTTAATTGAAAGTGCTGGGTTGGCAATCTGCACAGCCAATTCCTTTGTAGAATATGTTTTACCTGTCCCCGGTGGGCCATATAAAATTTGATTCAATGCCATTTCGTTTATATTTAGTTTATATAGTTCATCAGGGCTATTTCCTTTTCTAACTTTAAAAATTAAATCAATTGTTTCTTGATTTCTTATCTGTGAAATTGTACTTCGATAACCACCTTTTCCATAAAGGACAAATGGATTTAAATTATCTTCCCACTTGACCTTCAATATATGTCCATCTCCAGGGTTTGCTATTACTTTTCCAATTGCATGAATTTTTAATACTGAAACTGTAGAGCCATTTTTTCCTTCGGTATAAGTCGTTTTGGCAGCTATCATCGACCCTGGCTTAACTCCCTTGACTATTTGGATATTTTTATCTCCATAACCATTTTCCCATATGTTTTCCTTTTTAAATCTTGAAAGTTGATTTTCATTGTCACCATCCTTAAAAGTAATGCCAACACAATAATAGGCTAGTATATTTGTTTGCGTTTTCGAGCTGATAGAAGCCTTCACTTCGTTTATTCTTGAAAGCATACTATCAAACTTCTTATTACTTACCAATACATTTTCTTTGCCCTGATTTCTAAACTCTTGGGTAATGGATTGGTAATTACGATCCAGGAATGTAAAGAGAGTTGAAAAATTATCTTTTGAAACTTCTCCTATATGGAGTGAAAACTTAGTTTCTGTAATTTTTTTGAAAGGACCAATTCGATGGATTAAAGCTTGATATGCTGCAATGAGGTTTTCATCTTTTTCCTCGTTATATACTACTTCTAGATTACAGGTATATCCATTATCAGTTGGATAGAACAATATACCAACGCTTCTAGTTCTATTGGAGCCTCCACTTGCATTGATTAAACCAACAAAAGCATAATCATCATTGCCTTGAAACCAATGACCACTTTCAAATCGCTGTCCAGCCCCAGCGCGTTGACGCATTAGAAAATTAAAATGTGGATGATTCTCCCTATACTCTAGTAGTTTACTTAAAATGGTTTCATGGAAGGTCATTAGATAATATTTAATTCTTTTAGAATATCTTTCTTCATTTTACTTAGGGGGCGTTTGTGAAAATCTACTTCATTGATATATGTTCCAAAGGCAAGACGATAAAGCTCTTCCATTGAAACAGCTTGACCAGTTTTGGCAAGCAATTTTTTCAACTGAATTAAGTAGCTAGTGGAATAAAGCTTTCTTAGTCTCACTAGATCTTCAATTTCATCTTCATGGGTGGCATAAATCTCTTCCAGTTTAAATGCCTTAATGGTAGCATCTTCTTTAGATCCTGCCACCCTGTCGATTTTGAATTTGTATGCGTTATATTTATTTATCCGATAACTAAACTTATATTTCAAGTCACTATCTACATAAGGATGAATATAATCACCAAGGTTCATCCTCGTATTTCCTTTCACACTACTGTTACAAACATGGCATGAGGGAATCAGGTTATAAAAAGACAGAGCAAGTATTGGGTAAGTCTCTTTTGGAAACCAATGATCAAATTCAGGTCTCGTAATTTTCGAAGGATTCCGAACTGTTTTTGTGTAGATTCGATTGCAGTACGTACATGTCTGCATATCTAAAGATTCGGCCAAATCATAGGCCGAATAAACGCTGTCTTTCCTAGCAAAACCTCCTGTATATTTAAAAATTGAACTTATATCATTAACCAGACTGTTGTATTGGTCAAATAAGTTTTGTTCACCATAAGTTCTATTACTTAATCTAATTCCTTTTATTCTTAAAAATTCTATCCAATCCACCAAAGAGTAAGGGGTAAGATAATCCAGCAAATCGTTGTGATGTTCTTCTAAAAATTCTGGCGGGTCGGTCAAAACTGCACTTATTCTCCAATCCGCCAAAAAAGTCTTTAATTCTGATACAGGTAATGCATTTACTCTTTGTTTGACTATGGAGAATAGCTTATCATGGTGTACTTTTTTAGCAGATATGATTTTTGTAGATATAGGGTCTAGGCTAATCATTGTCTCTTCTTAAAATACTTCTTAAATATGCCGTTTCTTTAGCTATCATTTCATTTATAAAATCTTCATTGATTTCAATTTCGCTTAACATTTCGACCAATTTGTTTCGCAAGACTGGTTCCTCAATCATAGAAATTGTTTTTTGCATCTTTTCATACTCTTCCTTGTTGTACTGCTCATTTTCCTTATTTTTCTTAATCCAGTCCACTACTTCCTCTATTTTGTCTTTGGCAAAATCTCCAATTAAATAGTCTTCCAGAAAGAAAGAGTTGGCCAATAAATCATTAATATTTGCTCCAAACGAGTTAAACCTTGAATCATCATTCGAAGCTACTTTTGTATTTCCTGATGTTAAATCTTTTGACAGTAGCACCATGTTATTACTAGGAATATCTGACAAACTTAAAGGGCTATGTGTTGTTAGGATTATTTGGAGATTTTTGTCCGGAAAAATTTTAGGAATCATACCCACCAAGGATTTGACAAACATTCGTTTCCAAGAGGGATGAAATCCTAAATCAGCCTCATCCAATAAAATATAATAGTTTTGAATATCTTCGGATTCATCTTTCATCCAAATTCTATCATCAATTTTGTTTTCCAAGCGATATTGTAAGTCAAGTAAAACTGAAAAAAGTTCATACATGGCCATTTCACCGGTACTTAGCCTAATGTCTGGTTCAAATATTAACATGGCTTTTTTATCGTAACTAAATTTTTCCTTGAAAGAAAGAAGGAAATCTTTATAAGATTCAATGATTTCAAAACAATTTTCAAAATTCACTGTCAATATTGTCCAATTCTCAATATCATCATCCTCTTCTGCTACCTTTAGGAGTAATTCTGTTAGTTTTTTTATTTGTTTAATGGGCAGGTGGAATCTAAGACTACTCTTTTTAATAAATGCGTTTTCTATAAACCAATAAAATGCTTCTTTTAAGGTATCTATTTTGGCAAATTCAGGGTCACTCGTATGTATTTCATTTTCTATAAAACCTTCTTCTAAATATTTATTTCCGCTATTCTCAAATATTGAATGGACTTTACAAATAACTCCATCCAAAATTTCAAGTTTTAATCTCAACTTGTTGATTAAACTAGTATATTCTTTGTTTTCATCATAATCTTCCTTAGTTCTTATTCCAAGCTCATTAGCCAACTCTATTTCTTCACGAGTCCTTTGAGCATTTTTTATTTCTTTGAAAGAATCAAAAAACGGTCTGAAATTTCTTGAAGTTTGCCAATCATCCTTAGAGATTTTTTGAACTTGTATCCTAACCCTATCAAAGCTTGGGATTTTCAAGTTTCTGAGTTCATCAGAAAAAGTATCTGAACGTACAAAGGTTATTATCCTTTTTAATTGTTCAGAATTATGTAATTCCCAAAAAGAGTTGAAATCCAATGGCTCATTGGGGATGTCCCGTTTAAAGTAAGATAGCTTTGAAATATTTTGGGTAAAACTCTGCTCAGACTCTTCCCTTGTCTCACTTAAATAGGGTGTATAGTAAATGAATATTCCGGCATCTTTAGGCCAACATATTTGGGATTGTCCATCTTCTTCGCCAACTACTGGAAAACCACCCTCTTTCAATATTTGCAATATGGTCGATTTACCTGAGCCATTTGCCCCTACTATTGCAGAAATGTTATTTATATTTTTCGACCAAAAACCTTCTATATATTCTGAATTCTCCTTTTTGTTTAATATTTTATATCCTTGAGTAGTTTCGACAACCTCGTAAATAAACTGCCCTCCTAAATTTAGTGTTATTTCGTGGTGGTCCTTTCCGAATATATATGGAAGTCCATTCTGAGGAATAAAAATAGCCGCAATCCTCATTTCACCAATAGCTCTTTAATAAACCCAATCATATGCAAGGTCTCGTTCTCGGTAAATTTCTCAGCTTTGTTTTTATAACTATTCTCTTTCATTGGCCATTCCTGCATTTCCTTTCTTATATCGACTAACTTATCGGAGTTTAACTTAGTCATACAGCGATGCACCGTATTTAAAAGTTCTATCCTGTCTATGTCATTACCAATTAAGGGTTCTTGGTACAGAGCAATCAGTTCTTCAACGGATTTTACAAAACCTTGATTTTCTTGTAAGGCCATCCATGTTATAAGCTCCTTCATTTTGTTGGCCTTTACTTTGTATACTTTTTTGCCATTTGGGGTGGTTTCCTGATAAAGAAATGGATTACTGTCAATACTTTTGGCTACTGTTTTAGAGAACATGCCCCAATGGTATTCTTCAAATTCTATATGTTTTAACCTTTTTTCCCTCTTAATGTCTTTTAAATGGCTCATGGCCTTTTGGATATACGTTTTACCATGAGACAAACTATTGGCCTTCTTGTCAAGGAACTGAAGGGCGGCCACTTCAGCATACAAATTAACATCTGGGAAAAGCTCTTTTAAAGTATCTTTTTCAGTCTGCACTACCTTTATCTGGCCATTCATTAGCATGGGCAATAACCAATCACGAAGTTCACCCAGTCTTTGGTTTTCTTCTCTACTAGAAATGATTTTCTTTAAAATTGAGTTGAAAAGTTTGTTAGCCTTGGACTGCAATTCAGGATGTGCTACAATTATTTTTAAATCATTAATGTCTTTTGCACTCAAATGGCCCACGGTTGTTCTTGAAACATTTTTCTCTCTTGCTTTTATAAATGGTTCTATCATATACCTAGCTTGTATTTCAGAAATAGAGTTGGATTTTGACCTAATTCTTAAACACCGTTGGTTCAAATAGCAATTCTCAAGATTCCAGTAGTTGATATGAAAATTACCATCCATTCCAACCAAAACATCACCTTTGTTAAGTCTATATTTTTCATCAACATCTTCGGTTGAATGATATGAAATCGAACCATTTTGTATATCTCGAATTCTAATTACAGGAACACCATTTTCTTCCTCATTAAACAATTTTGTGCTAAACGGAAAGCCGTATTGCAAGTCCATTTCTTCGGTTAATGGCTTAACCTCCCAACCTTCTGGAATAACAAGTTTCAATTCTTTATTATAAACCATTTTACCGCCAGAAGATTTATAGGGTTTACCATTTTTGTTTGGAAAATCAAACTGGACAAACCAATAATCATAAATCAACTTGGCCATGGCTTCTAACTCCATATTGATTTTGATATTGACTTCAATTTTATTATCTAAATCGGATAAGACTTTGGCGATTTGTTGTTGATAATTATAACTATAATCTGGGATTGGAAAAGTTAGTATTTGATTCTTATCTCCCCGAGGCATTTTTGAACCTTTCGACCCCTTCATCATATGGTCAAAAAACTCATTTTGGAAGCAGTTGTAATAAATGAACCTTGGACAAATCCCCTTATTGACCCTTAAATTTAATACATCCGCAGAATGTCCACCTGACGAGTCTGCAAACCATATCTTTCTTAAATATGGCCTAATGTTTCCGATTAAAATATCATTCTTCGAATATGCAGGAAATGTATTTCCTGAAGGTGGAAGAGAGATTGCGTTTTCTTTACCCCCCTTGTTTTGTTTTAAATTATCTGTTGTAATATATGTTTCAAGTTTTAACTCTTCACGAGGCATTCTTTCTTTAACATAAGTAACCGCATCATTTAGTTTATTCATAATTCAAGAATTTAAAGTTTTCTTGAATCTGCTTTTCTAACTTTTCACTTTCAGCGAATAGTTCTTTCAGATTACTTTGAAAAGTGTTTTTTAGTGTTGTAAAATCTTCTAAAGTAATATCTTCATATTCAATTTTTACCTCAAAATATTGCCCTGCATTAAAACTATAGTTTTTAGTAGTGATTTCATCGTATTCAACCACTACGGAAAAATTATCCACCTCTGTTTTATTGATAAAGGTGTTTATAATACGGTCTTCCTCTTTAGTGTTTAAAACCGTTTTTTGATTTTTACCTTCTTTTACCGTTTTGCCTAAATTGCTGGCGTCAATAAACACCACTTTTCCATCATTATTTTTGTCCATAAAAACAATGGAAACATTTGTGCCTGTAGTGGCAAAAATGTTACTGGGCATGCTTACCGCTCCGGCCAACATTTTATGATCAACTAAGTATTGACGTATTTTTTTATCAATACCACTTTGCGCCGTTAAGAATCCTGTAGGTACGACTACCGCTGCCTTCCCCGTTTCGGTCAAAGAATATGCGATGTGTTGTAAAAAAAGCGAGTAAATCGCCATTTTGTCTTTGGCTTTTTTTGGTACGTTGGGGATTCCCGCAAAAAAGCGACCTTTATTTACTTTCTTCTGCAACTCTTCCACATCATCGCTAAAGTCCAGCTTAAAGGGCGGGTTGCTGACGATGTAGTCGAACTTGCGTAAAGCTCCGTGCTCTTTATGATATGGGGTTGTCATGGTATTACCTTGGATAACATTCTCAATACTGTGCACCAAATTGTTTAACACGAGGTTTAATCGTAGCAGTGTAGAGGATTTTTGCGAAATGTCTTGAGAATATACAGTGCATTTATCTGGCCCTATGGCGTGAGCTAGATTCATAAGCAAGGTACCCGATCCCGCACTGGGATCATATACGGTCACATTCTTAACAGGTTCTGGCACTAAAATAGCAGCCATTATCTTGGCCACGGCATGCGGAGTATAGTATTCAGCATATTTACCCCCAGCGTCATTGTTATAATCTTTTACCAGATACTCAAAAATGGTGGAGAAAAAATCAAACCCTTCGGTCATGACATTCTCAAAACTAAAATCCACTAATTTATTCAACAATGCCTTCGCAAAGGCATCCCGTTTGGTAGGATCCGAAATAAATTCAGTGACCCTATCAAACAATCTGATTTTGGCACCACCATCGGTATTTACTGCAAACAGATCATTGTTTTTGGCGGCAATGTCCAAAAGGGTATCATCCAATAGTTTACCAAATTCAGGTTCATTCTGTCTATCGAATAAATACTCAATCACATGGTGTGGATAGAGAAAGGCCGTATTACTTTCCAAGTCAAACTGTAGTAGTTTGTATTCTCCTTCATCAATCTCACTCAATGCCAATTGCCATTTTTCCCTTTTAGTTAAACTTGGCTTTACTTTTTTTAACTCATATGAGAATTTATCGTTCAGGTATTTGTACAAAAACACCTGGGTGATGATCTTAAACTCGTTGCCATCATTCCCTAAACCATAACTGGCACATACAGCCTTTAGGTTGTCTATTAGTTTTTTAGTTTGTGTTGTATTCTCTACAGTCATTATGCCGGTCTGTTATAATACTCGTTCATATATTCGTTTACAATGATGTCACTAATAAAAATTACGGTGTCGTAATCCAAAGCGGTGGTCAAACTTTGGTTGAATGACTTCATTACATAGCGTGCCACTTCCCTTTTAAAGTATGCTTCATTGTCCAAGGTATTGTTTCGTTGTAGTATGCTCATATCAGCTTGTTCCTTTATATTTTGTAAGGCCTCGATTATTGCCGTCCTAATTTTTGAAGGTTTTCCTGCTTCCAACAACCGTTTCTGAACCCGGGCATATTTTTGATCACCTTCGTATTTAGCACGCAGCAACTCATTTTTCCGGTTCAATTCCTTCACTTTTTCATGAATGGTTTTCAGTGAATGCATATTCCGCTGCATTTCCTCCTGAGTGACCTCACTTAGGTTCTTATTTTCAAAAAGTCTTTTTAATTCATCATATAGGCTAATCCATTCAGGGTCTTTGGTATCAAAATTACTGGCAAGGCCTTCGCGCGTTTTTCTTAGGATGTCTTTTAGTCTATCGGCCAGAATCAGTTCTTCTTCCCCTACTTTTTTGAACAGAAATACCACATCCTCCAGAGCCATATTCAATAGGTTGCCCATTTCTTCATTGTGCTCCAAGGCTTGTTTGGCGTTAATCAATGCTAAATGGTCTATCGCCATTATACGCAATCGTCCCAATTGACGGAAATCCAATTTTTCCAACAGATCATATTCCCCAGTCAATCTAATAACGTTGTAAAGGGAACGGGCATCTTCTAAGGCCTTTTTGATTTTTAGCATGATACCCCTATCACGTATTTCCGAAATTTGGCTGGAGAAAATCTCCGCATTCTTTAGTTCATAATCGGCAAGAGTCTCCTTTATTTCGGATATGTTGACTTCAATCTCTTCTTTGGACATAAAGAGATTGGAATAGCTTTCCATCTCATCACCCAATACCTCTTGAAGCTCATCAAAATAGGCACGGTTGGTCTTGTCAAACTCCAAGGATATATCGGCAAAATCAACCACATATCCATATCGGTAATCTTTATAGGTTCTATTTACCCTGGTCAATGCCTGCAAAAGATTATGGCTTTTTATTACTCTTGCCAGATACAGTTTCTTTAGCCGTTTGGCGTCAAAACCCGTCAATAACATATTATAAACAAAAAGCAAGTCAATTTTCCCAGACTTAAATTGATCCCTGCGTTCGGCCAATTCATCCTTTGATCCAGAATCGTACAAAACAAGCCCTGCTTTTTTAGGTTTAAAGTTTGCAGACCATTCATTACCATAGGTAGTATCTTCTTCAGCGACTTTTGGCAGACTATTAAACACGGAACCAAATTTCTCATTAAAAATCCTGAACAATTCCCTCGCCTGTTCGCTGCTGTCGCATATAACCATGCCCCCTAAACTACCATCATTGTTACGAACCCTGAATTTTTCAAAGTCGTTGACGATATATTCCAACATAGGTTCTACAAAAGAGGGATGGGCATACACCAATTTTCTATCTGTATCTCCTTTTTTTATATCAATGGAATCAAGCGCAGCCTTTAATTTTATTTGGTATTCGGTTTCTATGTCTTCGCGTATCAGCTTTAAAGTGTAGCCATCAGCTATGGATTTATTGTAGTAGTACTTATGGATATAATCACCGAACAAGTCTTTGGACTTCAAATCTCTCCCGATTAAAGGTGTTCCTGTCAATCCGATTTTGATGGCATTTTTATCGCTCTGTTCTAAATTGGCCAAGAAACTACCTTTTGGATCGTAACTGCGATGCACTTCATCCAAAAAATAAATCCGCTGAATGGAAATATCATAGTCAAGGTTGATACGTAAATCTTTGTCATCATGAAACTTTTGGATATTTACCACAGAAATTTCACGGACACCTTTGGCGTTATAAACAGCGGTGGTGGTTTTTAAATCATTTAGAAACTCCTGTTTAGAGTTTACGGTATGAACCTTCAAACCTCTCGCCGTAAACTCATCCCTAGCCTGTGTGAGCAAATCCAACCTATCGACTATAAAATAGAACTTTGGAATAATCTTCTTGGCCTGAAAGTAATCGGTTAAAAAATGGGTGTTGTAATACGCAAGAGCCGTTTTGCCACTACCTTGGGTATGCCAAATGATTCCCTTTTTTATTCCTTTATCCAGTTTTTCTTGAATGGCCATAGTTGCAAAAAACTGAGGGTAACGCATGATATGTTTTTGAATACCTGAGTACTCGTTTACATAGGCCAATGCATAGCGCAACATGAATTCCAGTCTTTCCCTGCTCAACAAAGAAGTGAGCATTCTATTTGTTGGGGAATCCAGTTTCTTGTTGGTTAAAAATTCTGGACTGTTTTTTATGGCTTGGTAATTAGTGTCCCTTAAAACAAAATCCTCAGTGTCGGGGTCCAAAGGTTTTAAAACTTGGGAAAGGTTGAAGCCAATTTCTTCCCTGAAATAATTAAAGATGGGATTGGTATAGGAGGGGGAGGCGTAAAACGCACCCTGCCAGGGCTCAATTTCATTGTCGTCATACTCCATGTTATTGGAGAAAATCATGAACTGGGTAAGATTCACGAACTTTTTGAACTTTTTATTCTGAAACCTTCTTTTAATTCGCCTCCGCTCATCCAAAACCCCATCGCGATTGTTTGGCTTTTTCACTTCGATAAAAACCAATGGCATACCGTTAATCAATACAATAACGTCTGGCCGGAATTCATCCTCACCATTTTTATAGGTAAGTTCTGTTACTACATGGAAAGAATTGTTTCCAAAATTCTCTAAATCCAAAAGTTTAGTCCCAGAACGTTGCCCCAACATATTATAAAAGGCTTTGCCCAAATCATTATTGTCAAGAGAAAGGCTTATTTCCTGATATAACCTTTCAATATCTTGACTTTCAAGATGCGGGTTTATTCGTTCAATCGAAGTCTTGAAAATGTCCGCAAAAATGTTGGTTTCCACATCCCAGCTGGATTCCTTAAGGGACAAATACGTATACCCAAGCTGCGTGAGATGTAAAATCGCTGGTATCTTTACTCTGGAGTCTTCGTTGAACATCATTCTTCGGTTTTAAGTATTTCATTTTTCAACCATCTAAATGCTGCTTTTTGGTCATATTCAATTTCAGGACGCAACAAGGCTTCCATGTCCCCAGTAAAACCAGAATCATTTTCCTTAGCTTCAATATTTTGTAAAAACTCTTTTTGACTTGGTGGCTTTCCAACCGAAAAGGCCATATATTCATTGAAACATTCTATAATAGAAGCCGTTTCCAAATTTATGTGCGTCCGCGAATAATCCAAATCAAAAAGATCGCGGCCTTTACTTCGTTGGTACAATGCCCGTAACTTAGTTCCTAAAAGTTCATTGATGCTATATGTTCTTATTTTGGTCCTGCCTGTAAACCAGGTATTCTCAACTTCGAATGGGAATTCAACCCAGTCAAGAACATTAAAATGCTCTCGACAATTGATTTCAATTTTAACCCGCATACGGATATTCTCATACTCTGAGTTAAATCGATATAGAGCTTTTGCGCCATGACCTCTAACTTGCGTTTTTCTTGGCTCTTCAAAGAAATCTATAATCTGATCCAGTCTTTCCATAATAGGTTTAATGGGTCCTTCCTTAATTTGAACCAAATCAATATCTTCTGAATACCGAGGTGCTGGGTTAAGGTATAACTTGTGCAATGCCGTACCACCTCTAAAAGCTAGGTTTTCATATAAGAAATCATCGGAGAATATGGCAACCAGCATACGACTTATAATCAAATCTTGCTCTATCTGGGCGAATGATTTCCAAGGAGCATGTTCTTGCCATTCTGCTATGTAGGGCCGTGGTATCATATATCGCTTTCTAGAGCTAAGTTCACATCCACTTTCCATTTATTATCCACTGCACCTGGTTTGATTTTATCCGATGTATTCAACAGTACAGGGTAAAACCCATGTCTTTCCAAATGCGCAAGAAGTGGCTCACGCAAATTCTCTTCTGGGTTTATATAATCGATCAAAAAACCCAACCGTTGTAAAACACTTTTATGCGGATACCATTGCAATAAGGAATCCATTTCACTTGACTCAACTTCTTCTAAAAGTTCCTCGATGTTTGCCAATATTCTATTTATTCCTCCTAACTTTCTTTGGTGGTATATTAAATCTACAATGGTCAGTAACGGGTCTGAAACATTAAAATAACCAGCATCCGATTTTTTTTGGACAATATTGGCCTGAGGCCAATTAGAGGTAAGAAAAAAATTTATGGTTATATTTTTTTTATGGATATCCAACATTCTAGTACTTTGTGTGATGATGTATCCAGTCTGTACCTGTTGATGGGCTGCTCCATGTATTTGTGCTGCCGAGTATAAACCAATGTAATAGGGCTTATCCAAATGTTCAAATAATTTATTGACATAAAGCTCCAATGGCAAAACACCCAACTTTGAATATCTTGGCGGTATGATAAGATAGAATCCTTTTCTTAAGGCAAAAATCTCCCCTTTCTCAGATAAATAGGCTAAATCCGTTGCAATAGCATTTGCGTCCTTCCCTGAATAAGTCATATATTCATCACGGGAGAAGGAATATTCTTCCAATGACAATCTATTTTTGATAAAATCGGCGAGCTGCATTTAGTAAATTTAGAAGAATATTAGCAATTATTGCTATTTTTCTTTTTTTTTTACTAAAATTTAATCAAACTGTTTTGACTTTATTTTACCATAATTTGTTTTACATCGGAAAGCACCCTTTGTAATTCCACAAGTTGTTCCGTCAATTTTTCGGGTTGGTTCTGCCCTAAATGAACTTTCATGGCCAACTGGTTAATATTGTTACCTATCCTACTCAACTCAACAAAAATTTTTCTTTCATAAGGAGAGACCTTATATCTAGGCAAAGGTTTTCCGGTAATTTTTTTCCGGATATAATCAGCGATTGAAAGTCCGTAAGATTCTGCATTATGAGCTACAATGAGATAATTATCTACTGTAGTTCTAAAACTGATATGAATTGCTTTAAGCTCTCTAATTTCTTTTTTTGGCCGTGCCATAATTTTAGGAATTGAGGAGTATCTTCAACAAGCTTGCGAACAAAGTGAGCAGTTTTTGTATACAAAAACACAACTTGCTTCGTGACCTCCGATTAATAAAATCCATTTTTTATTTTGACTTTGGATCATCAATCTGTTTCTAAGAAGAAATACCCCTTAACCGATCGATAAGCTCGTTGATGTCATTGGGATGAAATAGAACACGTCCGCCAATAGGTATCTTTTTGAGCAACCCTTTTTCCATCCAGGAATAGATGGTCGGCCTGGTCACTTTAAATTTCTTGACCAAATCGGCAATAGTCAACATTTCATTTTCAGTTTGATTTCCATTATCCTTATCCTCCAGTTTTGGAGCTAGATTGTTTTTGAGAGATTCTACAGGAACGTACTCCTTTAATCCATCGTCGTCCATGATAAATATGCGCTTCATAGTACTGGTATTTGTTGATTTACTTTATTGAACAAACCTAGCAACATTGAACAGCATTTAACTCGTTTGCCGTACATCGGTTCGTGTATGGCAAATCAAGAAGAATTCAAAATAAATTTGCAAAGGAATTGAGGTTAAATCCAAAATAGTGATGGTAAGCCTCCTGAGGCTTACCATCACTATTCGATTCTTTTGAGGGTGTTGCCAAAAACGATGTTTTTGGCAACTACCGTAGGGTTATGGGTAGGGAGAAAAAAAAATTCAGTTTACGCTGACACTCGGACAAACCCTGATTTTGGTCTTCTTTCTCCCTTTCCACAAATATTTTACAGAAATTTCAAGCTATTTTAAATACATGTATGATCATACAATTGTATATATCATTAAATATTTATTTGCTTAAAGCCTGATAAGAGTTCTCCTGAAGTGTCAACTAAGATCTTGTTTAATAATGTCCAACCTGTAAGAACCGTTTTATTGAATTTTCAGATTATGGTTTTTGGGTATGCAAGGATGAGTACCATGGAACAAAGTTTGGACCTTAACTTGGATGCATTGCTATAATTTAACAGTTAAGTATAAAATAACTTGCCAAATTTGGGTTATGACAATTCACAACAAAAAGTAGACAATAACTCCGTCTCGAGCATTTAACATATCTTTAAAACGGCTACTTTAGATAATCAACCGTTGGGGGAAAATGCCTGCGGCCGCTCGGCCGGCACCGCTTGCGGCACCTCTCCCCGAGCTATTTTCCCCCAAAGGCCACGCAGTACGACCGCTATTCGCTATATTTATCCGTAACAAACCTAAATTGGCCTTCGCGCCGCAGAGGAAAAATGTGCACTTTCCCCAACTCGCGGCTATAGCGAATATGCGTCTAATGGCTCCCCGTAGCTCTTGCCCCGCTTAGCGGGTCAACGCTACTCGCCATAGCCGCGTGGCCTTTGGCAACAAGCTGAAAACAACCGAGAATGAACAAAGAAAAATGGAATGAAATATGTTATTTGTTATCTGAAAAGAACTTTCCTTCGGATTTAAGCGAAACCGATTTTGGACAAAAAGTAATCCAAGCCCTTCGAATTTTGGACTGGAAAGAATACAAGGGCGAAATCGAAAAAGAACATTCACTTCAATTTGGTTCGGTAAATAAATTAAGACCTGACTTTATCATAAAATTGGATAATTCGAGATTATTCGTAATCGAAATTAAACTACCAAGCATTCCAATTAATTCGACCTTTCAACGTCAGTTGTTTTCTTATATGCGACAACTAAAACTCGATTATGGAATTTTAATCGGACAAGCAATTCAAATTTTTTACGATGGCAATTTAATCAATCAAGATGACCCGATTTTATTGGAAACCATCCAATTTACAGAGGACAGTGAAAAAGGACAAAAATTTGTGGAACTGTTCAGCAAAGAAAGTTATAGCACTGAATTATTAAAATTGTTTACCCTTAACGCACTTAAAAAAATAAACCGCAAAGAGGAACACAAAAAATTGACCGAAAAAATTCTGTCAGAATCTTATCAAGAAAAAATGGCGGAATTAATAAAGCAGGATTTTTTGAGCGAATATGACGGAGAATTGATTGAGTCCGTTCTTAAAGAATTAAAAGTCGAGATTAAAAGCAAAAAAACGGAAACGCCTCAATCTGACCTGCCTAAAAAGCAATATTCTGAACCGAGAATTATTGACTACTCGAACGGAATTTTACCAATCGAATTAAATCCATCTTCTGAATCGGATTTTAAGCGCAGACTTTTATTGACAAAAACAGCTTACATAACAACTTTCTACAAAAATGGAACTTCTAAACAAAAAGTTTGGAATGCTCACAGATTTAGAGAAACGTCTGGTGTTTTAGGAAATTTAAGGTCAAGACCAGAATTTAGAAATGGAAAATGGCAAAAACTCGGAATTGAAAAAGTTTATGTATCAATTGACAGATAAAAATATAAAAAAGCCAGTTGCCAACAAAGAACTGAGCTAAAAAACAACTCTTTTCCGCATTAAATTTGAAACATAGTTATCCTCTACCACAACCCATAGGTAAGGATTATGGTCAAAAAAATCATTTACTTTCATTCTACCTTCTAGTCAGAACAGAGACAAAACCCTCATCATAGGGCAATCCGGATCTGGCGATTGCAAAACTCTGTTTAAGAAGCTTGTTGGCTACAGCTATCAATGCCAGTTTCTTGCTCTTCCCCTTGTTCACGATTCGCTCATATACCTCCTTACATGCCTTGTTGTGCTTGCAGGCGGTAAAGGAACATAGGAACAAAAGATTACGTAGCTTTCTATTGCCCACTTTGCTTATCCGTGCACGACCTCTAACGCTGCTCCCCGATTCTCTGATCGTTGGGGTAATTCCGACATAACTACAGAGCTGTGATGCATTCTCGAACTTGGAAAAACCATCCGTCACAACTATCAAGAACAATGCGGTCTTTTGACCTATTCCCGGTATACTGGTGATTAAGGTCAATTGCTCTTGTTGGTCTTCTTTTACCAAGGAAAGGATTTTTGATTCGATGGCTATCACCTCCTTATCAAGCTGCTTCTTGTTACGCACCAAGGAACGATGGACAAACTTTGAGGGAATACCCAGAACAGCTTCTCCATGTATCTTGTTCTTAGTTGCGGTACGTTGTTTTAAATAGGTGTCCAATAACCGGAACAACTGTAAACATTCACTCTGGGTATCCGTCAAGGAATTGTAGAGTGGAACATCATTGGACAAAGCGTATTCACAAATAGCCTTTGCATCACTTTTGTCCGTCTTTACCTTGGCCAGTTTCATTTGTATGAAACGCTTTATGGACAATGGATTTACAACAGAAACGATTACTCCGTTTTTGTAAAGAAACTGTGCAAGTCTATAATGATAATAACCGGTAGCTTCCATAACCACCAATGAACCTTGGGGCAATTCCTTAAGGTATTTCCTGAATCCCGTTTCATCGTTCTTATACTGGCTGTGACCAATGTTACTACCATGTACATCAAAGACATCCTTACTGATGTCGACTCCAAAAGTTTCTTTATATTTATTCATAACGAATGTTTTATGAAAGAACTGGCTACTTCTGCTCACAACAACTTGAAAACGAGATCTAGGTCTCACAGAACTGAACGTGATTTAAGTAGTAAAAGAGAGAGGATTATCAATGTTGTCGAAGTCTAAAGCTTCACCGTGTATAGTAACCTTAATTCTCTCTTTTGTTCTTTCTGATTTATACAATCAATTTATAGAGAATCAAACTTAAGACGTATATAAGCCATTGCTTGGTCAGAGCTTATTTGGAAAATCCTGTCGGATTTTCCAACTTGGTTTTGTACTTGGAATGGTTCGGGAAATCCCACGCAACGGCTCATATACAAACACGTTGGGCTTAATTAAAAAACAGATAAAACATGAAACCAATTGAAAAGATAAAAGAGTTAATACAAACTGTAAAAATTCATCTTGGAAACGAAAATCTTCACGATGATGTTAGCTACACAGCCTTTTGGCTCGGTCTTTTGCCTATTCCTGGATTTCAACAGTGTAATCAGGTTATAGATAGAATTGCATCCAACAAAGCTCTCAAGATAAGGTTAGACGACATTTGGTCTGAAATAAACTCAACGAACGATAAAATTTCAACTATTGAAGATGACATTGAAAAACTTCAGGAAATTGGTGGAACAGTTAATTATAATAACTCACTAAAAGAACAAGTAGAATCTATTATAGATGAGATTATTGGTGAGTTAAAATCTGATACTGAAACCGAGTGGATTATGGAAACCGAAAATTGGAGTTATCAAGAAGTTTTAAACTCATTTGTTGAAGCTGACTTTGCTGCTATAATTGCTAAAAACAATAGCACAAATGTTGTTGAGAATACGGAAATTAAAGCGAAGAAAACCCATCTTCACGCAAAAGACAATAGTAAAAACTTTATAGATAAGACTAGATTTTCTAGCTCTGAAGGAAGTGTAGGAATGGATGGAATAACCACACAAGGAGATATTACTGTTCAAGGAAGTGGTATAGGATTAGGTGCAGGTAGTGCTCTTATATTTGGTGGAAACCCAAATTTAGTTTCTGGTAATTGTCCATTCTGCAATACAAAGATTCAAGTTGACAAACGGCAATTAACAGGATATACATCTGTTCGTTGCCCGAACCCAACTTGTGGAAGAACTATGAATTTTACAATTAATTAAAACTAAGCCCAACCGTTGGGCAACATATAAACAACCAGAACTGAATGGAAAAAATTAGTACTACCAAACTTTCAAAAAATTTAGAAATTTCAAGTCGAGAACTTTTCGACAACTTGGTTGAAAAAAAATTAATTTACAGAAAAGACGACCAGTGGAATCTGACAAAAAAAGGTCAGGAATTCGGAGGAGAAACAGTCTTTAATAAAAAATATGGGGAATTTATAGTTTGGCCATCCGACTTTAACCCAATTAACCTTCAAGAAAATACACGCCAGGAATTAGTAAATGCAACAACAGTTGGCAAAAACTTTGATTTATCATCACAACGAATAAATTTAGTTTTCGCAGAAATTGGTTGGACAGAAAAAGCAATAAAAGGTTGGTCAGTTACATCATTAGGAAGAAAAGTAGGAGGAGTTCAATTCGAGCATCCTTCAGGAGGAACTTATGTAATGTGGCCAAAGGAAATTATTAGTAATAAATCACTTTTACGTTCAATAAATAATAAAGATTCAAACGAACCTGAAACCATAATCAATAACCAAGCAGATTCTGAACTAAATGATTTTAGGACTAAGTTTCCAGCAAATTTAAGAACTAAAGACGGGCACCAAGTTAGGTCAAGAGCAGAAGTTATAATTGACAATGCACTTTACGATTATGGTTTAGCACACGCTTATGAAAGAAAACTACCGATTGAAGAAGATGTTTACTCGGACTTTTATATTCCTTCAAAAAATGGAGGAAAAGCAGTTTACATCGAGTTTTGGGGACTTGAAAATGATCCTAAATATTCCAAACGAAAAGAAATCAAAAAAGAAATTTATTCAAAATACGACTTGAATTTAATTGAGCTAAGTGACAAACACATTGAAAATTTAGATGACCACTTACCGAGGATGTTGCTGAAATTTGAAATAAAAGTGGAATAAAAAAATACGTTGTCCAACAAAGAACTGAGCTAAAAAACAACTCTTTTCCGCATTAAATTTGAAACATAGTTATCCTCTACCACAACCCATAGGTAAGGATTATGGTCAAAAAAATCATTTACTTTCATTCTACCTTCTAGTCAGAACAGAGACAAAACCCTCATCATAGGGCAATCCGGATCTGGCGATTGCAAAACTCTGTTTAAGAAGCTTGTTGGCTACAGCTATCAATGCCAGTTTCTTGCTCTTCCCCTTGTTCACGATTCGCTCATATACCTCCTTACATGCCTTGTTGTGCTTGCAGGCGGTAAAGGAACATAGGAACAAAAGATTACGTAGCTTTCTATTGCCCACTTTGCTTATCCGTGCACGACCTCTAACGCTGCTCCCCGATTCTCTGATCGTTGGGGTAATTCCGACATAACTACAGAGCTGTGATGCATTCTCGAACTTGGAAAAACCATCCGTCACAACTATCAAGAACAATGCGGTCTTTTGACCTATTCCCGGTATACTGGTGATTAAGGTCAATTGCTCTTGTTGGTCTTCTTTTACCAAGGAAAGGATTTTTGATTCGATGGCTATCACCTCCTTATCAAGCTGCTTCTTGTTACGCACCAAGGAACGATGGACAAACTTTGAGGGAATACCCAGAACAGCTTCTCCATGTATCTTGTTCTTAGTTGCGGTACGTTGTTTTAAATAGGTGTCCAATAACCGGAACAACTGTAAACATTCACTCTGGGTATCCGTCAAGGAATTGTAGAGTGGAACATCATTGGACAAAGCGTATTCACAAATAGCCTTTGCATCACTTTTGTCCGTCTTTACCTTGGCCAGTTTCATTTGTATGAAACGCTTTATGGACAATGGATTTACAACAGAAACGATTACTCCGTTTTTGTAAAGAAACTGTGCAAGTCTATAATGATAATAACCGGTAGCTTCCATAACCACCAATGAACCTTGGGGCAATTCCTTAAGGTATTTCCTGAATCCCGTTTCATCGTTCTTATACTGGCTGTGACCAATGTTACTACCATGTACATCAAAGACATCCTTACTGATGTCGACTCCAAAAGTTTCTTTATATTTATTCATAACGAATGTTTTATGAAAGAACTGGCTACTTCTGCTCACAACAACTTGAAAACGAGATCTAGGTCTCACAGAACTGAACGTGATTTAAGTAGTAAAAGAGAGAGGATTATCAATGTTGTCGAAGTCTAAAGCTTCACCGTGTATAGTAACCTTAATTCTCTCTTTTGTTCTTTCTGATTTATACAATCAATTTATAGAGAATCAAACTTAAGCCGTATATAAAAAATTGCTGGTATTAGGCTAAACCAAAGTTAGTTGCAATTTTCCATACACTAACCGTTGGGGAAAAATGCCGGCCGCCGCTCGGCCAGTATCGCAAGCGGCACCTCTCCCCGTGCTATTTTCCCCCAAAGGCCACGCAGTACGACTGCTTATTCCCTATATTTATCCGAAACAAACCAAAATTGGCCCGCGCGCCGCATTGGAAAAACGGGCACTTTTCCCAACTAGCGGCTATAGCGAATAAGCGCCTAATGGCTCCCAGAAGCTCTTGCCCTGCATAGCGGGTCAACGCTACTCGCCATAGCCACGTGGCCTTTTGCAAATATTAAAACCAAACTACATAAATGCCTACTAAAGTTCATTTCGAGAATATTAAAAACATACTCTTAGATGAAATTAATTGTACAAATTTCAAAATAGATGTTGCAGTAGCTTGGATTACAGAACCTGATATAATCAAAGCTCTTGAAAGCTTATTAAACCAAGAAATTTCCGTCCGCATCATTGCATTTGATGACAAAATCAACAATACAGATGCATTAAAAAAATTATACTATAAAGGAGCAGAAATAAAATTGAGTAAAGGACTAATGCATAACAAATTTTGCATTATCGACTCAAAAACAGTCATATCAGGCTCTTTCAATTGGACAAGAAATGCTTCAAGAAATGATGAGAATATTACCATAAACAAAAACGAAATAGATTTAGTTAAAGATTACAGTCAAGAGTTTCTAAATCTTTGGAGAAAATGTCCCAATATTGAAGATAAACTGAAAATTAACAAATATCATATAAATGATATAGAATCAGAATTCAACAACACAGTTTGGAGCCTGAAACAGAATAATTTTCCTTTTTTCTATTTTGTGGACGCAGAACGAAAAGGCAGGCAATTTACATACAACAAATATGGATATCTTGAAAAAGGTTATTATTTAATCAAATCACTCAATGAATTAGAAAACGATTTTAAATATCTTTTTTATATCGAAAACGGCTTTGACTTACGAGAACTGAAAAGGAAAACCGATTTAGAGTTTCAATTCAACCTAAATCATTATACAGATATTTATCCTTTCTCTAATGACGAAAAAGTTGTTGAACTTAAGAAGAACATCTTTGCCCTTAAAAAGCTGAGTACAAAATATCATTGGGGTCAAAAATTCAGTTTTGACCAATATGGTGAGATAGTTAACGAATCAATTGTTATTGCAATACTCAAAAAAAATAGACTTTTAATAAGTGAAAACAAAAAATATCAAATAATATTCGAGAACGGAAAAAAAATAGATTTTCAAGCCAATCAAAGAGATGGGAGTATAAATTTCACTGAAAAAAGTTACTTCATAGGTTCAGAGTCAAAAGTAATAGACAATCAATTTTTTTGTGCAAGAGTGTTAGTCGATAAAGAAAATAACTTTAGTCGTAGTGCTCTTTATAATTCTGACGGACAAAGTTTAACAAGACCAATTTTTAAATATTCTGACTATAATTTCATAAAAGACGAAAACAAATACGTTTTTAAAGAATACCCTGTAGCTTATAGTTCGGGAAACTATATAAAGCACTTGGCAAATAACTCAAGTCCATTATGGGTTCATAAAGAAATAATACTTGACCTAAAAAAAATGAAAATTTTCAAATATGGAGAACCTATAATTGAGGGGTTTAATATTCCAAATAGAATGAGAATTGGAATGAGTAATGATTCTGTTTTAAGATTCGCCAGTGATAAAAAATATGGTTTATTTTGTCTTGCTATGTTCATAGTAAAAAGTGATTTAAAGGTTAAAGACTTTAATCAAGCTACATTAGAATTTGTAGACAAAACTTCTTCATTAATAAATGACAGTGAAAAAATTGCTGTAGCAAAAAAGATTATTTCAAAATTCACACTTATTTATAAACAGGAACAAGAAAAATTTGAAGCAATTAAAAAAGATGCTGAACGAATTGCGAATTTGAATAAGGAATCAGATTCGTGTTTTATAGCCACAAGAGTTTATGGTCATTTAGAACATCCTCATACCATGGAATTTAGAAAATTCCGTGACAAAGTTTTAGTAAAAAATTTAATTGGACAAAATTTCATTAAATACTATTATTACTTAAGCCCAAAATATGTTGATTTTTTAGATGACAAGCCAATACTCTTGAAATTAACGAAAGAAATACTAGAAATGATAAGAAAAAGAATTGTTGTAAAATTTATAAATCAAAGAAATAACATTTGCTAACATTGTATAAAAGTAATAGCGGTTTAATCGCTTAATCAAAACAAAATGAATAAATTAGAGGTCATTATTAAACTGAAAAATTAGCACATAAATCCGCTACTTTTCATATAAAAGACCGTTGTACGCAAGCTGGATAGGACGGTCAATGTATTCCACCTACGGCGGATGAAAGTGAGCAGTGCAAACCAAATGCACGAGATTGTCAAAAGTTCAAATAATCCATTTTTAGTGGTTCTCAGTTTACCCGGCTCACCCACATCACCTGTTTTGGGCTATAAAAAATTAATTTATAGCTCATAATTTTACTATTTTTGAGCTATAAAAATTAATTATTTGGCTCATGACAGCTTTTAAATGGAACTGGCAACAAAAGGACTGGCCCAATTTCAGATATGATGAGGCAGCTTTGGAGCACCTGGAATATCAGTTTGTCCAAACTAGTGGAGTAGCTCTTGGTTCAATTAAACATATTGATGAGGAAGACAAAAATGAGCTTTTAATTGAAGTTTTGTCGGATGAAGCTCTTACTACATCGGCAATTGAAGGGGAATATCTTGACCGTGGGAGTATTCAGGAATCCATCAAAAAAAACTTAGGACTTGAAACGGAAAGAAAGAAACTTCCCCAAGCTGAATATGGAATATCTGAAATGATGGTCAATCTATATCGTACATATGCAGTACCATTGACCCATGAACAACTTTTTGAGTGGCATCAGATGCTCGCCAATGGCAGAAGGGATTTAGTGGATATTGGAAGATATCGGACCCATGAAGATCCTATGCAAGTTGTTTCAGGACGCCTCGACAAACCGACGGTACATTATGAGGCACCTCCTTCATCACAAATGACGAATGAAATGGAAGCTTATGTTCGTTGGTTCAACGAAACCCACACGACAAACAAATCCAAAATGCTTCCATTGGCCAAGTCAGGATTGGCACATTTTTACTTTTTGGCCATCCACCCCTTTGAAGACGGAAATGGACGTATTGCTAGAGGGATTTCAGAAAAATCGATTTCCATGGATTTGGGCAGACCAGCACTTATATCCCTATCACAGACCATTGAGTCCAATAAAAAAGAATACTATTCTTCCATAGAAGCCCATAATTTCAAACTAGACCTTACTGAATTCCTACTATACTTTGGGGAAACTATACTTGCAGCACAACAACACACCATCAAAACCATTGACTTTTTGATTCAAAAAGCCAGATTTTTTGATCAATACTCCCGTTTGATGAACGAACGCCAGCTAAAAGTAGTCCAATGTATGTTCAAAGCAGGATATAAGGGATTTAAAGGAGGGCTTAGTGCAGACAATTATATTCGTATAGCCCAAACATCTGCATCAACGGCCACACGTGATTTAAAGGATTTGGTCAACAAATCCATATTAGTCAAATCTGGTGAACTCAAAAGCACCCGGTACTCACTAAACCTAAAGTTCAAAAACGAAGTTTGATTTTATTTGACAATCATACACGTTTTCGTTTTATGAAATACCCCAGGCCTCTTTCAATTTTTGAGCGGCCTCATAGTTTGAAATTTTGAGATAACGACGGAAAGCCTTTTCTGATTTATGACCGGAAATCTTCATGATGAGTTGCACATCAATACCATTTAGGTAAGCATTGGTGCAAAAAGAACGTCTACAGGTATGGGAACTTATCAATTTATATTTCTCCAAAAGTTGTGCTTCTTTAATTGTTCCTCGTTTATGTTCAATTTCTACTTTTTGGTGAAGCTTGGCTGAATCCCCAAGTTCCTTTATACGCCTATTGAAAGTGAATGAATCAATATCTGGGGCATATCCATCATATTTTCTCAAAATACTCTTGACTTGGGAACGAAGTGGCACTACAATTCGGCCAGAAGTCTTCTTTTGTCGGATATTCAAAAACCCATTATCATCCAAATACTCAGGTCGAATCCTTGAAATATCAGAAAACCGAAGCCCTGTCAAACACCCAATTACAAAGAAGTCTTTTACTTTCCCCAATTCTTCATCGGCTTTACAATCTACGGCTGCAATAGCCTGAATTTCATCATCGGACAAATAGATGTGATCCACTTCTTCTTGGACTACCTTGAATGCCGAAAGATCTATGGGCTTTATACGGTTTCTGCGCATACGGTCGTTTAAGAAAGCCTTTAAGTTTTTAACCAACTTGCCTATGGTGTTGTTCTTCATTCCGACACCTCCATTTTTTAATGGCGCATGGTACGCTAGGTAATCCGTCCATTCTTGATAGAAATGAAAATCAAAGGCATTAAAATCGATGATGATCCCTGAAAATTCCTGGAAACCCTCCAAATGCTTTCTAAGTGAATTGTAATCCTTGATAACATCTTTGACCACCTTGCTCCTTTTGCTTTCCAGATAATGGTCAAATTCAGTAAAAAAGTCTTGGACAGGTTTTGAATTGATGGACGGTTCACCTTCTTCAAATTGTTTTTTGAACATTTTTTTTGAAAGTGGCCTGCCCTGATTTCGATGGCTGGAAACAATTTGATTGGCCAAGCTGTCCATTTGGGTAAGTTGAACAAATTCAGAACCCACTTCCTTTGATTTTTTAAGAAACGATTTATCCTTGTTCCAATACTTCATTGCAATTTCAATTCCTGTATCGATTTGGATTCTTACATGACGATTTTCATAGTATCTCAACTTGATACTATGGGTGCCATTTTTGTTTGGTGATTCTGAAATATAAAAATTGTAATTATACATTTGCGTGCTGCATTCGTGCTGCATTTTTCATGAAAAGTAGTGTTTTATGATGTAAAATAAAAATCAATATACATTTAATTAATTGATTACCAGTAAAATAATGTATGTTAATGAAATGTTAAAAATGCAGGGCAGCATCCCGTCCAGACCGCTAAAAGCCTTCAAGTCATTGAAGGCTTTTTTGTTTTTTGATATTTTTTACAGTCTCTAAAAAACTAAACTTCCAAAAGTAACTTCTCCCATTTTTAATACAGGTTATATTTTAGTTATCTTGTAATATCTATACAACCAACCACTTAGAATATTGTACAACTGTAAAAATCATAGTAATCCACTTTTATCCAATTTTTTTCATGTAGTTTTTTTAATCTCGTTTTTGGTACTGAATACTATTGAAGCTCAAGATTTGGTCCTGGCACATGACAGGTTTTCATTTAATGAGCTTACGGTAGATGATGGACTATCACAGAACAGTGTTATAAGCATTGCGCAAGACACTACGGGATTTTTATGGTTTGCTACACAGGATGGCTTAAATCGTTATGACGGTAGGGAGTTTCAAATAGTCAATGAGCAATTTGAAGATGTTACCCGGCCTAGCTATAGCAAATTAGGAAAAGTGTATATAGACCATGAAAATAATTTTTGGGCCATTACCAATCCTGGAACCTTAAAGTTTTATGATAGGAACAAGGGACAATTCCATAGTATAAAGTCTATTGATAGCGCTAGTGTAATAACCCAAGATCTTGACAAAAATATCTATATAGGCACTTACGGTAAGGGTCTCTTTAAAATAAACAATACTAACCGCGATACCATACAGGTATTAAATAAATCCAATAGTATTCTAAGAATCTATGATCTCCTGGAATGGCAGGACCATATTTGGATTGCTGGCTCCGGAGGTGTATATAGTTATGAACCCAAGAATAATCGCTTGGACACAATCTTGAAAGTGTCCAATATCAATTTCAGTTCTTTGGCACAAAAGAAAAATAATATATATGTGGGGAGTTACCAAAAAGGTCTTTTTATAGCTTCTGCACAGGAAAAAAAACTGAAATTGTTCAAGGGCTTTTCTCAAGAAAAATTCCCCACAAGTATAGTAATCCTTGATTTAATGATGGACAGTTATGACAGGCTTTGGGTAGCAACCTACGGCCAAGGTTTATACATCATTGATTTTCCTTCTGAGAAAATAAAACATTTTACCGCTGACAAAAATAATCCCCATACCATTAATTATAATGATATTTTATCACTTTTTCAGGATTCATCGGGTACTATTTGGCTGGGCTCAGATGGTGCCGGCCTTAGTTATTATGATGAATATCTAAGCAAGTTCAATTCTTTGACCAACGAACAGCTGCCCCTAAACATTAATGTAGATATCATAAGGTCAATAGCCAAGGAAAATAATAATGTTTGGTTGGGAACTTCGGGCAAAGGCCTTACTAGAATAAATCTGAAAACGCTGAAAGGCACCACCATAAAACCCGGCGCCTCTAATTTAAAGGGAAATAGAATTATGTCCCTACTTTATGACGGACAGACACTTTGGATAGGTCACCAAGAACATGGTTTACAGAAAATGGATTCCAATGGTATTATTACCGATATTAAAGAAATTGACAACCTCACCATTTGGAAAATTTTAAAAGCATCGGAAAGTCAATTATGGCTTTGCACCCGTAATCATGGTTTAATACGCTATGACAAGGAAAAAGGTATACTAGCCCATTATAATTCTAAAAACTCTTCTCTAAATGCCGATAACATCCGTACTATTGAACCAGGAAATAGTAATTCCTATTGGATAGGAACAGAATTAAACGGACTTTTTTTATTAGACACGGAAACTGATAAGATCAAACAAATAAAATCTATCCCCGACAAAATCAAATCATTATATTATGATGGTAAAACACTATGGATCGGAACTAATGGAAACGGACTAAAATGCTATGACCCAACAACCGGAAATACACTTCATTTTACTACACAAAATGGCCTGGCGAATAATGTAATTTACGGTATTTTACCCGATGGGGAGAATAATTTATGGTTGAGTTCCAATAAAGGCATTACTAAATTTTCTCATAAAAAGGGCAGGGCCTCTATTGAAAATTATGGAAATTATAACGGTTTACAGTCTTACGAATTCAATACCGGAGCCTATTTTAGGGATAAAGAGGGGACCCTTTATTTTGGGGGGCTAGAAGGATTAAATTGGTTTAAGCCAGAACAGATTCATTTTAATCCATTTAAGCCCAATACTGTAATTACCCAAGTTAAGGTATTTGACGACGTCCGAAGTTTATCCGACGTTATTCCGTTAAAACACGTACAAAACACCATAGCTTTCAACTTTGCTTCGTTACAATTCTCCCAACCCAAACTGAATAAGTACAAATATCGATTACAAGGCCTCGATGAAGATTGGATTTTTTCCGGTAATAAAAATGAGGTCCGTTATACCAATCTTTCCCCTGGAAAGTACAAATTTGAAGTATTGTCAAGTAATTACGATGGTGTATGGGGAGAGTCACCTGCCGCTTATGATTTTGAAATAGAGCAACCTTGGCACATAACAAATATGGCCGTTGCCGTTTTCACTTCTTTTGTATTTCAGGGCTGTTTTATCGCAATCGGACTATTTATGTTGTTACTCTATCTTAGGTTGCATAGGCGCGATTATTTACTCTATGGAACCTATATCCTACTTTTTGCCACTTATTTCTTCCTACGTATAGACTTAGAGTTACAAACGGGTATTTTCACAAATAACCGAAATCTTTTTTACTACATTTTAACCCCGACCCTATTATTGGTAACAGGGATATTTATCCAATTCGTCAGCTCTTTCGCAGACATAAAAAGTTACAGCCCAAAGTTTTCTAGGGAACTTTATTGGTTCTCCATTGTTGTTTATATAATCGCGGCATTATCACTTTTATACTTACTTACTACCCAGGATTTTGGTTTGGTAAAAGACCGTCTCAACCTTTTTTTGCTGCCCTTGCACATATTCTCTATTTACGCGGTCATAAAGGCCTATATCATTGTAAAATCTACCTTAAGGTATTATATCATTTTGGGTAATTTCTTTTTGATTGCGTTTACCATGGTAGGTGTATACTTTGGTTCCAAGAATGCGTTCTCCGGTGGTGCAGAAGCTAACAATGTATTCGGTTTCTATAGTTTCAACATATCCCAAATGGGTGTATTTCTGGAACTAATCGTATTCTCCATGGGTTTGGGACATAAATTTTATAGTGTTGAGATGGAAAAAAACAAAATGCAAAAAATTGATGAATTAAAAACAAAGCTCTTTACGGACATATCGCATGAAATCAGAACACCTCTTTCCCTTGTTTCCGGGCCATTGGAAAACCAGTTGAACCGAAAAAATCTTACAGAAAAGGATATTAAAGAGCTTACAATGGCCAAAAACAATACGGATAGACTAACCGAACTTTTTTCTCAAATGACCGATCTATCATTGCTCGATTCCGGCCAGAGAACATTTAAGCTTACACAAGGAAACTTAAATTCGCAACTCGTACAATTATCGGAAACCTTTCAATATAAGGCTAATTCCAAAAAAATGACGCTGCGTACAACCATACAGGGATTACATAATTGCTGGTTTGACAAAGACATGATCGAGAAGATAGTGTCCAACTTACTTTCCAATGCCATTAAATATGCCCCTGAAAATAGTAGTGTACTTTTAGATGCCAAAGAAAAGGACAATGCTCTGTTATTAACCGTTGTTAATGTAACAAAAGGATCTAGCAATATGGACCTTTCCAAAATATTCAAAAGATTTTATCAGGACAACGACACCTCCGAAGGCATCGGCGTAGGCCTCGCATTGGTAAAGGAATTGGTAGAACTTGCCCAAGGAACCGTTACCGTAGGCACCATAGAAAACAATCAAATTCAATTTTCGGTAAACCTTCCCGTCAACCAAAGATAAATTATTGGGATGAGAAATATTTTAAATATCCAACAGACAATACTCTTGATTGTTTTTATATGCTTGCCATGGACTATAATTCCTCAGACCCAAGATCCTGAAAACTGGAAAACACTGGATGGGGACAATGTGGAGTATTATAAGGACTCCACCAATTCATTATCCTTTAACGAGGTATTAAAAAAGGAATTTATAAAAGGACAAACGGAAAGCTTCAACCTTCAATCTACTTATTGGTACAAATTTCACCTGCCAGAAAGACAAAAGTCCAATTTGCTGTTCCTGCATCTTCGAATGACGGACTTATCCGATGTTTTTGTTCCCGTAATGGGCCCCAAGTCCTATGAACATCACACCATAGGTCACTTCGCAAAAAAAGAAAAAAAAGTATTAGAAAGCGATGAGCTCCATATCCTTGAATTAGGCACAAAGAATATTGATTTTTCCAGGCCATTCTTCGTCAACAAAAGAATAATGACCCAATGGTCAAAACTCAATTGGCAATACTTACCAGGATATTTGTTTGCTTCCAATACACACCCTTTAGAATCCTATCTATTGCAAATACGAAACGAACAAAACGACATGTATTTCTATATCGGCATTGTTTTTATTTCATTTTTTCTATTTCTGGTAAATTTTTTCATTAGTAAAGACAAGAGTTATTTGATCTACAGCCTCTACCTTTTAGGAGTGACCATTTATTATGCCAATAGGCTTTCCCTTTTTTTAAATGCATACCAAAAAAGCGTGCCAGAGCTTTACTTTTATGTAAATCAGATAACACATATTGCCAATATCGGTCTTTACATTTGGTTTGTCTTTCATTTTTTAAACTTTAAACAGAATTTTCGCAAAGCCTTTAAATTTACTCGCAGTTTGCTTATTGGTATATTGATCTTCGGCTTCCTATACGGTTTTCAAATTATATTTTTTCCCTTCTTCCCCTATCGGTTCTTGGTAATGGATATTTTCCGCATCGTGGTGATGGCGACTTCAATAATCCTTTTTTTGTTCCTGATGTTCCAAAAACCGGATTTCATATCCAAAATTGTACTCATTGGGAGCCTGGTTCTTATAACTGGTAATGTAATTTCCCTTTTTTTAGGGGATTACACCTTTTTTTTGAAATTAATGATTCTTGAAATAATCCTATTTTCTATTGTGGTTGCCTTACGCAATAAACAAATTAACCGGAAACGTATCATGGATCAATACACCCTTGAAACTCAAAAAATGAGAAACCAAACTTTGAAAGAGCTGAACGATACCAAGTCCAGATTCTATGAAAATATAACACATGAGTTCAGAACACCTTTAACGCTTATCCTATCGCCAATTGAAAAAAAGTTGTCCCAAGCCAAAACATCCTTGAAAGAAAAGGAAGAATTAAGCCTAATGCAACGTCATGCAAAACAGTTATTAAGTTTGGTAAACCAAATGTTAGATTTGGCAAAATTGGAGGAAAACAATGTTAAACTTTCCGTAAAACCAAGTAATCTCCAAATGTTCTTGAATCCTTTGATAAACATTTACCAAAAAAAAGCTCAAGAAAAAAAGATTTTATTTAGTGCTGACATGCAGCACATAAACAATGCTTGGTTTGACCCAGATGTAATTAAAAAAGTAGCTACCAATCTACTCTCCAATGCCGTAAACCATTCACCACAAAACGGAAATATCAAAGTACGGTCCCACGTCAAAAATGGATACTGGATTTTTAATGTCACCAATACTACGGAAACTAAGAATCCCATTGATATTTCAAAACTTTTTACCCGTTATTACCGTGCAGGCGAAAATTCAAATGGTGCAGGAGTCGGATTGAACATTACCAAAGAGCTCGTTGAGCTATCCCATGGAAATATTATAGCCAATACTTTAAGGGACAATGAACTACAGTTTACCGTATCCCTACCTATTGAAGAATCCTTTTTTACGGAAAACAATGAGAACCAGGAAGATCAGTTTAAAACAAAATGCCTTTCCGATGATGATATTGAGGCAGCAATCATTACAACGCCGGTCAGGGTTCCCGTTCCTCTGGACATACCCACATCACATGGCCACCCAAAGCTCTTGATTGTTGAAGACAATGCGGATATGAGATCATTCATTAAGTCCAATTTTACAAAGGGGTACCAAATTTTAGAGGCGGAGAATGGCAGTATGGGCATGGAACAAGCTATAAAACATTTACCAGATATTATTATTAGTGATGTAATGATGCCAGAACGAAATGGTTTTGAGTTTTGTGACGCAGTAAAACAAAATACATTTACTAGCCATATTCCCGTGATACTGCTTACCGCAAAAGTTGGAGAGGAAAGCGAGATAAAGGGCTTTAAGACCGGGGCTGACGCCTATATAACCAAACCATTCAGTGTTGAAAAATTAAAGGTACGCACAAAACAGCTTCTCCAATCTCAAAAACGTCTCTCCGAACATTATAGGAACACCTTTAGTATAAATCCTGAATTGGCCATTACAAATATAGAGGCCGACTTCCTTAAATTGTTAAAAAAAGTCTTGGACGAACATATAACGGATTCCGAATTTAACACCGAGACCTTCAGCAGCCTTATGGGTATGAGCCGCAGGCAACTTTACCGTAAGCTCAAGGCAATCATACATATGACACCAAATGAATTTGTTCGAAATGAACGTCTGAAACTGGCGGCGGACCTACTTTCAAAGTCAGACGCTACCGTAACCGAAATTGCCTATCAAGTAGGTTTTAATTCACCCTCCTACTTCATTAAGTCCTTTAAGGAGGTTTATCATATTACCCCAAACGAGTTTTCGGCAAAAAAATAGACGTTTCAATCGCCTATCTATTTAAAACATTCAAAAGTATCATTCCGAAAAACCTATAAAACATAAGGTTTTCGGACATGTCACATTTGTTGCATCTTTTGGCATTGTTTTGATATACCCTCAAAAACCTATCCTATAGTTTTATCCTAAAGTTTCCAACTAAGGAAATTTTCATCTCCCCCATTTAACCGAATCGTATTGAATTCTGAGTCTAAACCCCAAAATAAAAACATCATTTATTTGAGTATTGACCACCTTAAACCAGGTATTTACAAACTTCAAATTTTGGAAAAGGAAACAGTAATTAAATCTATAAAAATTATTAAACGATAACCTTTTAAAAGATTAATGTATATGAGAAAAATAGCAAGAAATTTAATCATAATTGCCGTACTGCTTATAGCGGTTAAATGTTCCAAAAATGACGATGGGCACAAAGATTCCGAAGCTACATGCTTTCAGGGATTATTGGCGGTAACCGAAGAGTACCAGGAATCCCTTTTACAATTTCAGGAAAACCAGAACGAGACCACCTGTAACGGACTAAAGGTCGCCGCCATAGACCTGATAGAGGCATATGCCAAATGTCCCAATTATTTGCAAGAAGAAACCAATGCAGCATTCGAACAAGCAGCTCAGGAATGGAAAAATATGGACTGTTCCCAAAACTAAGAGAATAATTTTTTGAAAATTTAAACATAGTAAATCATAAAATTCAGAATAATGAAAAAAGTAATATTGACTGCCCTAATGTCTTGCATCTTCCAATTTTCAAATGCTCAAAATGATATACGAATCGGAGGTATGCTAGCCTATGGCACCGAAGTGGAAAATATTGGAATCGGTGTAAATGCGGAATTTCCCATCATTGAAAAACTTACGGTTTCCCCTTCGTTCATCTACTATTTGCCCAAGAAAGTTTCTGGTGTAAGCATTAATTGGTTTGAGTTCAATGGAAATGCCAATTACTATTTCTTGGACGAAGGTAACATAAATGTCTATGGGCAGGCCGGTTTAAATTATACTAACGTAAGGTTGAGCTACGATGGCGCTTATTCCGGATTCCTCAGTAGTGCAGCCTCCGATGGACGCCTTGGCCTTAATCTAGGTGGTGGTGCCAATTTTCAAATGGGCGGTAACATATTACCATTTGCGGAGCTTAAATATGTAATCATAGATGAGGGACAACTAGTTCTTGCCGCAGGTGTAAAATTTAATCTCTAAGACTGCTAAAATGAAAACCAGAAGATTTATAACTGGTCTTTTCATGATACTTATGGCAACATGCGTAAATGCCCAATTCTTTAAAAAATTGGCAAAAAAAGCAGAACAAGCTGCCGAACGTACCGTATTGAATAGGACGGACAGAGAAGTATCCAAGGGAACGGACAAGGCCATCGACTCCATTACCAAGGGAGGAAACGGAAAAAGAGAATCCAAAAATATCGGGGAAACGGAGAAAAACCTAGATCAGGGCACCCAAGAATCTGCCTTACAGAGCAGAATGGCGAATATTATGGGCGCCATGGGTCTAGATGATGTCCCCGATGTATATGAATTCTCCTATCGGGTAAAAATGAAGCTTACTTCCCAAAAGGACGAAACAGTAATGAATTACCTATTTCAGCCTGGAGAGCGGTATTTTGGAAATGAAATAGACCAAGGTAAAACGCATAGTATTAGTGTTATGGATTTGGAGAACGAGTCCATGGTAATGTTCAATACCAATGGCGAACAAAAAACGGCTATGAAGATGCCTTTGGACAAAATGACAATAGACAAAATGATACAGAAAATGGAGGAAGAGAACGTAAACACCAGTGATGATGTAAAAATTGTTCCCATTGCGAATAAAACCATACTTGGATATCGTTGCAAAGGCTACCAAATAACCTCCAAGGACGGTATTTCAAAAGTGTGGATTACCAATGAGGCCCCGGTAGGTTATATGGGAGGTATGATACAGACCGAAAAACTGCCCAACGTAGCTCTGCCGATTGACGAAAAGACCATGTTCATGGAAATGCAGTTTGAATCCCAAAAGCGGAAAAAGGACAATTTCAGGATGATATGTACTGAAATCAAGGAACAGGATATTTTCCTTGCAAAGAATGAATATACCTCCTTAGGTGGTTTCCAAAATTGAAATAGCCCAAAGCACACCAAAAATTAGAGAACACGAATATCAATTACAAAAATCAATTCTTATGAAAACAAAAATTAAATTCTTATCAATAGTTCTAGTCGCAGGCTTAACCCTATATTCCTGCAGTAAGGAGGAACAAGAAGCTTGTGAAGAAGAGGGATCGGACTGCATTTACAGATTTTTACCTATCGTTCAAGACCCATCGGCAAACATTGAACAAGGAATAGACTCAACGAAAACAATTACAGTTCAGGACACAATGGACTGATTTTGTGTAAAGGCACGGCGATTATGTTCCTCCTTCAATTAAATGGGCGAACCTTTGAATCACCATACTTAAAAATAACGATATAACTATGGAAAAAACAGCACAAAACAATAACAGTACCGCCATGGAGGATAATGGTAAAACCATAGCCATATTGGCTTATATCACCATTATTGGGCTTATCATCGCCTATGTGATGAACCATGAAAAAAAATGGCCTTTTGCCCAATACCATATTATACAATCCTTAGGCTTGGCCATCACCGGCCTTTCCCTTGGGGTTATTGGCATGATACCCATCCTGGGATGGTTTATCTCCGTTCTGGGTTCTCTTATTCTTATTTACATGTGGATTTTGGGCCTTATAAACGCATTGAAAGAAAAGGAAAAACCTGTACCCTTTTTAGGTGAACAATATCAAAAATGGTTTGCAAATCTATGAATCATAAAAATTATGAAGAAGTTAAAATATATTTTAGGGGGCATTCTCTGTATATCCACTGTTTTTTTCTACATATCCTGTAGCAAGGATGGAGATGAAAATAACACAACGGAAAGCAATTCTGGTAAAACGTTCCTAAAATTAAAAATTTCAGGAACCGTTATAAATGGAGATTTTGATATCATTGAAGAGGAAATTCCCGAAGATGAAAGTATCATCATCGGCCACATATATTATGAGGAATCAACAGAAGGGACACAAAAGGTCGCAAGTCTCTTTTTCACCCAACTCTTTGGTATGGAAGGTGAACGCAATTTTGAAATGGTTATTCCTGCCGAAAAAGGTGCTAAGGAAATTGGCACACAGTTTCCAAATCCGGCTCCAGCAAACGGAGAACCTATTTATTATATGGAAATAGACCTAAAGGAAACTGATTATGCTCTATATGACAGCGATAATGACGGTGATAACGATGCTAATAATCTATTAAGGGCAAAAACCATGGGCGTAACCATAACAGAAATTGGAGAAACGTACAATGCCCTTGGTATACTTACCCTGTCACATATTAAAGGAAGCTTTCAGGGAACGGGATTTTTAACGGCCTATACGGGACCGACAACTGCTCCCCAAGAATTGGAACATACCATCACCGGTTCGTTTGAATATTATATTCCAAACGAATAACGAGTACAGAAATAAATGTTCTCCTTATTGTTAAACTATTAACAGTTATCGGCAACTTTAACAAAATTAGTATATTCTATTCCATAGAATGTGGTCCAAACATGTTCCCTTCAGTATCTGTAGAAAGGACAATAAAGCAGTACTGACCAATGGACATTTTGGATTTGAATACTTCCCCCCTGCCGAGAATCAATTCTTTTTTCCTCAACGCCACAATCCTTGCAGACGAAATAAACAATGGGACTGTTGACACCGGCCGAAAAGCCGTCTATTTTTTGATATTATTTATAAGCTTTTTACTTGGGCATTTTATCCATTTCCATATACAGCATGGCCCATCTGTGACCATCCAGGTCCGCAAAACCCATGGCATACATCCAACCATCTACTTCAGAGGGTTCCGCAAAAACCTTGCCTCCCGCTTTCTTGACCTTATCCGCCAATTCATCTACCTCCATTCTAGTTTGAGCATCCAAGTTGATCAAGACTTCAGAACCTTTACTCGTATCCGAAATCGCTGTCTGGGTAAAATGCTGAAATGCATATTCAGGGAAGAGCATTAAAACAAAATCGTTTTCCCCAATTAAAAAACTGGCCATATGATCGGCTTGCGCGTGCATTGGATTTTCCCTAAATCCGATTTGTTTAAAAAATGCCTTGGATGCTTGGATATTGCTTACAGGCAGATTTAGCCAAACTGATTTCATTTTACATTCGTATTAGGTTGTTTTATCAAATATAAAAATCTTCCCAAGAACAAAAATCAGGCATCAAAAACCCATTTTTTCAAGTCTTCCAATTTAAAAAAACGATTTTCAGCCTTGTGAACTGACCTATTAATCGCTAATTTCCAGACACTTTATTACAAATAGAGCAAAAAAATGACTCTTAAACCGAAACAATCGTTTTTCTAACGATTTTTAGAATTTTTTAACAAACACTTTTTGTTAACAGTTTTTTCTTGATATAATTTCGCCAGCGAAATGAAATTAAGGTTTATCAAATACGGTTTGCCCTTTGTGCTCACATTACTGTGCGGACTTTACCTTGTTCATTCCAATTTAAAGGTTGAGGATACCTCTTCCATAAACCTTGTTGAGACCTTCCTACAACCTAACGACACTAATCAGAATGCCAGTGTTGGCATCAACCCTTCTTCAAGCCCTAAAAGACTGGCTGTAGAAGTAGCCGAAAGTGAAGAACAGGAAGAGGAAATAAGGCACACTATACCAGCAGAAAATTCCAGATATAGTGGAAGCAACTCCACATCTTATGCCCACACAAACTTGGACGGGTTTTCCGTGTACTCATCAAGGGTTTCCAACCACCTGCTAAATGTATCAGGTACAATCTTCCCTTACAGAAGATACATTAGGTTTCAAGTATTTAGACTATAGAATATTCTCCGGCCACTGCTCAAAGGTAGGCCACATTTCAGTTCAGCCTTTCTACAAAAAGTATTCTTTTTATGGGAATACATCTTGATTGGCACTCCAATTACACAAAGTATAACCCAATTTTCTAAAAATAAAATTATGAGGAGAATCCCCATGATTGCAGGTCTTTGCTTAGTTATAGGCCTAACTAGTTGTAACCATAAAAAAGAATCACATAAGGAGGAGACCCAGTTTTTGGTCACTGCTCCCATTGTAAAAGATACATCAATCACCAAAGATTATGTAGCGCAGATACACTCCATAAGACATATTGAATTAAGGGCCCTTGAAAAAGGATATCTCAAGGAAATCCATGTTGATGAAGGTCAATATGTAAAAAAGGGACAAAAAATGTTCAATATAATGCCCAATGTATACCAAGCCGATTTACAAAAAGCCGAGGCAGAGGCTAGAATTGCAGAGATAGAACTTAAGAATACCCAACTATTGGCAGATGGAAATGTAGTTTCTGAAAATGAACTGTCCATGGCCAAGGCCACTTTGGAAAAAGCAAAGGCAGAAGTTGCCCTTGCGCAGACGCATTTGGGTTTTACAGATGTGAGGGCCCCTTTTGATGGTATCATGGACCACCTCCATGTTCGGGAAGGTAGTTTGCTCGATGAAGGAGAGCTTTTGACCACATTATCGGACAACTCCCAAATGTGGGTCTATTTCAATGTTCCAGAAGCTGAATACCTTGATTATATCATGAGCAAGGACAAAGACGAGAAAAAGACGGTTGGTCTTTTACTGGCCAATAATAAGCGCTTTAACCAAGATGGAATTGTACAGACCATAGAAGGTGAGTTCAACAATGAGACAGGAAACATTGCCTTTAGGGCCACTTTTCCAAATCCCGATAAAATATTAAGGCATGGCGAAACCGGTAGTGTTTTAATGACCATTCCTTTTAAAGATGCTATGATCATACCCCAAAAGGCAACCTTCGAGGTCTTGGACAAAAAGTTCGTTTTTGTAGTGGATGATCAAGGTAAGGTCCATCAGACAGAAATCTCCATTGGAGGGGAATTACCGGATTTATTCCTTATAGAAAAAGGTCTTACAGGGAATGAAAAAATAATTCTTGATGGTATAAGAATGGTTAAGGACGGTGATGAAATCGAGACTGAATTTATCGATCCAAAATCCGTGATCGGTAATCTATCCTTATATACCGAATAGGTAACCCACAAATTCCAAAAAAATGTTCAAAAAATTTATTAAAAGACCGGTGTTGGCTATTGTCATATCGGTTATGATAGTTTTCACAGGCCTTTTGGCCATCAAACAATTGCCCATATCCCAATTCCCGGAAATTGCCCCAACGACTGTTAACATTTTCATTGCTTATCCAGGGGCCAGTGCCGATGTATTGGTAAACTCTACCTTAATTCCTTTGGAAACGGCCATCAATGGTGTTCAGGGAATGCGCTATTTGGCTTCTGATGCTACCAGTGCCGGTGAAGGAACCGTACGTGTCATCTTTGAACCGGGAACGGATCCCAATAGGGCGGTTGTAATGGTAAAGACTAGGGTAGACCAGGTAATGCCAAACTTACCCGAACTGGTTCAGAGAGAAGGGGTGGTAATTACTCCCGTTCAGCCCAGTATGCTTATGTATGTCAACCTATTTGATAAGAATGGCAAAAATGACGAAAAATTCCTATACAACTATGCCTATACCAAAATCATTCCTGAAATACAGCGTATAAATGGTATTGCAAGTGCCCAAATATTGGGTAGCCGAAAATATGCCATGCGGGTTTGGCTCAAACCGGACCGTATGCGCGCGTATAATGTTTCGGCCGAAGAAGTTATGGAGGCCATGCAAGACCAAAGTATTATTGCACGCCCAGGACGATTAGGACAAAGTTCCGGTATAAGGTCCCAGTCGTTGGAATATGTTCTTACCTATGTAGGTAGGTACAACCAACCAGAACAATACAAAGAGATTATTGTTAGGGCCAATGCCGAAGGGGAAACGATTACCTTAGGAGATATTGCCGATGTTGAACTGGGAAGTGAATTCTTTGATATCTATTCCAATCTGGACGGACATCCTTCCGCTTCCATTATCTTAAAACAGACTTTAGGAAGTAACGGTAAGGATGTTATAGATCAAGTGAAGGCCAAATTGGTAGACCTTAAACAAGAACTACCCCCGGGATTGGATTATAGTATCAACTACGATGTGGCCAACTTCTTGGATGCTTCCATTGAACAGGTGCTCCATACTTTAAGGGATGCCTTTATCTTAGTGGCCATTGTGGTATTCCTATTCTTGGGTGACTGGAGGTCTACTCTTATTCCAATTATAGCGGTACCCGTATCCTTGATAGGGGCATTCTTCGTGATGCAGTTATTTGACCTTTCCATCAACCTGATTACTCTGTTTGCCTTGGTATTGGCGATTGGTATCGTGGTGGATAACGCCATTGTGGTAGTGGAGGCCGTTCACGTTAAAATGGAGGAAGAAAAACTAAATCCATTTAAGGCTTCCAAAGAGGTACTTGGGGAAATAGGTGGAGCCATTATTGCCATTACCTTGGTTATGGTATCCGTTTTTATCCCTATTTCATTTATGACCGGGCCCGTTGGAGTATTCTATCGGCAATTTTCCATTACCATGGCTGGATCTATCGTAATCTCGGCAGTGGTGGCCTTGACCCTTACACCTGTTCTTTGTGCCATCATGCTTAAGAACAACCATGGTAAAAAAAGAAAATCCCCTGTAGACAAATTTATTGACTGGTTCAACAAAGGTTTTGAACGTCTTACGGGAGGTTATGTTGGGCTATTAAACAAAATCGTGGCGAGAAGAGTTGTCACCTTTGGAATACTTATCGCTTTTTGCGTTGGTATATTCTTTACCAATGAATCGCTTCCCGCAGGATTTATCCCAAACGAGGATCAAGGAATGATCTATGCCATTATCCAAACACCTCCGGGCTCTACCTTGGAGCGTACCAATGAAGTTGCCCGTAAACTTCAGAAAATATGTGAAGAAACAGAAGGTGTGGAATCGGTTTCTTCTTTGGCTGGTTATGAAATTATGACAGAAGGTAGGGGTTCCAATGCCGGTACCTGTTTGATCAACTTAAAACCATGGTCAGAACGTCATCATTCCGTTCACGAGATTATGGAAGAATTGGAGGAAGAAACCCAAAATCTTGGGGCAAGGATTGAGTATTTTGAACCTCCTGCCGTACCCGGATTTGGATCTTCCGGAGGTTTCTCCATGCGTTTGTTGGACAAGACCAACTCAACAGATTATCAAGCATTCGGGAAGATTAATGATGATTTCATGGATGCGTTGGGCAAACGTGAGGAATTGACCGGTCTCTTCTCTTTCTTCTCGGCAAACTATCCGCAGTATGAACTGAAAATAAACAATAAGATTGCCATGCAAAAAGGAGTTTCCATTGGAAAAGCCATGGAAAACCTTAACATTCTTATAGGTAGTACCTACGAACAGGGATTTATACTTTATGGAAGGTTCTTCAAGGTATATACCCAGTCAGCTCCAGAGTACAGGGCCCTTCCTTCGGATTTGGAAAAACTGTTCGTAAAGAATGAAGAAGGGGAAATGGTACCCTACTCGGCGTTCATGAGCTTGGAAAAAAAGTTGGGTCCCAACGAAATTACGAGGTATAACCTATACAATTCAGCAACTATAAATGGACTTCCCGCCCCCGGTTATACTACAGGGGATGCCATTAATGCCATCAGGGAAGTAGCCGCTGAGTCCTTACCTCGTGGCTACGATATTGCCTGGGAGGGTCTTTCTTTCGACGAAGCGAATAGAGGAAATGAATCGCTTTACATTTTTATAGTAGTGCTCATTTTCGTGTATTTCGTTTTGGCTGCCCAATATGAAAGCTTTTTATTACCGTTCGCGGTTATACTCTCTTTGCCCGTGGGTGTATTTGGTTCTTTTGCCTTATTGAAATTCATGGGCTTGGCCAATGACGTATATGCACAGATCGGTGTAATTATGCTGGTTGGGCTTTTGGGTAAAAATGCGGTATTGATCGTGGAATTTGCCGTGCAGAAGCACAGGCAAGGCGCGACTGTCCTTGAAGCGGCCATTGAGGGCTCCAGGGCCAGATTTAGACCTATCCTCATGACCTCCTTTGCATTTATTGCCGGGCTTATTCCATTGGTAGTAGCCACAGGGGCAGGAGCCATTGGAAACAGGACCATTGGTGGTTCCGCCTTAGGTGGAATGCTTATAGGAACCATCGGAGGAGTCTTGGTGATACCCGGACTTTACTACATTTTCGCTAAAATGTCCGAAGGCAAAAGCCTTATAAGAGATGAGGTCTCTGAACCCGTTTCCGAAGAGTTTATGAGAATGTCAGAAGAAGAAAGCAAAACTAAAGCTGCGCTTAGGGAAATGAGAAAACTCTTGAAAAAATTAACCAAAAGAAAAGACGATGAATAATATAAGAAAAACAAAAACCAGCAAATCGCTTTTCGTCTGTGCAATCCTATTGGGGGTTTTGTATTCCTGTGTCCCGACCAAAAAGTCGATGGAGGAAAACAAAAGTGTTCCGGAAAGCTATCAAGCCCAGTCCACGGATACCACGAATACGGCAAATGTTCAATGGCGGGATTTTTTCTCTGACCCTTATCTCATTTCATTGATAGATACCGCTTTGGTAAACAATCAGGAACTGAACATTATGCTCAGGCAAATTGATGTGGCCCAAAACGAGATAAAGGCAAGAAAAGGGGAGTATCTACCTTTTATAGATCTAAAGGCAGGCGCGGAGGTTGAAAAAGTAGGTGAATATACCCGAAACGGTGCCGTTGAGAAAAACCTGAATATTAGGGAGGAGGAAGAATTTCCAGAACCTTTAACGGATTACTCGGCCGGCATTTTTGCTTCTTGGGAACTGGATGTTTGGAAAAAGCTGAGAAACTCCAAAAAGGCAGCGGTCATGGAATATTTGGCCACTGTGGAGGGCAAAAACTTCATGGTAACCAGTTTGATTGCCGAAATAGCGGATTCCTACTATGAACTGATTGCGCTGGACAACCAATTGGCCATTATCGAGCAAAACCTTGAGATACAGGGAAACGCCTTGAAAATGGTCCGTCTGCAAAAGCAAGCAGCTAGGGCGACCGAGTTGGCGGTACGCAGGTTTGAGGCCGAAGTTCTCAAGAACCAAAGCCATAAGTTTGAAGTGCAACAGCAGATCGTAGAGACGGAGAACAAACTCAATTTTCTTATCGGTAGGTCACCCCAACCCATCGAAAGAAATTCGGAAGGATTCATAGAAAGTCCAATCGACCCGATATATGCCGGCATACCTGCACAATTGCTTCAAAACAGGCCCGATATCCGCAAAGCGGAATTTGAGTTAGAGGCTGCCAAACTGGACATTAAAGTGGCAAGAGCCAATTTTTATCCTTCCATTGGTATAAAGGCCGGAGTTGGGTTGCAGGCATTTAAGCCTAAATACCTGACCGAGACCCCCCAGTCGCTCTTATATTCTGCGGTAGGTGACCTAGTGGCACCGTTAATCAACAGAAATGCGATTAAGGCCGAATACAATACTGCAAGTGCAAGACAAGTTCAGGCGGTATATGAGTATGAGAAATCCATTCTTCAGGGGTATATTGAGGTTGCCAATCAGTTGTCCAACCTGGACAACCTAAAAAAGACCTATGACTTAAAAGCACAGCAGGTAGAGGCCCTAACGGAATCGATAAATCTGTCGACACAATTGTTCCAGTCGGCACGAATTGAATACATAGAGGTTTTGTTTACCCAAAGAGAGGCGCTTGAATCCAAAATGGAACTGGTAGAAACCAAAAGAGACCAGTTGGTGGCCCGTGTAGATATCTACAAGGCCCTAGGTGGTGGATGGAATTAGCTTTTACCCCGAAACCACTAAAAAAGCCTCCGAAAATCGGAGGCTTTTTTTGTTTAAAGAAATCTGATTCTTAATTGTTTAAATCTAGCACCGCATTAATCTTTGAAAAAATCTCCGAGTTTTCGTAAATCCCTCTAAAGTTTTGCGCCTGTGGGCCATAAGCGAACAAGGGGACCATGATAGCCGTGTGGTCCATGGTCAGAAAATCGCCCTGCACCTCCCCTTTTCGGATATCCCCGCCCACAATACCAAAACCAGAAGTTTCATGGTCTGCGGTAATCAATACCAAGGTATTTCCGGTTTTATCGGCAAATTTTAAGGCTTCCGCAACAGCGGCATCAAAATCCAGCATTTCATCAACGATAGTAGACACTTGGTTTTCATGTCCCCCGTTGTCGATTTGAGCTCCCTCGACCACCATAAAAAATGGTTTGTTACCACTTGAAAGTACATTCAAAGATTTTTCCATGGATTTTGGTAACATATCCTTTCTGCCATTTTTCATCGTAGGCATCTTATTATCCCCAAGATAAATCGCCGTTTTATTATCCACTGTATTGAATTTCTCCAGCGTTGTCGATTTAAAAATGTGGCTTAACTCAGTTTCGAAGCCTTTACCCCCAGAAATAAAAAAATCAAGATTACTGTTCTTTAAGTCCTGTAAAATCCCTTGGGTATTATCCCGGTCTTTTACGTGCGCGTAGAAAGAAGAAGGGGTAGCCCCATAGATGGCGTCCGTTGTAATAATACCAGTTCTATACCCTTTGCTGAATGCTATATTGACCAGGTTATTTAAAACCTCATCTTTTGGTCCCGAACCTATGGCCCTATTGTTTGTCTTTTGACCCGTTGCCATTGCTGTTGCTCCAGCGGCGGAGTCCGTGATCAAATCATCATAGGAGGATGTTTTAATAAGCCCAATATCCTTGATATTCGTAACACTCAGGCTTCCTTTATTCGCTATCATAGCGGCCGTAATTTGGGCCAACCCGTTCCCGTCGCCTATCATAAGAATAATATTCCGTGGTTTGGAGTTGGGGTCAAAGTTGTATTTGGGAATGTAGGTTGATTTAATTTCCCCGGTATACATCTTAGTGTCCAAAGATTCCAAATAGTTATGGGCCAATGCCGGATTATCCGTATTGATAAAATCCACACCTAATTTTGCCATTCGAGACCAAGCTGTCTTTGTATCTGGCGTTGCCCAAAACCGGAAAGGCTTTTTATAGGCTTGAACCTTGTTCAGAATATACTGTACCGTATCCAATTCCCCGGCCACCATACGGCCAGAACCGTTCCATACCGAAAATCTCTGAAAACTTAAGCTTATCATCGCTACCTTTTCCAAAGGAATACTGTCCAAATCATCGATACTTTGGTGATCAAACAATATATATTCCGGATAATTTGCATAATCGGCGGGTTTGGGTCGGTTTCCTGATATCACAAATTTCACTTTGCCACCTTTTATAAGGCCCGGATATTTTTTTAATACGTTCTGAATTTCAACCAAAGTCGGTTTTGCTTCCGATTTAATATCAATCAGCAACTGTACATCGCGCAGCTTACCCTTTTCCTGCATCCGTTTTAAGGGATCGAGATACAGTTTGGAGAAAGTATTTCCTTCTATGATTTCCGATTCCTCATGGGTGGCATAAAGTGTATTGTTCTTAAGAAAAAGATCTACCTCTATGGATGCCGCATCGTTGATGTAGGCCTCAAAAAAAGGAAATTCCTGTTCATAATCGTTATGTGAATGCACTTTGTAGGGTTCTTGTCCAAAAGCAAATTGACCAATACACCCGAGTGTTAAAACAGGCAGCACAAGTCCTAAAAATTGTTTAATTCTCATCATGTTCAATGTTATTAAGGCTTCCCTTTTGCAATTATCTATAAAAATACAACTTGAGGAAGTAGGGTTTCCTATGCTATTTTAATTTCCAACTCGTTCGTATACGCCCTCTCCAAAATCGACCTTAAAATTGGATTCAAAAAGGGTACTTGGCATATAGTAATCGGTAGTAATAATTTGTGCGCCGGAAGATTTGGCCTTTTCAAACCTGCTATAATCATTCTCCCGTGCCTCAAAAGTCCCTGCATCGGCCCGGGTCCGTACCAAGTTTCCCTTTTCCACTAAAGCCCGTATTTTTTCAAAATTTGCAACGGGATCGTTAATTATGCGAAATGCCGCTTCAGGACTTCCCTCTTGCTTGTTCAAAAATAGCACTGCGTTTTTTAGTTCTGGAAATTTTTGAAGATAAAGATTGCCTTTCTCATCACCTTCATCCAGGACAAAAAGAAAACGCCCTCTTACCTTTTCAAGGCGTGGCCACCCACGGCCTAAAATTGCCTTTTCAAGGGAAGTGCTGTTTCCCCGTACCAAATCTGGTGTAATCAATTTTTCTTCGGAAAGTACGTCCCGTATTTCCAAATCCAATTGAATCAAGGCATCGGCATCAAAAGTCAACGGATCTCGTAAGCGGGATATTTTGCCGTCCTTGGTATTTAAGGTGATAATAATTGGTATATGTTCTGGATGCTCTCCGGACCAGACCAATAATTCCTTCAGGGCATCTTTAAATAGCAATTGATGGCTTCTAAAATCTATATCCTGAACATGAAATACCTTGAGCCCCGGTTCATCCAATTTATTAGCAACGTCAAAAGGCAAAGGCTTCTTTCCGGAAGCCTTTACGATTTCTAGGCCAGCGGGGTATTTGTAATAACCACCTTTTGGATCATGAAAAACATCCAATTCCAAATTTCGAAGTCCTAATTCCAATTGTTCCGTTAAGGTCAAGTGCTCATATTGCAGGGACCTGGCCATCATGTAATCTTGCTGAAAAAGATAGTTCCACAAAGGTTTCTCAATGGCTATTTTATAACTATTATGACTCCCGATTACCTGAATTTCATTCAACCTTAGTTTTCCCATCTCCTTTATTTGGGAAATACACATCAATGGCAGTATATAAAGGAAAAAGATCAGTGTTTGACTATACTTTTTCATAATATTGGTTTGATTTAAGTATCTGTTTGGAACTCTAGAAAAGTAAAATACAGCCGGAAAAACAATCCCGACTGTATTTTACATCTCTCATTAAGCAATTATTAATACCCCGGGTTTTGCACCAAAAAGCCTTCCTCACTAGAAGCCCCATCGATGGCTTGCTGAGGAATAGGGAATAGTCTTTTGTTCACATCGCTATCGGTCTTTTCTGTCCAACTGTCCTCGTACTTGCCAAATCGGATTTGGTAATTTCTTCTAAAACCTTCCCAATAAAGCTCAAATCCTGCCTCACGAAATAATATATCCAAATCAACGGCATCCAACGCCTCAGGTGTTTGGTTCGGTCTTGCATTTCGGGACGTTCTTAATGTATTCACATCGGCAAGGGCGCCAGCCACATCTCCATTTCTGAGTTTGGCTTCGGCGCGCATTAAATAAATTTCCCCCAATCGAATCAGCACTAAATCTACACTGCTATAATGACAACAGTTGGTTCCCGTTTTACTGAATTGATATTTCGAAAAACGATATCCCGTATTGTGCAGACTTCCTTCGGCCGTAAAATCGACCTGTAGATTATGATCTACGTATTTAATATCGGCCCCACTGGTTCTTCTATTGATAACGGGATATATTCTTACCGTACCATCGTCGCAGGTCATAATGTTTCCGCTTTCATCCTTTCTAGGCCCCCAGATAATTCCACGAAGTATTCCTCTGTTTACCTGAAAATCCTCCGCCTTTACACAGTAATAATGATCTTGGTCATTTGTTGGGTCTACACCTGTAAGATCCCTAAGTTCATCTGGAATCATAGTATTCTCCTGAAAGAATCGGGCATCCGCCTGTGCTGGATCTATATCCCCATAGGCATCTACCCATGTCTGATAAAAATCAGGTGTGGCAGCGACCGCATCTGTTCCCCTTGAACTTGGCACTTCCGGTCTTGGTACCTGATCACCGGACATGGACCAGTAGGCCCATCGGCTATGCTCCGTTTGTAAAACACCTCGTTGGTCCAAAGCAAATATCAACTCGGGATTATTGTGGTTGTCATCGTTAAAAAGCTCAAAATATTCCGAAGACAAGGAATAGGGACCTGCTATAATGTCATTGGTATATTGAATTACCTTATCCATGTCCGCCTGTTGAAAATCTGGAGTTCCATAAGGATTGCGATATACAGCGGCATTTAAATATAAACGGGCCAATAGCGCCTTTACGGAGTATTGATTTAACCTTCCCGGATCCGTATCGGTAGAAACCAAATCCACAACGGACAAAAGTTCCCCTTCAATATAATCTACCGCTTCATGAGCTCTTAGGATTTCAGAAATTTGGTCGGAGCTTTCTTTTTTGAAGACCAAGCCCCAGTTGTCCAAGGCCAGCAAATTCAAATATGCCTTCATTGCCGTCATTTCATATATTGCCTGCTGTGCCTTGGAGTTACCCGCATCGGCCTCCGGTTGCAATCTCTCAATGGCAATTACGGACCTGGAAAGCGTTGCCGTAATATAATTCCAGGTATCCCCTACCAAACCGTTGCCAGGTGTCATTAAATGTTGATGTACCGCTATAAACTTACCCCCGTCATACCAGTCCGTACCACCGCGATAGGGAAGTATTCCCTCATCCGATGCAACTTCTTGCAAGCCAAAGTTCTTTGTATGTTGCCAAACATACCTTAAGTTACCATAAACCGGGGCTAGCGAACCACTAACCACTTCTGCTTCGCCGGTACCTGTCAAAGATTCATCAAGTATCTCTTCCTCTAAATCCGTACATCCAAAGAATGCCAATAGAAAAATTATAAATGGAAGATTTTTGCTAAAAATTTTATTTTTCATTTTGTACTGTTTTATACTTCTATTTTAAAATCGTTGATTGATTAAAAGGTAAGGTTAAGTCCAACCAGAAAAGTCCTTGCCTTCGGATAGGTAAAATAATCCACTCCAAACGTCTGTATACCTCCGGAAGTGGATCCTGTATTAACTTCAGGATCAAAGCCCGAATAATCTGTAATGGTAAAAAGATTCTGTCCGGTTATCGAAAAACGAATGTTTTGTACGAAATCTCCAAGTCCTATATTTTCTGCTGAGAGGTTATAAGCCAAGGTGGCGTTATTCAACCTTAGGAAAGAACCATTTTCCAAATAACGCGTGGACACGGTATTGGAGTTACTGGTAGACTCGTTAGGATACTGTATAGCAAAATCCGTTGTATTGTTAGACCTAGACAATTGTGCCTTCGTGAATAACGACATTTTAGTATGGTTATAGATTTTATTACCGGATACACCATTAAAGTTTAATCCCAAATCAAAAGCCTTATACTTAAAATTGAGGTAGTAGGCATAGGTAAATTTTGGAATGGCACTACCTACTACGGAACGGTCATCATCTAAAATGGCCCCATCGCCATTGATGTCCTTAAACTGGTTAAGACCATCCGATTCAATACCTTCAAATTGAAACATATAGAAAGAACCTATAGGCTCTCCATTAATATACCCATTGATAGTTGCTCCCGTTTGGCCAGATCCCTGGGCAGACCCAGTCGTTAACACGGAGTAGGGAGAATCCTTAACCTTGTTTTGAATGTAAGTAATATTTCCCCCAATGTTATACGAGAAATCACGTGTAGCATCGCTGCTATAATCCAAGGCCAATTCAATACCATTGTTCTGAATTTTCATGTTGTCTATATTGCTCCAATAGGTTGGAGTTGGCTCTACAGGATCGGCAGGCACAACCTCCAATAATATGTTGGAAGACTGCTTGTTGAAATAATCCAAGGTACCGGACAAACGGTAGTTCAACAGTGCAAAATCGATACCTACACCTACAGAGGTAGAAACCTCCCATTGAAGGTCCGGATTCGCCAAACGAGTATATACAATGCCGTAAGGGTAACCGTCTATGGAAGTAGCATCGGTATCTATAGGGTATGTATTTAGACTCTCCCCACCTGAAATTAAACGGTCTTCGGAATAACTGGCCTTTGTAATCTTGGATGGAATTTCTTGGTTACCCGTTTGCCCCCAACTAGCTCGCAATTTTAGATTGTCGAAAAATGAATCGGCCATAAAGTTCTCGTTGCTGATGTTCCAGCCAAGTGCAAAAGACGGGAAATAACCATATTTTCTATTGTCACCAAACTTTGAGGAACCATCTGCACGGAATGTAGCCGTAAGTAAATATCTATTGTCGTATCCGTAGTTTACTCGTCCAAAGTACGATTGAAGCTCGTTCTTTACGGCAGAGGAATTCACCGAAGTTGGGTATGTGTCCGAACTTGTTTGATCCTGATAGATTGGCTCAATATTGTTATCGGCAAATCCTCGATAGGATATTAAGCGGGTCTCATCCATAAACTTTTGATAGGAATGACCCGCCAAAACCGATAGGTTATGTACGTCTCGATTCCAATTATAGGTAAGCGTATTCTCCGTAAGCTGATTGGAGTTGGAACTTATTGTGGTCACGACATCCCCGTTTGAAATATCAGATTCGTTTACCACTGAGGTATAAGGTTTGTATTGCCTGTCTCTCGTAGTAGCAGAATAGTCGATGCCAAAATTCAGTTTATAGGTTAGCCCTTTGATAATCTCCACAGAAGGTGAAATAGTTGCCAATATTCTATTGTTTACCGCCTGGTCGCTAAAAATATTATATCTAGCAATCGGGTTTAGCGCATTGGTATTCAACAAGGTAGGCTCCCCATTTGTGTAGGTGGGTACAGTTGGATTAAGTGCCAGCATATCTGAAATAATTGGTCTTATATCAGGTCGTAAATTTTCAGTATGGGAAGCCGTCAGATTATAATCGATATTAACCTTGCCATTGAACGCCTTTTGGGTCATGTTCAACTTGCCGGAATAACGTTCTAAATTACTGTTCTTGAGGATTCCCTCTTGGTCTTGATATCCCAGGGAAGCGAAATAGTTGAACTTCTCCGAACCTGCACCACTCATGGATAAATTAAGGTTATTGGTGATGCCTGTTTGGGACAATTCATCCTGCCAGTTTGTATTTCCTCCGTAATCATCTAAAGAACCTCCAGTTGCTACTACTTGGTTCCGAAACTCATCGGCATCAAAGACATTGATTTTGTTAGACATAGAGGATGCCGCAGTGGACAATGAAAGATTCATCTCGGTCTTTCCTGCCCGACCCCGTTTAGTTGTAATGACCACTACCCCGTTTGAGGCTCTTGACCCATAAACTGCAGTGGCGCTTGCATCCTTAAGTACGTCTATACTTGCAATATCACTAGGGTTTAAAAAATTTAAAGGATTGGTAGCGACTCCATTGGAAGAATTATCCAATAGAAAACCATCCACTACGTACAGCGGTTGAGTACCGGATCGCAAACTACCAATACCTCTGATAATGACATTCTGTGAGGCACCGGGCTCACCGCTATTTGCAGTAATGTTCACACCTGCCATTTTACCCTGCAACAACTCACCCGGGTTGGTAACCACGCCTTTATTAAAGTCCTCACTTTTGACCGAGGCAATGGCCCCAGTTACATCAGATCTTTTTTGTGTACCATAACCAATGACCACCACGTCATCCAGTTGTGTAGCATCTGGCTCTAATTGAACGTCTATGGTGTTATTATTTCCAACGGTAATTTCCTTAGGTGTATATCCTAAATAGGATATTTGCAAAGTGGCACCCTGCGCTACGTTTATAACATAGTTTCCATCAAAATCGGTAATGGTACCATTGGTAGTGCCCTTTTCCATGACCGAAGCGCCTGGGAGAGGTGCTCCCGTCTCATCCGTAATTTGTCCGGTTACCGAGTTTTGAACGTCAAAAAGAAAAGAACCCTTAACATCTGTTATGGATACTGATTCTTTTTCAATACATTTACTAGTGGTTTTTGAGTTTCCTCGTAAGAAACTGTTTCCTAAAATCGCCACTAAAGAAGTTAGGACGACCTTGGATAGTCGGTTTTTAAAATACATAAAGTTTAAGTGTTGAATTTTTATTGATTTTCGATACTTTTTTAGAGAGCCTGTTGCCGCAGGCTCTTTTTATTCATTTTCATTACGGGCCAAAAATAATTCCTGTAAGGCCACAGCGGTGTTACCTATATATTAAGCTTTGATTAATTAAAGAATGTTAAATACGAAGCACTTCAACCACACTTTTTGGTCTTCTGAAGAAACAAAAGTGGTTTTGACCGATTAATTCCCACAGGTGTTCGAAGAGTTTGTTGAAAAAGAGGTAGGTGTCTTTAAATTAGTCTCAGAATTAAATAACACCAAACAAATTACATTATGAAAAAGTGTTTTATTCTTCTTGCCATTTACACCTTGTTACTTCTTTTTTATTAAAAACCTGGTTCTATACCAATTTTCGTATTCGTTGATGTCGACTGCCAATAAAGTAGGGGGCAAAAATTCAATTTTAATCTTCTAACTGAAGCTTATCGGAAGGATTAGTCTTTGAAAGCAACAACGCATTGTTGGAAAAAATCTTGGTACTGGTTTTCATATCTGCATAACGGGGATCTTGTACATAGTCCTGTTTTTCCATTTTAATTACCTCGATACTCAAAAAACCGAATTCGCTCACCACCTTACCATAAAACCGATATATACCCTTGCCCCTAAAATAGTACTTGGCCGCTACGGGCGGAAACAGCACCGTATCAAAAACGGTTCCCTCTTGATCAACCAAGGTGGCAAAGTACATGCGTTTTCCTGTATGGGTTTTCGTGTTTTTTACCGTTACCAAATAACCATAAATATCGATCCTGTGGTTTAAAAAACGTTCCAGGTCTTTAGCACATCGATTATTCTTAGGAGGTTTGGCCAATAGCTTGAACGGACTGCACAAACAAAAGCCCAATAATTCCAATTGTGCAAAGGCATCCTCTAGATTATGGGTGTGCAGCTGGGGAATCTGAAAATTTTGATGGACTGCAGGAAAGAGCTTGGGATGTTCCAATTTGGCCCCCTTGTTCAAGAACAAGTGCGCCTTCCACAACAATTGATGTTTATTTGTACCCGTAAATCGGAATGCATCGATACGGATAAGAATACTGATCTGTTCTATGGAAATAACCACACGATCCAAAAAATCTTCCAAAGAAATAAACTTTCCGGAAAGCATTCTTTCCTTTAGAATACGTTCCGCGACGCGGGTTTCCAAATCCCTTAGACAACCTAGTCCCAAAAAGATAGATTTCCCATAAATGACGTTACTGTAATTGCTGCTGTTTAAACAGGGAGGATGTATACTCGCACCCAACATACGGGCTTCGTGCACATAGAATTCCGTACGGTAAAATCCACCTCCATTGTTAAGCACGGCCACCATATACTCCAATGGATAATATGCCCGTAGGAACAATGTCTGATAACTCTCCACGGCGTAAGAGGCCGAATGTCCCTTGGCAAAAGCATATCCCGCAAAGCTGGCAATCTGCTCCCAAACTTCAAAAATGATACTGTCGGGCTCTCCCTTTTTACGGCAATTATCTATAAACTTTAGGCGTACCTTCTCAAACTCTTCCCGTGACCGAAACTTTCCGCTCATCCCCCGCCTTAAAACATCGGCTTCGCCCAGATCAAGGTCTGCAAAATGATGCGCTACTTTGATCACATCTTCCTGATATACCATTACCCCATAGGTATCCGGCATGATATCCAACATCACAGGATGTGCGTTTTCTTGCGTCCTCCCCTCTTCACGATGTCGTAATATATATTCCCGCATCATACCACTTTTGGCAACTCCCGGACGGATGATGGAACTGGCAGCGACAAGCCCCAAGTAATTATCCACTTCCAGTTTCTTCAACAGCATACGCATGGCCGGGGATTCCACATAAAAACACCCCATACATTGGGCGGTCTTAATCAAACCATTGATTTTTGGGTCTTTTTTAAACCTCTTAACATCATGGATGTCGATGGCCTTGAGTGCATCGGGTCGGTTATATTCAATGATTTGCAAAGCTTCCTTAATCTTGGCCAATCCCCTTTGGCCCAGAATATCAAATTTATATAGACCTACATCCTCGGAGATGACCATATCAAACTGTGTGGTAGGGTATCCCTTTGGTGGTAGGTGGGTGGCCGAAAAATAGTGTAGCGGTTTTTGACTGATCAAGATACCCCCGGCATGTATGCTCAAATAATTGGGCATATCCATGATCAAACGACCATATTTGAGCACCAAGCGCGAAACCTCATCCAGTTGGGAAACGTTATACCTTCCTTCGGAAAGAAATTCTATCTCATCCTTGGGCAATCCAAATACTTTTCCGAGTTCACGGATGACTCCCCTTTCCTTAAAGGTTACGTACGTTCCCAAAAGTGCTACGTTCTCAAAACGTTCAAAAATATACTCCGTAATCTTTGGACGATCATGATGCGAGAAATCAATATCAAAATCAGGAGGATTGGCCCGGTACAGGTTTATAAAACGTTCAAAATAAAGATCTAGTTCCATGGGATCCACATCGGTAATCCGAAGTAGGTAGGCTACAATGCTATTGGCACCGCTACCACGGCCTACATAATACATTCCCTGCCTTCTGGCCTCTGTAACAATATCCCAATTGATCAAAAAGTAGGATACGAAACCCATGCCCTTAATAAGTCCCAACTCCTTATTGAGTCTTTCGGTAATACCCTCCCCCCCATCAGGATACCGGTAGGACAGCCCTTCTTGACAGAGACGGTCAATCATTTTTTCGTCTTCCTCCTTACTTCCCGTATAGGTCTGTAGATTTTGTGGTTTCCTATCCTTTGAAAAATCAAAATGAATGGAACATGATTTCAACAAACCATCCGTATTCTCCAGAATAAAGGGGTATTCTGCAAAGGCGGCGGCCAAATTTTCAATGGAGTACATTTTTTCTTCCTCGCTACCTTCTTCGGACTTGTCCAATTTACTCAACAGCACATTGTTATCAATAGCCCTTAACAACCTATGGGTGTTAAAATCATTCTTATGCCTAAAAGTCACGGGTTGCTGCACCACCAATTTGTCCTTTAACCGCAACAACCTTGAAAATGGCAAGCGTCTCAGGTCAGCAATCGATATACCAATAAACTCCTGATCGGAAAAGGAATACATCTCATTACGGAGTACCTGCTCAAAAGGGTAAACCACATAGGCATTACTGAATTTTGGTGCAATTGTAGGTAGCTTCCTTTCCTTGTGCAAATGCTCCGATAGAAAATTGTTCAGCTCCAGATAACCTTCATTGTTTTTGGCAATACCTATAAAGCATGGATCAACCCCATTTCTAAAGTCGATTCCCAACAAGGGTGTCACATCATATTCAGGTGCCTTCCTCACAAAATTGAGACCTGCGGACGTGTTGTTGATATCCGTAAGCACCAATTTTGTAACCCCGTTCCTTTGCGCCAAATCCAAAAGTTCCGTCTCGGAAAAAGTTCCGTAGCGCAGACTGTAATATGTGTGGCAATTCAAATACAAGGGACAAATTCAAGTTTAAGTATTAAGTTCAAAGTTTCTGGTTTCTGGTTTTTCGTTGTTCGTTGTTGGTTGTTGGTTGTTGGTTGTTGGCAAAAAAACACAAGTTCAAGTTCAAGTGTTAAGTTCAAAGTTTCAGGTTTCTGGTGCTAGCCAAGCAAAAACATTGTTTCACTTCCTCACTATTTCCTTAAAAGTTCAAGTATCAAGTTCAAATTCAAATTCAAATTCAAATTCAAAAACTACTGGTTGTTGGCTGTTCGTTGTTGGTAATCAATAACATCTATTTCTAAAAACTAACAACTAAAAACCAATAACTAATTTTTACTGTTTCCGATGCGCCAATACAATCGGTGGCCGACCATCGAACGGATTGTGCATGCGCCCAATAGTATTTTTTCCCATGGCGGAAGCTCTGACGATACTTTTTTCCCCAAAACGATTTCTGATATGGTCCATGGCATGATATAGGTTCAACCGTTCCTCGGTATCGTCAAAAAGATTGATCTGATAATTTCCCGATACCAAATGACTGAACCTAATTCCTATCAGTCGCACCAACAACCTTCGATTGTACAATATCCGGAACAGTTCCAAGATTTTGGGAATCAAGATATGGTCTGCACTGGTATAGGGTATCCGTAGCTGTTTGGAGTAGGTATTGAAATCCGAATAGCGAATTTTTACCGTAATGCAGGCCGTTAATTTTTCTCCCCTACGAAGCTGATAGGCCAGATTCTCCGTCATGGCAATAAGAATCCCCTTTAATTTTATTACATCTATGGTATCCCGATCAAAAGTACGCTCCGTAGAGATAGACTTGCGATCACAAAACGGAATGACAGGGGTATCGTCTATACCATTGGCCCTGTTCCAAATTACCGTGCCATTTTTACCTAGTACGCGCTGCATTATATCCATAGGCATTTCCTGTATAGTGCGTATCTGGCGTAAACCTAAATTCCTAAGCGTTTGATAGGTCTTATCGCCTACCATGGGAATCTTTTTTATGGACAGGGGAGCCAAAAAGGGCTTTTCCAGGCCATAATCTATTTTTAATTGATTGTTGGGCTTCGCCTCGTTGGTAGCCACTTTGGAGACCACTTTGTTCACAGATAGGCCAAAGGAAATGGGAAGTCCGGTTTCTTTGGTAATTCTATGCCGCAATTCCGAGGCATATTTATAGGCACCAAAAAAGCGGTCCATCCCTGTAAGATCCGCATAAAATTCATCGATGCTGGACTTTTCAAAAAGGGGTACGCTTTCCTTGATAATACCGGTGACCACATCTGAAAATTGACTATAAGTGCCCGCATTTCCCCTAATCTGTACCGCTTCAGGGCAAAGTTCCTTGGCCATTTTCATGGGCATCCCGGAATGCACACCATATCCACGGGTCTCATAACTACACGCCGCTACCACGCCACGGTCGCTCAGCCCGCCCACGAGAATCGGCTTTTTCAGCAGTTTACTGTCCAGTCTGCGCTCTACGGATACAAAAAACGTATCCAAATCTAAATGTAAAATAGTCTTGTCCATTCTTAAACCGAAAAAGGAAGACTAATTTATGGAATAAATCCATATTATTGGAAATATTCCATTTTTATTTTACATCATTTCATAGAGAATATGATTACTTTTAAAAACCATTCCAAAAATTGAAAAAAATGATGAAACCTATCGCGTTTCTTTGCAAAGGTCTTTTGCTTACCGCTTTTATCTGTTTCACCAGTTGTAAGGACAATAAAAAAGAGGTTGAAAAAACTATCTCGGAACAACCCAAAGACCAATGGATATCTATTTTCAATGGTGAAAATCTTAACGGTTGGACCATGAAGATAAACGGATACCCGTTAGGGGAGAATTTTGGAAACACCTTTAGGGTAGAAGACAGCATCTTAAAAATACGTTATGACGGATACGGACCCGAATTTGGCGAGCGCTTCGGCGCACTTTTCTATGATGAGGAACTGTCCAATTATAGATTAAAAGTAGAGTATCGATTTGTGGGCGAAACCGCTCCCGGTGCTCCCGAGTGGGGCTATAAGGACAGCGGGGTACAGATACATACCCAACCGCCCAATACCGTACAATTGAACCAAGGCTTCCCCATTTGCCTAGAATACAATCTACATGGTGGCAATGGAACCGAGGACAGACCATTGGGCGCTATTTGCGGTATTGGAATGAAGATAGAAATAGACGGGGTGCGAAGCGACCTGTTCTGCAATCCGGCCAAAGTCCCCAAAACGTTTCATGGTGACCAATGGGTTACCGCTGAGATCGATGTACGGGACGGAAAAATGAAGCATTTTGTAAACGGGGAAGAAATCATGAGCTACGCCAATCCCGTGTACGACCCGGAAAATGAATTTGCCCAGACCTTTATCAAGGAGGGTGATTCCACGGTAAAAAGCGGATATATTTCCCTGCAGTCCAACAGCCATCCCATTGATTTTAGGAAAATAGAATTATTACCCTATAACTAGCCCAAAAACTACAACTATGAAGGTATTGGTTTCCTTGAACTTCCCCCCCTTATGTATAGAAATGCTTAAAAAAGAAGGGTTGGATGTTACTGTTTGGACGAATGATATCCCCATGACCAGGGAACAGCTCATCCAAGCCACCCAGGAACACGATATACTATTATCCTCTAGTATTTATGCGTTGGATGCCGATTTTCTAGAACGGAATAAACATCTGAAGCTTATTTCCCAATTTGCCGTAGGTTATAACAATATCGATTTGAAAAAAGCGGCAGAGCTTGGTATTCCGGTTACCAATACCCCAAATGCCATGACCGATGCTACCGCCGATATCGCTTTTGGACTGATGTTGGCCGTCTCCAGAAAAATGTTCTACATGCATAAGACCATCATATCCGGAAATTGGGGACATTTTAGGCCACAAGCCAATTTAGGCATGGAGCTCAAGGGAAAAACTGTAGGCATTTTTGGAATGGGACGAATAGGAAGCGAATTCGCCAAACGTTGCCGCGGGGCCTATGACATGAAAGTCATTTATCATAACAGGACACCCAACCCAGAGATGGAAAAAGAGCTGAATGCCAGCTACGTATCCTTTGAGGAATTATTGAAGCAAAGCGATGTACTATCCGTTCATGCCGGGCTTTCAAATGAAACAAAGGGATTGTTCAATGCCGATGCCTTTTCCAAAATGAAACCTTCGGCCATTTTTATAAATACTGCCAGAGGAGGGATCCACAATGAGAAAAGCCTCATCGAGGCTTTACAAAGCCATCTCATTTGGGGTGCGGGTCTGGATGTTACCAATCCCGAGCCCATGAAAAAGGACAATCCCTTGCTAAATATGGAAAACGTTGCGGTAACCCCACACATAGGTTCCGCAACCGTTGAAGCTCGCAACGAAATGTCCAGATTGGCAGCTTTGAACATCATTCAATTTTCAAAAGGGGAGCCATTGACAAACTTGGTTCGCTAAATCAATTCAACGATATATTTCCAATTAGCTTGGTTATATGGACGGTTGTTAAATATTGATTTCAACCTTATCACCAGTCTTTGCCGCTTTGAAAATGGCATCGATGATTTTCATATCCTTAACTCCTTCCTCACCGTCCACCGGTACAATAGGTTGTTTTCCATTGAAAATCAGTTCCGCCATCCCGTCCATTTGTAAGGTTTGGTGTGTTACATGAGGTTGAGTCAATTCTCCCTTATGGGTACGCCCTTGGATGGGCCCATACCCAGTGGATGGTTTCATCTCCATCCATCCTTTGGAGCCGGTCATAAAGAAACGGTCCAGATTATTCATATTATAGGTAGATAGACAATTGGCCACGGCACCACTGGGAAAACCCATCTGAAATTGTATGGTCTCGTCCACTCCTTCCTTAAATTTAACAGGGTCAGTTTTGGTTTCTTGTGCGGTCACCCATATTGGATCTTCACCTAGGATATATCTTGCACCATTAATAGAGTAAATTCCAATATCCATCATCGCACCGCCACCGGCAAGTTCCTTATCTAATCTCCATTGCGTTGGGTCTCCGATTACAAATCCGGACTGACCTTGAAAAAACTTGGGCTGACCAAATTTGTCATCCTTGCGCATTTGGATAACATGTACCGTTTTAGGCTCAAAATGCATCCGATAACCGATCAATAACTTAACGTTCGCCGCCTTGCAGGCATCCACCATTTTCTGACCTTCCTCGGCATTGATTCCCATAGGTTTTTCACAAATGACATGTTTACCGGCTCTTGCAACTCGAATCGTCTGTTCGCAATGTAGACCGTTAGGTGTAATGACATACACCGCATCTATATCGTCATTATCCTTTATGGCATCAAAATTTTCATAATTGTAACAGTTCTTTTTAGGAATACCGTATTTGGATTGCCAATCGGTAATTTTAGATGGGGTGCCGCTAATAACACCTACCAATTTAGCCTTTTTGCAATCTTGCATAGCCTCTGCCACCCGTGTGCCGTAACTCCCCAAGCCCATAATGGCCACCCTTAGCATAGGGCCCTCGTAGATTTCCTTTGGCGAGGCCAAAAGACTCGTGGGATTACTCAATAATGACACCCCTATGGATGAAATTGCGATATTTTCCAAAAATTTTCTTCTCGTTGCCATAGTTAAGTTGTTTTAGTCAATCTTATAAAAATAGTGTTTTCCATACACATAATACTACTGTCAGTCAATTATGAAGAACAAATATGTGGGTTTTAGAGATTAGAATGATTCCATCCAACATTTTAGAATAAAAGGCGTTATCATAAAAATCAATACTTTTTATAGTTTTATTAATTGATGAAAAAATGATTTCCCCCTTACAGTCCTTTTTTATGAAATCCCACCTGATTATATTTTTTATTTTTTTTAGCCTAAAATTCGGTTTTTGTCAAGGAGAAAAGTCACGAATTCAAATTACAAACCCTTCTCAGGCTACTGTTTGGAACATACCACAGGAAGTTTCCTTGGAGTGGACTACAGAAAATATTGGCCCAGAAAAATCCATTCGATTTTTTCTTGTAAGAAATGAAATGGTCGTTCAAGAACTGGGGTCTTTCAAAAATACGGGTAGCGCCATTGGGATTGAACTTGCCAAAAACATTGGTTCCGGAAATCAATACCAAGTGGTGGGCATAGAATTGTTTCCGGACGATAAGTACAATATTGCAAAATTCGTAACCCCTTTCTTTTCCATTACCAACAAAGCATCTGATGAACGGAAAAAAAAGCATCAGATGGCCGAGGAAGCAAAAAGAGGACTTACGAAAAAAGAAAGGAAAAGGAATAGGAAAGAAAAGAAGGAACCGGTTCAGACTTTAAGCACTGTACCCACCGAGGAAAGCCCCAAGCCCAAACCTTCAATGAGGGAACAGTTCGATGGTCGAAAAATTTCCTATACCGAAGAACTATCGTTCAGCAATGAAAACATAACGATTAAAATTTGGGACCATGGAAGGCAGGACGGGGACATTGTATCCATATACCTAAACGGTTCCCCGGTTGTATCCAAACACTATTTGACCTATTACAAGCGGGAATTTAAGGTGAAGCTGAACCCTAATAAATCCAACGACCTGTTCCTCTACGCACACAATTTGGGCGATGCCCCGCCAAATACGGTTTCGGTTGAAATTTCGGATGGAACAAAGTCGGAAAATTTAATCCTGAATTCAGATCTTCAGAGTTGTGAGGCTGTTATGATTAGTGTGAATAAGTAAAGGGGAACTTACAGGTTTATTCACCTTTATAAATTAAATAAGTAAGGTTTAGTGTAATTAAAATGTACTTTTATAACAAGTGCATAATACAGATTACCATGAAAGAAAACCTGAATCTTTGGGCTAATTTCAAATCAAGGCTATTTCATAAAAATTGGATACCCCTTTTTGCTATCCTTGTTTGTAACGCATTGTATTCCCAAATAGAAAAAGATTCCGTAGAAATTATTAGGCTATTGGAAAAGGAGGGACTCACTTGGCGTCTTGGCAATAAAGAAAAGCATGCCGAATGCTGGGAAGCTACCCCAAATGGTATCATGGCCATGTCAACAGCGGACGGCAATTTAATAAACATTCCTATTGAGATGGTGATAAATCCTTCGCCCAATATGATTGGAAACGGTGGATTTGCCTTTCATTTCAATCATAAAATGCATATCGGTGAACATACGGCATGGGTTGGCCATGACGAGGTTTCGGTTGATACGCAAGGTAAGGAGACGCTTTCCTATGAGGTACGTTTTTTGGAAAAATTCAATGATGATTGGAAGCTCGTTGGCCAGTCCATGCATTTTTATAACCATCCACCTGAAAATAAGATAGACACCACCAGTTACATCCAAACCGTTGATATAGAAACTGGCCGAATTGAGACAGTACTGCGTATTAATGAACATTTTGAAGCACCCAACTGGCATCCGGACGGTTATTTGATCGTGAACAGTAAAGGCAAATTATATACCTTGGATCTTAAAACGAAAGAATTAGACCTTCTAGATACCGGTTTTGCCGATCAGTGTAACAATGACCATGGCATTTCTCCAGATAATAAGTGGTTGGCAATAAGCCACAACGATAAAGACAACCCATCCTCCAAATCTGGTAAATCGGCCATTTTCATTATGCCCATTAAGGGTGGAAAACCAAAGCGTATAACCGCTAACGTACCATCATATTGGCATGGCTGGTCCCCCAACGGCAACACCTTGGCTTACTGTGCCGAACGTAACGGCAACTATGACGTGTATACCATAGGGGTCAATGGCGGAAAGGAAAAAAGACTAACCACTACAGAGGGATTGGACGATGGTCCGGAGTATTCCCCGGATGGAAAGTACATATGCTTTAATTCCTACAGAACAGGCCACATGCAAATTTGGAGGATGAATGCAAATGGTAAAAGACCTGAACAGCTGACTTTTGACGAAAACTCCAATTGGTTCCCACACCCCTCACCTGATGGAAAATGGATTGTTTATATCGCCTATACCTCTGACCAAAAACAAAGTCACCTGTTTGGAAAACAGGTCAAACTCAGACTTATGGACGTGGAAACCAAGGAAATTCGTGATATTACCCCAGTTTTCTTTGGGGGTCAAGGAACCATAAACGTACCCTCTTGGAGCCCGGACAGCAAAAAATTGGCCTTTGTAAGTTATTCGGTCAATTAAAAGAAGAACAATTCTTAAAAAATCAAAAAGCCCTGAAACTTTCGTTAACAGGGCTTTTCCTTTAAGTACTCGAGGCAGAAGTGTCGATAATTGTTCATAACACCTTATTCTTAGGCCTTTCAAAGAACTGAAATTGAAGTGTAACCAAATTTGCAACCTTTAATATAAATTTAAGTTTTTGACCGTGAATTTTGTATCAAAACTTTCAAAAAGAATCTTTTAGCCTTAAGTTTTCCCAAATATTAATAATGGCCAATCTTGGTTTTTAACCTTTTCCCTTTATTATATTTTGTTGATAATTAAAACTTCGTTGTATTTTTTGGACGGGACTCGAACCCGCGACCTCCTGCGTGACAGGTAATTTTTTTCTTGGTTTAAAATGACCCTATTTGTATTTATATTATTGAAATACAATATATTATAAAATTTAATAAAACATTATTTGTGTATAAATAGTTTGTGAATTTTAAAACAAATGCTAACCACCAAGGTCCTTCTTAATAAAGTTAGACAAATAAGTGGTAGTACTTTTCCTTTGGTACTTCGGATTACATATAACAGAAAAACCACTTAGCTTCCTTTGGACTATAATTTGAAAGAGAAAAATTTCGATTTAAAAAATCAACGGGCAAAATCTTCAACAATGACACCAAGTTGTCGTATAGCAACAGTACGCAGGTCAACGAACTAGTTGAGGGGCAACTCTAATATTAAGGTTTCAATCTCATTTAGTTTAACACTGGTTATAACTACATCGCCTTCCATGGAAACAGATGCTAGCGCATACCCATATTCTAAAAGGCAGCCCTTTAATTAATTATAATTAAGGGATTAGTACAATAGAGGAGGGCAATTTCACGTTAGTAAGTAATTTCCTACGTATATGAGAAATGGTGTTTACTTTAGCCTCATTGCAAAAACGCAAAGCAAAAAATGACAAAATATATAGTAAAATTGGTCTTTTTGACCTTTACGCTTCAGCTTATTGCTTGGAACGGTCTCGCTCAAATAACAACGACAGTACAACAAGAAAATTTTGACACCTGTGGTGAAGCCTTACCTCAGGCAGAACTACTTTTGGGCGACGTGGTTCTTTCAGAAACTGCGGCAACCGATTTTACGACCGGCACGTACACCTTCTTTGTAGAGGCTCCGTCAAATTTTCAGATTACGGCAACCACCACGGCTATTTCGGGCACGGACATTACCAGTGCGACAGTGGCCCAGGCCACGGGCGACAATACCAAATTGGAAGTTACCGTGACCGTTGTTGCGGAAGCCAGTATAGATCAATTGACCCTAGAAAATGTGCGTATACAATTACTGTCCGGCACCGTAACGGACGGAACCTTAAGTTATGTACTCGACGGAAATACCAATAATCTCAATGGATTAACCGATGGTCAGACCTTAGCGACCCTCAATTTTACCGCGTTGAGTGGCGGGCAAGGGGTCGACCAGCAAGTTTGTAAAACGGATGATGTTCAAAACATAAGCATTACCGGAGACACGGTTACACAAAGTAGGGTATACGATTGGGAAGAACAGGAAAACGGGGTTTGGACGGCCATTCCCAATTCCAATACCGAAATTTTGGTGATAGATACCAATACCTTCCCGAACGGTATTAGTAGGTTTAGAAGAAATACAACCTTTACCCTAAATGGGGAAACCTGTACCCTCACCAGTACCACCGCCACGGTTACGGTCAATGAAATATACCCGGGAAGTATTACCTCGGGTACAGGGCAAAATATCTGTGCGACGGAAACCCCACAACAATTAAGTACGTCAGGTGATGTTGCGGTTACTGTGGGCGGTACGGCCAGCTATCAATGGTATCGGAACGATACCGGCACTTGGGATATTATTAACGGGGCGACGGACACTTTTTATCAGCCCAGCACCCTTTCGACGACCACTTCTTTCAAACGAAGGATTACCAACGTATTCAACGGTGTTACCTGCTTTGAAGAAACCCCACCCGTAACCATTGTGGTCAATTCGGTAGTAGCTGGCGGCACCACGACCGACCAGAATATCTGTACCCTATCGGAGCTACAGTTGTTGACCGTTAATAATGGGGAGAATAATGGAACCTACCAATGGCAAAAAGATAATTTAGGCACTTGGGAAGATATTCCTGGAGCTACGCAACTTAATTTCAATGCCAGTAGCAATATTACGCCCGGGGTAAGCCGCTACAGAAGAATTACCACGGTTTCTGGGGCTAGTTGTGAAGGGGTGAGCACGGTAGCGACCATTACCTATAGTAATTTTGAGGTAGGCAGCATTTCCGGCACCCAGACCATTTGTTATAATGAATCCCCAGCGGCTATAAATTCGGATGCTGATGCCACGGGAACAGGTACCATTAGTTATCAGTGGCAGCAGTTTGATGGGAGTACTTGGTTCGCCATAAACGGGGCAACAACCACCGCCTACCAGCCTGGAGCCCTGCAGCAGAATACATCCTTTAGAAGACTGGACACCATTGAGCTCAACGGATTTACCTGTGCGGAAACTACCAACGAAATCACCATTCAAGTTTTGAGCGAGATTAATGGTGGTGATGCCTCGGCAGACCAGACCCTTTGCGCAGGGGAAATCCCTAGTTCGATCAGCATTACCAATGCTAGTGCCGCCACTGCAAACAGCAGCTACCAATGGCAGTCCAAAACATCGGGGAATTTTGCCAATATGGTGGGGGAAACCGATGCGAACCTAAGTTTTGCATCCACGCCGAGTAGTACGACCACGTATAGAAGGCAGACCATTATCTCCAATAACGCAAAAGTATGTACCGATTTTTCTACGGAAAGTACTGTATTTGTAAACAACATTACCGCAGGGGTGATCGGTTCAAATCAAGATATATGTGCCGGGGAAGCACCCAATACCCTCCTTAGTTTAAGCAATACCTCCGCCGAAGGAACGGTTTCCTATGCTTGGGAATCCTCTACCGATGGAGGTGCGAACTATAGTTCGATAGCGGGGGCCAGTGGTGCTACCTATACACCCGGAGTGTTGGCCAACACCACGGTGTTCAGAAGATTGGATTCCAGTGTTTTGAACGGAAAAACCTGCACGGCCTATACCAATGAAATCACCATTACTGTTGCCGGGTCCATCTCCGGTGGTGATGGTTCTGCCGCCCAAACGGTTTGTGAAGGGGAAGCCCCGACTACGTTAAGCGTCACCAACGGAACAGCTGCAGGCACAGGCATCGCCTTTCAGTGGTTTTCTTCGACAGACAATACGAATTATACGCCTATAGCGGGAGAAACCGGGGAAACCTTAAGTTTTTCTGGAGGAATAACAGCTTCGACCTATTACAGTAGGGAAGTGACCCAGACCTCAGGGGGTAATACCTGTACCGCTATGAGCACACCCACCTTGGTAACGCTTTTGTCCTTATCGGAAGGAAGTATCGGGCAGACCCAAACGGTCTGTGGGGGTGCCAGTGTGCCACCCCTAACGAGTACGGCCGATGCGGTTTCGAATGGCACAATTACCTATTCATGGGAGAGCTCACTGGACAATGCGACATGGGGAACCATTGCGGGAGCCGATCAGGCAACCTATACCCCAGCGATTACAGATGAGTTACAAACCTATTATCGAAGAAGGGCTACCGCAACACTTCAAGGCACAACCTGCGATGTCGTTACGCAACCTGTAATCGTGTATGTTAACCGTTTTGAAGATGCTGCCAACCACCGTATTACCTTTTCCAATGGTTCAACGGATCCTTTTGAAATTTGCAACCAAGCCGATCCAGCCGCTTTTGATGTGAATTTTGATTTGCTCGCCTCAGGGAATTTGAGTTACCAATGGCAAGTGTCTAACGATAATGTTACTTTTTCGGATATTTCTGGTGCGACGTCAGCCTTATATGATGCCCCTACCGTAAATGCTGATATTTACTATAGAAGAATAACCACGTCTACCCTTAATGGGGTTTCCTGTGAAGTCACTAGTAATACCTTGCAATTTATAAATGCCGGTAGTGCTACAGGAGGAACTATTGGTACGACGAACAACTTTAGCGGTGATTCCAGTTTGGAGACCGTCTGTAGGGGTACTGTTCCAAGTCCTATGCAACAGTTGACCGCATCCACCGGAAGCACATTGACCTATCAATGGTTTGCCAATGGCGCGGCAATATCAGGTGCCACTGGAATAGATTTTACACCAACGGCGGCCATAAATTCCACCACAAGATTTGTACGGGCAACGTACAGTGAAAATATTTACGGCACTACCTGTGAGGTCAACAGTAATGCCATTACAGTAGTGGTGCCACAAGGCGATTTAATCGGTGATGATATTACCCTTTGTACCGGAGAAACACCGCCGACCTTGGGAGATGTTTCTTTAATTGAAGGGGAAGCTAACCTAAGCTTTCAGTGGTACGATTCCAATGATGGCTCTGCGTTTGCCGCTATTCCTGGTGCTACAGGTGCAACCTATGCTCCGAATACCGCGCTTACAGCCGATAAATATTATCGTAGAGGGTATATTGCTACCGTAGAAGGGGTGCAATGTGGCCCTGAAAGCTTCAGTAATATCATTCATGTCTTTATCAACGATGTGACCGGAGGAACCATTTCTGAAGATCAACAAATTTGTTTTGGGGAAGATCCTGCCTTGTTAAATTCAGAAACGGAAGGCACGGCAAGGGGCGTTCTCAGCTACCAATGGTATTCATCCGAGGATAATACTACGTGGGCTATTATCGTTGGCGCCGAAAACAACACGTACGATCCAGAAGCGGGTAGTTTCCCTACACGCTATTTCAAACGCACGGCCATTTCAACGTTTAACGGCGTGGAATGTATCGAGGATAGTAATACCATAACCATTTCCGTAGCAGAAGAGATTGTTCCCGGTACCTTGAACAGTGACCAGACCATTTGTGAAGGAGATGTACCAGCCTCTTTAACAGTGACGGGGGGTAGTACTTTTGGAGACCAAAGTATTTCATGGTACTCCTCCGTAGATGGGGTCATTTACAATGATACCGGGGTGACGACGGCTTCTTATTCTCCTCCCGCACCTACACAGACCATGTTTTACAAGAGAAGGATCACCCGAACCTCCTTGAACAATTTGACTTGCTTTTCCGAAACGAACGTCGTTAAGGTTATTGTAAACAACGTAGAAGCGGGTGATATCGTAGGCAACCAGTCGGTTTGTGAAGGGAGTCAGCCCACCGCTCTTGTTGAGGTAAACGGAGCAACGGGTGCAGGACAATTATCCTACCAGTGGTGGTCGTCTCCAGATGATCAGACGTATACGGAAGTAGCCGGGGCTACACAGCCTAATTTTTTACCACCAACGACCTTGACCACATCGACCTATTTTAAAAGGGTCGTTACCAGTAGTTTGAACGGGGTCGACTGTACCGATGCTACGTCACCGGTATTGGTAACGGTCATACCTTACGCCATTATCGATAACGATGCGATCATTGCCAATGATATCACTAATGTGAGTTGTTTTGGTGGAGATGATGGTAGTATCATCATCCCTAACGGAAGAATTACGGGCGGCAACACGGCCCAGCAACAGATCAATACGGTTACCTTGTTCGGAACACCTGAACTGGGGAGTACGTACAGCATTATTATCGATAATATTGTTTATGAGCACCAAGTGACCTTGAACGGTTCAAACTTGACACAGAACAATGATGAAATTGTTCAGGCCTTGGTACAGGAAATTAATTCTGCTACCGGCAGTCGATTGAGTCCGGTAATTGCATCGGCGAACGCCAATGAATTACTGTTGAGTGCCAAAATAACCGGAGTCGGTTTTACCGCCTTTGCAAGTACCAACAGTACAACGAACGCTGGCGCCTCTAGTGTCATCACGCAAGAAAACAGGGTGGCCAATACCTATGAATGGGTAAAGGCAGGTGATAATTCGTTTACGGCCTCCACCTTAAGCATTTCAAATTTGACTGCAGGGGTGTATTTTTTGACGGTCTATAACGAGTTTTGTGGGGTTACCTCAGAACCATTCTTGATTACCGAGCCCGATGAACTCACCTTGGATATTGCAGATACCTGTAATACGGCGTTGACCGCCAACAGTACCGGAGGTATAGCTCCCTTTACCTTTACCTTAACACGGCCTAATGGAACCACTATTGTAAATACGTCCAATAATCCGAGTATTACCTATACCGGTCTTACCGGGGGCGCGTCCTATACGGTTTCTGTCAAAGGGTCTACCTGTGCCATTGCCGAGTCAAAATCGGTGACCCTTCCACTCGGACTTCAGTTCGATGAAGCTTCGGTGGTCGTTAAAAATGTGACTTGTTTTGGACAAAACGATGGTAGCATCAGCCTCAATAACGGGGCCACCACGGTAACCGGGGGAACACCATCCTATAATTTTAGTTGGACAGGTCCTGATAATGCGGTATATAACACGCAAAATATCAACAACCTGGCTCCAGGGGTTTATGTATTGACGGTCACAGATCAAATAGGATGTTCTGCCACCTACACGGCCAATATTGCATCCAAATCTGTTTTGGAAATACGGAATGTACAAGTTGTCAACCAGCAATTACAATGTGCCGGTGATACCGATGCAGAAATAGGAATTCAAATAACATCGGATGCCAGCAGTCAAATACAGATCAATTGGTTTAAGAACGGAACAAGCTTTGCCACCAATAGCACTAACTTAACGAATCTAGGTCCGGGTAGTTATGAGGTTGTGGTAACCGATATCAATAGCGACCCAAATGCACCCTGTACGGCTAGGCAGACCATAGTAATTACGGCTCCTGAAGTTTTTAGTGCTACAGAGGTAACCACCAATGGTACACAATGTTATGCGGCGAATGCCCAACGCAGTTTTACCGTTGAAGTGAGCGGAGGTACGGCACCTTACGAATATGCGGTCGATGGGAATACGGCAGTTACGTTTAGCACGAGTCAAGTCGTCATCGCCGGACTTTCGAATGATAGTCATGTGATTACGGTTACCGATGCCAATCAGTGCGCGGTACAGACCTTCACGTTACAGCGTTCGGAACCTATCACGTATAACGGCACAATGGCATTTACAATCGAACCATGTTCAGGAGTTTATCCGTTCGCATTGGACGAGAATTTAATTACAGGGGGAACACCGTTTTATGACACGAACAATCAACCCTATTATTTATTCGAATGGCGAGGTCCCAATAATTTTTCGGCTCAGGATATCACTACCTTTGATGCAGTATCCGGAAGTTATTTCCTAACCATTGTTGACGGGAACAATTGTGAATCTCAAGAACTGGAATTCACCTTTACCCCAACCTATGACCCTATTATGGTGAATAAAACGATAACCCCGGTAAGTTGTGGCGCTGATGATGACGGAGCCATAGCTATTACCATCAATGGGGGCAATAGACCCTATGACATCCTCTGGGAACAGGAGCAACCAGGAAGTAGTAGTGATCCAAATCCGGTTTTTACACCAATAGGACAGAACACGTTACGTTTGACCAATCTGCCTGAAGGAAGACTTCGGTTAACCATTACCAGTACTATTGCGGGATGTGCGCCAACCGATCCCTCATATAGATATCAAGAACTGATTACTATTAATAAAGCAGAATCACTTCGATTGGTTGATGGCCCTTATTTTGATGATTCGCTATGTTCTGGAGAACCTGGAAGCATTACCGCAACCATATTCAATAGTCAGGGTGGAGACCTTAGCTTTTATTACGAAGGGGTTTTGGTTCCAGGAATCGAAACGTCACCGGATATCTATTCCATTCAAATTGCAGACCCAGTTGCTAATGGATCTTTGAATGTGGTCAATGATTTTGGCTGTGGGTTTACCGCTCCACTAAGCGTTGATGTTATCGAACCGAATTTTACTTATAGTTCGGCGGAGTTTGATGTTACGGGCCTATTATTGGCCAAAGAAGATGTACGGTTCCTGAATACTGGCGAAGGTGACTATGCTTATGCCACATGGGATTTTGGGGATGGGAGCGCTTTGGTTACCGTTGACCCGGAAACCGATGGTACCTTGACCATCCATACTTTTGATTTCCCCGGCGTTTTTGATGTTACCCTTAGTGTTTTTAATGACCAAGGGTGTAGTAGTGATATGGTACAGACGGTGCAGATAGGCTCTGGCTATGATGTCATGTTCCCTAATGTTTTCTCCCCCAATGGGGATGGCATCAACGATTATTTTCAAGGGGAGTTTACAGGTATTTCCTCCTTTACCTTCCAGATATACGACATGTGGGGTGCGCTGGTATTTAGTACGGCCCACGACTATAACGACCTTCCTATAAATTGGGGATGGGATGGAAATTACAGCAATGGCAATGTATATGAAAACCTATCCTTTAGATATATATTCGTAGGCACCACAGGAGACAATAAGCAAATAACCGAAACTGGCGAAGCCACAATCTTACGATAATGATCAAAAGACTTAAGCAGCTAACCTTTATAGTCCTTTTTATAGTCTTAGGCGCTAATGCCCAAGATAAATATATTCATAACCTAAGTAAGGTCCCCGTATTCGTGAACCCTAGTTTTCATGCTTTTAAAGAGAAGACCAGAATTGGAGTCCTGGGAGAATTGGCCAACCAGAGTCAAGGCAATCAATCACAGCATAAATATGCTTTTGGCTCTACCTTTTTTGAGGAATATAATTTTGAACTAGGGATAGACCTGTTCAATAACAACCTTAAAAATAGTGGATTCAATTACACTTCTGCGGCCATCAGTTACATGTATAAATTGCGATTGCCCAATGAATGGTTATTGTACCCTGGTATAACGGCTGGATATAGTAATTATAAGTTCGATTTCAACAATCTTACCTTTCAAGATCAAATAGATATATTTTCTGGTCAAATTAGTGCAAATACTATTGATCCTACAGCAGCTTCAAGAACTGTGGGTTATCTAGATCTAGGGGCGTCGGTCCTTATACACAACGATTTGAATATGGTGTTTGGACTTTCCGCCAAGCATTTGAATCAGCCAAAATTATCCTCGGAAGAAAGCGAGGATAGGGTCAATTTGAAAACGTTGGTTTCGGGTCAGTTCGGTTATGAATGGAATATCAACCAGTATGGTCAATTAAAATTACCCGAATACTCCTATTTGTATTTTTTCAATACCGTATCACTCCAAGGATCCAGTACACGGTTAGATTTTTATCAAGACCTTCAATTGGGAAATGTAAGCTTAGGCGTCAATGAGCATTTTAGTTTTTTGGAATCGGCTTCGTTTACAGAAATAGGTTTTGCCAGCAGTATTACATTAGAAACCTTTGAGTTCGGTTTAAATTATAGAATGCCATTTGGTAATACTTCTAAAATGTTTTTACCAAAGGCCTTGGAACTGTTTCTTGTCTTCGATATTTCAAGGTTCGGGGAGCGGGGAAGAAAAGATTACAGTAAATTCTATGAATAGAACTTTTGACTGTTTTAGTCACCGTTGTTTGGTACAAAAGTTATTAATTGCCCGTATGTTTGAACTTACTATATTTAACTGGACGATAAGATAAGAGTGTGTTCGTTTAAATTAACTTTGGAGCATGTCAAGAGAAAAAAAGAATTACAGTGTAGAGTTTAAAAGAAAAAGCCGAGACATAAATCTCGGCTTTCCTTGTTGTACTCGAGGTGGGAATCGAACCCACACTCCCGAAAGAACTGGATTTTGAATCCAGCGCGTCTACCAATTCCGCCACTCGAGCTTGTAAAATAGGACTGCAAAACTAAAAAATATTTTTATTTAAACATCAAAAAATTCAACAATTATCCTTTAGCAAGACAAATTAATTTCTAAATTTGCACCTCCTTAGAAAACCCCTATGTTTAGGGTAGTCAAAGTAGTGACCTCCCACATATTCGTTTCAAGGAAAGTATCAATAAATTAAGTCATGCCATACAGCGTACCAGAACCTAAATTTTTTGCCTGTACACAAAGTACCGTATTAGGGGAAAAAATTGCCAAGGCTTATGGTGTGGAACTAGGCAAAGTTATTTTTTCCCGCTACAGTGATGGTGAGTTTCAACCTTCCTTTGAGGAATCCATCAGGGGTGCTAGAATCTTTATTATTGGTTCCACGCATCCTGGTCCTGAAAACCTTATGGAAATGCTGTTGATGATTGATGGTGCAAAAAGAGCATCAGCACGTCACATAACGGCTGTTATGCCTTATTTTGGCTGGGCCAGACAGGATAGAAAGGATAAACCAAGAGTTCCCATTGCGGCAAAATTGGTAGCCAAAATGCTGGAGACTGCGGGAGCTACCCGTATTATTACCATGGATTTGCATGCAGATCAGATTCAAGGGTTCTTTGAAAAACCCGTTGACCATTTGTTCGCCTCTACCCTGTTTCTTCCTTATTTGCAAAATTTAGGTTTGGAAAACCTCACCATAGCTTCCCCAGATATGGGGGGGTCTAAAAGGGCCTATGCCTATTCCAAGGCACTGGATAGCGATGTGGTGGTTTGTTACAAGCAAAGAGCGAAGGCCAATATCATCTCCCACATGGAATTGATCGGGGATGTACAAGGAAAGAACGTAGTCTTGGTAGATGACATGGTAGATACCGCCGGAACATTGACCAAAGCAGCCGATTTGATGATGGAACGAGGTGCTATAAGCGTTAGGGCCATTGCGACCCACGGTTTACTGTCCGGTAATGCATATGATAAAATAGAAAAATCAAAATTAACGGAATTGATCATTACGGATTCTATTCCCCTAGAAATAAAAAGTGACAAGGTAAAAGTACTTAGCTGTGCCAATTTATTTGCGGACGTAATGCACAAAGTTCACAATAACAATTCCATTTCGTCAAAATTTTTGATGTAACCAAAAAGCGAAATGGCAACCTTATGAATTATTAATTTTTAATATATATAATGAAGTCAATTACAATTAAAGGATCAGAAAGAGAAAGCGTGGGCAAGAAGTCGACAAAGGCCCTACGTAATGCTGGAAAGGTTCCTTGCGTAGTATACGGAGGGGATAAACCATTGCACTTTTCAGCAGATGAACTAGCGTTCAGAGACTTGGTTTACACCGCCAATGCGCACACAGTTGCAATTGAATTGGAAAATGGGACCAAAGTGAACGCAGTAATGCAGGACATACAGTTCCACCCGGTGACTGATAATATCATGCACATAGATTTCTATCAATTATTCGAGGATAAACCAGTAACCATGAACATTCCTGTTAGGTTGCAAGGAAATTCCCCTGGAGTTAGAAATGGTGGACGTCTATTGTTCAGAAAAAGAAAATTGGCCATTAAGGCATTACCGGATAAATTACCAGATTTCTTTGACGTGGACATTTCCAAACTTAGAATTGGACAAAACATTGCCGTTTCCTCGTTATTAAATGATGATTTTACTATTCTTCACCCAGATTCTACAACAGTGGTTCAAGTTAAAACTGCTCGTACCGCAATTGTTACGGATGATGAAGATGAAGAAACTGATGAAGAAGGGGCAGAAGCAAGTGCAGAAGGAGCTGAGGCTCCAGCTGAAGAAGTTGCTCAAGAATAATCTTGATTTACCAAAACAAGAAGCACCTCGGTTTTATTATCGAGGTGCTTTTGTATTTTTAAGGAATCGTTGAAAGATTTAAAATGTACAGGTTTCTTAAAAAATTAATGGGCATTGAACCGCCCTTATTTGCGAATATTGACACCATGAAAAAGTATTTAATCGTTGGCCTGGGAAACATAGGTGAAGAATATGCAGAAACCCGGCATAATATCGGCTTTAAGATATTGGACGCCTTGGCGAATGAAAAAGAACTTCATTTTGAAACCCAAAAGTTAGGGGATGTAGCCCTTTATAAATTAAAAGGCCGAAGCATCCTTTGCTTAAAACCTTCCACGTATATGAACTTAAGCGGTAAGGCGTTGCGATATTGGATGGAAAAGGAAAAAATTCCTTTGGAAAATATCCTTGTGATCACGGACGATATCAATCTTTCTTTTGGTACAATTAGGTTGAAAACGAAGGGAAGCGATGGTGGCCATAACGGTTTAAAGGATATTCAACACGTATTGCAAACTACCCACTATAATCGATTCAGATTTGGAGTAGGTGCAGATTTTGGCAAGGGTAGACAAGTAGAATATGTTCTAGGGCAATGGAATGACGAGGAAAACTCCAAGATGAAGGAACGAATGGGAAAATCCGTGGCACTCATAGACTCTTTTGTACTTTCTGGGGTAGCTAGAACCATGAACCAATTTAACGGAGTTTAGAGTCTACTAAAGCACGCTGAAAACATAGACTCCGGAATTCGTTGCATTGCCTTCCAAATCCCTGGTAACTACACTCCAGTAATAGGTTGTGCTCGACAACACGGACACTTTCAATGAAGTTGCCGTTGCGGACAAGGTTGCTTCCAGATTTTGTGGAGGATTCTGTTCTGAAAAATATACCTCTATATTTTCAATATCATTGTCCAAATCTGATGCCGACCATGAAAGGGTTACTTCGTTGTTGATGTCCTTGAACACTTTTTCGGACATATCTGGTGTCAATATTTCTGCTGGGAATGGGGCGAAGGTGGTCCTTGAGCCCGCATTATAAAAACTCCATACTTCACTTGAGATCGTATTGTTCACCTGATTATTTCTAGATCGTACCAGCCATGAGTAAGGCTGACCTTTTAACAACGGTAAGCTTGAGGAAGTGGCCGAAGTTGAGATGGTCTGTACCGTATTGGTATTGAGATTGGTAACCCTAAGCTCGTAACTATCCGTATTATCAGCCCTTTGCCAGCTAAAGGATACCCTGCTCGTAGTGGCGTCTTGATCAACACCAGTGGTACATTCAGAATTCTTTTCTGGAAATAATAGCCGTACCTGTTCCGGAGGATTTGGATTATCTTTCTTTTTACAACTAAACACCGTAAAAAGGCATATAAGAAGGAATATTTTTCTCATCATCTTTTTAAAATCTTAGTTGTTGTTTTCGTTCCCCTATTTTCGTTCTGCAAATAATACATCCCAACGGGTAAAATACTCAAATCGAATTCTTTCGAGGATAAACCGTCCCTTATTTTTTCCCTTCTCAGTAACCTTCCATCTGAACCGAACAAAGTCATCGAGGCCCGTTGTGTTGGAACATCAAAATAGATTTGAATCACATCTTGAAACGGATTTGGATAAACCACGGGGCCACTCGAGACAATAATTTCCTCTTCGTAAATTCCTTGACAAGGAATATCGGTATATACCTTTAGAAAATTGATTCCCTTGGCCAAATCCAAAGTAATGCTCTTATCCATGGTATACTTTGTGTCCCCGTTCAGTTCAACATAATACCCATCAGCCCCTTCCAAGTCCATGACCACCTGGGAAGCCTGTAAAAGCACCTTGGAGGTTACACTTAATGGAGCTGGTTCTGATATAACCACAGCCAAACAAAATGGCTCATAGGTAATGGTACCATCGGTTCCCGATATACAAATATCATAAGTTCCCGAACTTAAATCCGTTAGGTTGAAACTATTGGAAAAATTATCGGTAATATCAACCCCATTCCCATTTACGGTAATTTCATAACCCAAGAAAACTTTGGGTTCTATCCTTATGACACCATCATCATTGGTCCTACAGGTCTCGCTCTCCAGACTTACATTAAAATTCTCCTGGGTAAACCTATAAATGGCACAACCGTTCCCATTCACCTCTTGTCCCAATGGTGTTCCAAAGCATAGATCATCACCATCGTCAAAAACACCATCCTCATCCTCGTCCGGCCTAAAGTCTCCCTCCACGCAAACCTCCAAAGAAAAATTATTCAATCTTCCACCATCTGAAGCTGCGTTGTCCTGAATTTCCAAAGTCCATTCCCCAAGTATGGATTCCCCATAGAATGAACTTAAAGTCCCAATGGGACGCACTGTGCCACTTATGGCAGGAGACCCTGAACATGAAAAAGTACTAGCCGCTTCATCATCAAAAATGGCATTGATGTTAGAACTATTTCCACAGGCACTGGAAACTAAAACCACAGTGGTTCCTGCGGGCGATGTTAGGCTGATGACCAAGTCCGAAAGATAGGTATGTTCAATATCCAGATTTACATTGATATCGGCCAAATTCAAATCCTGATAAAAGAAAATCCTGGATGTTATCGTGGGTGTCCCCACAGGGGAAATATTGATTGGAACAGCATTGCTTGCCTTGGTAATACAATTGAATTGGATGGTCGTAAAACTAAATGGGGCTGCAAAGATTCCTTCTCCACAGCTGTTTAAGGGCTTAACCCGCCAGAAATATTGTGTTTCGTTCAAAAGGGAGGTGGGCTCGTACGTATTGGTTGCTACCGTTTTCGTCTCCACAATATTAGTAAATCCAGTATCTGTAGCTATTTCAACGGTATAAGCAGTGCTGGCTAAATCTGGTTCCCATTCCAACAGCACATCTTTTGATACGTCTAGACTTCCATCAGACGGTGCCGTCAGCACAATTTCAGAAAAATTGGTATCATAAACGTTCAATTGCAGGGCTACGCTCTTTGTCACTGACGGAGCCGTAGCAACAACATCTACCGAATAACTACCAATGGCCAGGTTAGCAGTTCCGGAAAGTGTAATATTTATTGTTGTATTTGAAACGGACACGGTATCCTGGGAAAAAACCGCGGTAACCCCAGATGGCAAAGACTCCACACTGAGCGTGCTTTCCTCTGCAAACCCCATATAGGCTTCATAATCAAAACTAACGACCAAATCTTCGGGCTTGCAAACTTCATAATTCAGATTATCAAAATTAAGCACCACTTCAGATTCCATGATGGAAAAATCCGCCTGGTTAACAGAAAAGAAAATATTACTAGAAGCCTTTACCATAAATCTACCAGATTCAGTGTTAAAACCACCGGGAATCACAATGGCATGACTTCCGTCATTGTCCACATTTTGAGCGATCAAATTGGGAAAGGTCAACCCGCCATCGGTCGATAGAAAGATATCCACGGTCTCTGCTCCTATTGGAAGTACATTGGTATTGGCCACATCCCAGGTAATGGTTCCCGTTTCCCCCGCAACGAAAGATACTGTAGTTGATTGGGAAGTTACCACAAAGGGACCGGCTTCCCTTGTTACCGATACGGTAACCTCATCTGAAGCGGATTGGCCACCATTTAATACATTGTCCCTCACCGTCAAAGAAAAGTTCAATTCTCGCTGTACATTGGACACCGTTTCCCAAGCACCACCTTCTAGGGGACTGGTTTGGGTAAGATCTCCAGAGACTACCCTACTCAACCTGGGAAAATAACGTTCCGGAGATATGGATGGAGGCAAAGAACGAAACATGGCGCCTGTTGGATTATTGGGGCCAAAGGTTGCCTGTGTAACGATACCATTATCAATCTGTTCCCAGGTATATGTTAGCACATCCGTAGGATCTGGATCATTCGCATTGCCCGTTAATACAAAAGCCGTGCCTACGGGAATCGTATAGTTACTTACTGGATTTATTATGGGGGCATTATTGGTTAACGGTATGGTTTCCCCACAACTAATGGTCTCCAGATATTCCCGAATCTGGACAATGCTTACATAATGGAAATAATCATCAGAATTGGTAGCAACGTCATTGGCGTTCGTAATTCCAGCATACCCCATAATGGTGGTACCACTAGCAGGTTCCACTTGAACTAAAGTTCCTTCGGACAAATGGGAAAATGAATGGTTTGCACCAAACTGATGCCCCATTTCATGGGCTACGAGATCAATATCGAACTGATCGCCCTGAGGGGCAAACAAAGTGGTATATGCACTTCCTTTTTTATTATCCTGACATACAGACCCGATAAAACCGGAATTTCCATCCAGGGCATCTTTTTGCTGATTGAACAAATGGCCTATATCATAATTCTCCTCCCCAATGATATTAGTCAAGGTATTCTGTGTCTGGGAACTTAATCCTCCCGAAAATGGATCTGTATCGGGATTAGTATAGATGACCTGATCTGTGTTATCTATCAATTCTAAGGTAACTCCCAGATCCCGTTCAAAAACTCCGTTTACTCTTGTCAAAGTGGCATTGATTGCAGCGAGCGCATCGGCAATAGTCCCGCCGTGGAATTGTGTATATTCCCCTGATGCCGCTATGGCGACCCTAAACCTTCTTAGAGTTTGGTCATCCACCAACTTTGCGGTCAATGGATTGGACCTTGAGGTAAATGCATCAGGATTAGTTTTACAGATAAAGTCCAATTTTTGGGTCAGATGATCTTTACCATTGTAAATAACATAATTTCCGCTTGCACCCTTTTCCATAAAAACGGTTCCTTCCTTCCCCGGGTCCATAATCATGGTTTGGATTCCCTTGTGAGAAACGCTGAAGAATATTTTTTGTTGACCTGGCCCCAATCCAATGCCCTTGTATGACTTTATATTAGGATATTTTTTTGCCAACCCAGGGGCAAAAAGTTTGGATTCTTCCACAAGAAAGGGAATCAAGTTACCATCACCATCCGGAAAATACAGTGTCTTGAAAGAATTTTTAGCTTTGGAAACACGGGATAGCTCGCCTCTAAAAGCAATTTCATCCAAGGTAAATGCCCTAGCCTTTTGTACATCCAATCGCTTTAATGTTATCTGCCTGTCCCGATTATTGATATCCACACCATGCCAATATTTGGTCTGTGCAACCCCATAAAAGGAAAGAAATGCTATGGTAATTGAAAAAACAAGACGTAATTTAGCAGTCATTTAGGGGCTTTTATCTCCAAATCAAATATAGTTCTTTTTATTTTCTAGCGCAGTTGATTACAGTTCAAAGCATTTCCAAATACGATGAAAAACACCCTGTTGCCATAACCATTGGCACCTTTGACGGAGTACACATCGGTCACCGTAAAATATTGGAAAAAGTCATAAATCATGCCAAGAATTCTAAACTAAAGTCAGCGGTGCTTACTTTTTTTCCTCACCCCAGAATGGTGCTCCAAAAGGATGCCAACATCAAACTTCTTAATACCATAGACGAAAAAAAATGGATTCTTGAAAAAATGGGACTTGATATTTTGGTCATCCATCCATTTACCAAGGAATTTTCCAGACTTACCGCAACAGAATTTGTTCGTGACCTTTTGGTCAATAAACTAAAGGCCAAGAGGATCATCATTGGATATGACCATAGATTTGGAAGAAATAGAACCGCCAACATAAACGACCTAATCGCTTTTGGAAACACCTTGGACTTTTCCGTTGAGGAAATTCCGGCCCAAGAAATCGATGAAGTTTCAGTTAGTTCCACTAAAATAAGAAAGGCTTTGGAACAAGGGGATGTAGAAACTGCAAATTCCTATTTGGGCTATGAATATATGCTCACGGGAACTATAAAAAAAGGTAAGGGCCTGGGAAGAAAAATACATTTTCCAACGGCAAACGTGAATATAGAGGAAACCTATAAACTTATACCCAAGAACGGCTCTTACATTGTGAAGAGCAAAATACATGCACAGGATGTTTTTGGCATGATGAACATAGGTTATAATCCAACCGTAAATGGTACCTCAAAAACCATTGAGGTTCACTTTTTTGATTTTGATGATAATCTATACGGTAAAAAACTTCAGATAGACCTGCTTTCTCGACTTAGGGAAGAAAAAAAATTCGGGTCCTTGGAAGAACTTAAATCACAATTGGCCAGGGACAAGGAAAAGTCATTACAATTCATATCCAATCGGTAATGCTAAATAGGTTGTTTTTTCAAAGAATCGACAACAGCCCCTTAATTATCTTTCGTATTTTTTTTGGCATCCTTGTAGCTTTGGAATGTTTTGGTGCCATCGCCACAGGCTGGGTCAAACGGAACCTTATAGAACCCAAATACACCTTTCCTTTTATCGACTTTTCTTGGCTGGAAGTGTTCACGGGAGAGGGAATGTACCTATACTATTTCCTTATGGGAATTTTGGGAATATCCATTGCCATAGGCTTTAAGTATAGGCTTTCCATAATAGGGTTCACACTGCTTTGGACCGGGAGCTATTTAATGCAAAAAACCGCCTACAACAACCATTATTACCTACTTATCCTTATTTCCTTTTTGATGTGTTTCTTTCCGGCGCATAAGGATTATTCCCTAGATGTAAGAATGGGATATAGCAAAAGGGAAAATTCCATGTACAGTTATATTAAATGGATAGTAGTGTTGCAATTGTTTATCGTTTACACATATGCTTCCATTGCCAAGCTATACGGTGATTGGATTGACTTTGGTATGATAGAATTACTTATGAAACCGAAATCTGACTACCCTGTGGTGGGAGCTTTATTACAGGAAGCATGGGCGCATAAAGTTATAGGTGCCTGCGGGATTCTATTCGACCTGCTCGTCATACCAGCATTACTTTGGAAACCAACCCGAAAATGGGCATTTTTTGCTTCTATATTCTTTCATTTGTTCAATTCCATTATATTTCAGATTGGCATTTTCCCTTACCTGTCCTTGGCCTTCAGTGTATTCTTTTTCGAACCGGAGACAATACGCAAGCTCTTTTTCAAAAGAAAAGTTCCATTTCAAATTCAAAAAACCATTATTCCAAACTATAAAAAAACATTTCTGATTGGTTTTTGTGCTTATTTTTTATTTCAGCTGATTCTCCCCATTAGGCATTATTTTATCAAGGACGATGTTCTATGGACAGAAGAGGGCCATAGAATGAGTTGGCGTATGATGCTCAGGGATCGTCAAGGAAGCGGGCAATTTAAGGTGGTTAGAAAGAACGGTAGTGAAATTTTTGTGGATATCCAAACACTGCTTACCAAAGGCCAGCAAAGAAAAGTATTGGCGTACCCCGATTTTACATGGCAATTCGCCCAGTATTTAAAACGTGATTTGAAGGAAGAAGGCAAGGAAATATCAGTATTTCTGATTGATTCCAAAGTGAGTATCAATGGTAGGCCGCCCACTCCCTTTATAAGTCCTACCGTAGACTTGGCCAATATCCCTTGGTCACCTTTATCGCATAGCGATTGGATTTTACCTTCAAATTTGGAAGACTAAAACTTGATGGCCCTTTGACATAATTGCAACGGCATGCTCCAAGGATCCCTTAACATGACCAAGTGACTACCGTCTGGCTTATGAACTTCCTCATAAAAGGTTGCCCCTACCCCAACCAATCTCTCCATGTCCCTTTTTGCGTTATCAGAAACAAAGGCTACATGAAATGTTAATGGATGTTCTTCCTTAAAATTCTTCATAACGGCATCTTCCCTACTATAAAGTTCCAAAACGACCCTGCCGGTGCTATCCGCCAAAAAAGTCATATATGGGGAAATTTTCTGTTCACTGACCACGGTCAAATCCAAATGCTTACAATACCAAGTAACCACTTTTTCGATTTCCCTTACATTCAAGGCAAAATGCTCAAAAACCATAAACCTTTCTTTTAGGATCTAAAAGTATACCATTTAAATGATAAGTTTAACTTAAATTTGCTGCCAAATTATACGGAGCAATGCTACAATTACAGGTCATACGAGAGGAAAAGGATAACATCATCAAAGCCCTTAAGAAAAGAAATATTGATGCCGAATCCATGTTGAACGGTGTACTTCTTTTGGACGAAAAAAGACGTGCTACCCAAACACGATTGGATAATATCCTAGCAGAATCCAACAAGCTTTCCAAGGAAATTGGAATGCTTTTCAAATTGGGAAAGGCACAAGAAGCCAATGCCTTAAAGGAAAAAACATCTACCCTAAAGGATGAATCCAAGCAATTGGGGGAGGACTTGGCCAATACGGCAGAAGAACTTCAATCCCTTCTGTATCAGATACCAAATGTTCCACATCATTTGGTTCCCGCCGGTAGTTCTGAGGAGGACAATGAAGAAGTTTTTAAGGAAGGTGATATTCCCAAATTAGTAGATAATGCCTTACCCCATTGGGAGCTTGCCAAAAAATACGATATAATCGATTTTGAGCTTGGGGTCAAGATTGCCGGAGCAGGATTCCCAGTTTACAAAGGAAAAGGAGCCCGTTTACAGCGAGCGTTGATTTCCTATTTCCTTGATAAAAACACCGATGCCGGATATACAGAAATGCAGGTGCCCCATTTGGTGAACGAAGCTTCCGGATACGGTACTGGACAATTGCCTGACAAGGAAGGGCAGATGTACCATGTAACCGCGGACGACCTTTACTTAATTCCTACTGCAGAAGTTCCGGTCACCAATATTTTTAGGGACACCATTCTACAGGAAAGTGATTTTCCTATTCAATATACGGGTTATACCCCATGCTTTAGAAGAGAGGCGGGAAGTTATGGTGCACATGTACGAGGCTTAAATAGATTGCACCAATTTGACAAAGTGGAAATTGTTCGTGTTGAACACCCTAATAATTCCTATGAAGCCTTGGATGCCATGGTGGAACATGTAAAGGGCATTTTAAGGGATTTGAAACTACCCTACCGCATTTTAAGACTATGTGGCGGTGACTTAGGTTTCACCTCTGCGCTAACCTATGACTTTGAGGTTTTCTCAACGGCTCAGGACCGATGGTTGGAAATAAGTTCCGTTTCCAATTTTGAAACCTATCAGGCAAACCGTTTAAAATTGAGGTATAAGGATGAAAACGGCAAAAGTCAATTGGCACATACCCTCAACGGCAGTTCCTTGGCATTACCCAGAGTCTTGGCCGGAATATTGGAAAATTATCAAACGGAAAAAGGAATCCAAATTCCTGAGGTTTTGGTCCCTTACTGTGGATTTGACCTCATCGATTAACACCTAGAGGTCATTATATTTTAATTCATAGGATTCCCATTGGTATCCCATCTGGACACGTCTAAAGGCATAGATGCGTTCACCATCGGTTCGTACATTGATAATTCCCGGTAAAACCTTTTTAAATCGTTGACGGGCTTCAGAATTTGAGGTAGAATTGGAAAAATCAAGGTCATCCAGTGTGGTTACTTCTGAATCTGAATGTACTTGTGCCTCTACATCCCCTGCATCAATAAATAGGGCCGATAGTTCCGTAGAAAAAATGAGTGGCATTCTTCCTCTACCGGCTAGTCCCAACCCTCCCAAAAACACCGCTCTGGGATGGCCATGGTCCGGTGTTTCCCCCGAGGAAACTACAGTAACCATGGGATTTACATGGTTCAATAAATCTTGTGAAAATTCGTGGCTTCCATGATGGGGCGCCTTAAAAATATGGGCATTGACCTTTAAGGTATTTCCTGGTATGCTTAAAAGATGTTCACTGCCTTCAATGTTGAGATCCCCGGAAAAAAAGGTTCTTACATGGCCATAGTCCATTCTAAAAATCAATGAATGACCATTAATGGTATGTGATTTTCCATTAAACCATTTCAAGGTATTGTCCTGTTCCAGGGTGGGTCCCAAAATTTCCAATTGAACACTGGCATCCCCTATGGGCAAATAACCATCCGAAGCATCTACCCTTTTATAGGTGGCATCCGATGTGCTTACGGCATCTATCCAAGTCTTAAAACTATCTTTTAATTTTTGACCTGATAAATCTTCCACAGTATCATGAAGGGTCACCAATCTTTCATCCTGCACAGTTCCCAATTCTGTATTATGCCCTTCGGAAAATAATCCAATGCCATTATGATAAATATGTTTGACCGTAATTTTTGGATGGCTCAACAGTGGCGCCAAGCCTTCTATGTGGTCTTTATCCGCATGGCTTAAAAACAAATGGTCTATTACTACGCTAGTATCGGGCTGGTCCAACCTATATTTCCAAATTAGGAATCCCAAAGCCCTGTCCTTTAACCCGCCATCTACCAAAATCTTTATGTTATCCGGAGTAACGGTAAACGAGGCGTCTCCTTGGCCAATGTCCAAAAAATAGAACTCAAGGCTTCGCTTTTTTAACAAGGTAGTATTTGACGCTATTTTGCCCGTTCTTCCCCTATATATGGCCGTTCTATAACTCTCGGCAACATTGTCCTCTAAGGGTTCTACCTGTAGCTCATCACCATAGATTACCACATAACTAACATCCTCTGCCCCGTTGTTAAAATAAAAGCGTTTAGTTTTAGACCCTAAAAATCTGGTTTCCATTTATGTTATATTTGATTTGAGCGGTTTCTTTTACATAATACAAGCTACGATATAATCCTATTCCTACATATTAAAAATTTACAACTGGTTTAATATTGTGTATTTTTCGCATTAATCCTTGGACTATAAAGACATAGACTTACCCTAATTATGCTTCACTTAACAGATTCTTTTATTCAGCTTCCGTAAATTTGATAAATTTCAAGCATGAGGTTTTCTTTTTTTTTATTGGCTTTCCTTTTTTTCTCGGGCATATCTGCACAGGAGGACTTTTTGGCCAAGCAATACTTTGCGGACGGCGATTTTGAAAAGGCTGTTGTTTTCTATGAAAAATTGGCCAAGGAAAACCCTAGGCGTACAGATTACTTGCAAGGTCTAATAGCCTGCTATCAACAATTGGAACGGTACGATGATGTTGAGGCCTACTTAACCGAACAGTTAAACCAAAGAAACCCTCATCCCACCTTGTTGATTGAAATGGGCTATAACTATTCCCTTCAGGATTTGCCGGATAAGGCGGATGAGTATTATGACAAGGCCTTGAGGTTTATAGAGGAAAATCCAAACTATGGATATGCACTGGGTTATCAATTCCAAAAATATACTTTATTGGATAGGGCCATTGCGGCCTTAGAAAAGGCCATGGAACTAAACCCAACCCTGGACTACAACTATCAATTGGCCAGAATTTACGGAGAACAAGGTGATATTGAACGTATGTACAATTCATATTTGGAACTTTTAATGAACAACAAAACATCAAAATCCAATATCCTTAGAAGTATTGATGACTTTATAACCCAAGACCCGGAAGATGTAAACAATCAAACCTTAAGAGTACTCCTACTTCAAAAAGCTCAGAAAAATCCGGATGTTCTGTGGAACGAACTTCTTAGCTGGTTGTTCGTTAAACAAAAGCAATTTAGTAGTGCATTTAGGCAGGAAAAGGCCATATTCAAGCGTATGGAAGGAAGTTCCACAGGAAGATTGGAAAATTTGGGGGCCGTAGCGCTTGAAGAAAATGAAAACCAGGTGGCGAAGGAAATTTTTGAATACATAAAAGACGTTAGTACTGACCCTATTGTGCAATTGAATGCGGAGTTGCACCTGATAGATATTGTACTGGAAGAGGCTGGTAAGAATCAGTTGGACAATATTCAAAAACAATACGAGGCGCTCATTGATCAATATGGATATCAAACCCAAACACTTCAGCTTCAAGTGGCCTATTCCAGATTTCTTACGTTTAAAAAGGATGACCCTGTTCCGGCCATTGAACTTCTTAAAAATAGTTTGGAGCTTCCCATGAACGAGCGAAGCAAGGCCTATATAAAATTGGCCTTGGGGGATATTTTAGTATACGATAGGCGATTTAACGAGGCCCTTATTTACTTTTCCCAGATTCAGGACAAGTTAAAAAACGATGTTATGGGACAGGATGCCCGTTATAAAGTGGCAGAGACCAGTTTTTATAAGGGCGATTTTGATTGGGCGTTGACACAGCTCAAAGTCCTTAGGGGGTCTACTTCCCAGCTTATAGCAAATGATGCCATGCAGTTGAGCCTGCTCATTTCCGATAATTCCTTGGAAGATTCTACACAAACAGCTTTAAAAAAGTATGCACGGGCAGACTTTTTGGCCTATCAGAACAAAACGGACGACGCCATTACAGCTCTGGATGACATTCTCCAAAACCATAAAGGGGAAAAAATAGAGGACGAAGCCCTGTTAAAACAGGCCCAACTTTACGAGTCTAAAAAAGAGTATGAAAAAGCGGAGCTCAACTACTTAAAGATTGTAGAATTCTACGGAAACGGTATCTTGGCCGATGATGCCTATTTCGCCCTTGGGGAATTATATAGAAATGTTTTGAACGAAAAGGAAAAAGCCAAAACGTATTATGAACGCATCATCTATGACTATCAGGACAGTTATTATTTTCCGCAGGCCAGAAAGAATTTCAGGTTATTAAGGGGTGATGCCATAAACTAAGTAGGATTTCGCATCAAGTAGCTAAAAGCCCTATATACCATACCAACAGTATTATTATTGACCATGTATATATATAACGTTACCACCAACATTGAGGATAAAGCCCATAAAAAATGGCTTCAGTGGATGAAAACAATCCATATTCCCCAAGTGCTTTCCACAGGTAAGTTTTTAAGTGCAAAAATGACCAAAGTACTTGCAGAGGAAGGTACCGGACAAACGTATTCCGTACAATATACGGCGGCGAGCAAGGAAATTCTACAGGCATACTACGAGGAAGATGCTCCAAAACTTAGGGAAGATGCCCTACAGCTCTTTGCGGACCAAATAATTTCTTTTAGGACAGAGCTGGAGGTTATTGATGAATTTTTCGTTCATCGGAATACCGCTACTCATCACCTCTTCACGTATGGAACCTTAAAGGAAAAAGAAGTACAATTGGGTGTGTTTTCGAGGTTACTAGGTGGTTTTGATGATATATTACACGGACATAAAATATCAGAATATAAAGTCGCGGGGCTATATCCAACAATAGAAACAAGTCAAAATTCAGAGGATTTAATTAAGGGAACAGTGTATGTCCTCACCGATGAGGAACTCCAAAAGGCCGACTATTATGAAGGGGATGCCTATGAGCGTAGGGAAGTCCTTCTAAGTTCGGGGAAGAAAGCTTGGGTATACCTCGCAAAATAAATGCCTAAAGAGATGTAATGGGGAAGAAAAGAAAGAAAAACAAGAATGGGCGTTATGACAAAGTCAAGAACAAAGAACAAGAAGGTCCGGTCAGGGCCAAAAAACACCTTGGCCAGCATTTCTTGAAGGACGAAGCCATTGCGCAAAAAATTGCTGAAACCCTCTCGTTGGAAGGATATGAAAAGGTCTTGGAAATAGGTCCTGGAACAGGGGTTCTCACAAAATACCTTCTGAACCGCGGGATTGACCTAGTCGCCATGGATCTGGATGCGGACTCTATCATCTATCTTAACCATAGCTTTCCCTTGGAACACGCCAAGGTCCTACAAGGCAATGGTTCCCTTAAAGTGGTGGAAGCGGATTTTCTTAACTATGACCTGCAAACCCTGTTTGGCAATGAGCCGTTTGCCATAACCGGGAATTTCCCTTATAACATTTCTACGCAAATTGTATTTAAAATGCTGGAAATGAGAAGTCAGATACCAGAATTTTCAGGGATGTTTCAAAAGGAAGTGGCCCAACGTATATGTGCCAGCGAAGGAAACAAGACCTATGGAATCTTATCGGTTTTGACGCAGGCTTTTTACGATGCCGAATATTTATTTACGGTACATCCCCAAGTTTTTGACCCACCGCCCAAGGTGCAGTCTGGGGTATTGAACCTTACCCGGAAAAAAGAATATATTCTAGATTGTGATGAAAAATTGTTGTTTACAGTAGTTAAGACCGCCTTCAACCAAAGAAGGAAAACGATGCGCAACAGTTTAAAAACACTTGGACTTTCAGATAATCTTAAAGAAGATGCTATATTTGACCAACGTCCGGAACAGCTTTCCGTCTCCGGGTTTATTGCGTTGACGAAGAAGATAGCAAATGACACCGTTTAAACTCACAGAGGAACTCATAGCGCAAATAGAGGAGCTCATTGAAAACCAAAGGGATACCGAGTTGAATTCCCTATTGGGGGATGTACATTATGCCGATATCGCAGAAATCATCAATGAACTGAACGAAGATGAGGCCACTTATCTTATAAAACTTCTGGATAGCCATAAGACCTCCGATGTCCTGACCGAATTGGATGAAGACGTGCGAGAGGCCATTCTTGGAAATCTTTCCTCCAAGGAAATCGCTGATGAGCTAGGAGAATTGGATACGGACGATGCCGCCGATATCATTGGGGAACTCCCACAGGAGATGATACAGCAGGTCATCTCTGAAATTGAGGACCGGGAACACGCCAAGGACATTGTAGACCTTTTACGTTACGATGAAAACTCCGCCGGTGGTCTTATGGCCAAAGAGTTGGTCAAAGTGAGGGAAAACTGGAACGTTTTGACCTGTGTAAAGGAAATGAGGGCACAGGCAGAAAATGTGACCAGGGTGCATTCCATCTATGTAGTGGACGAAGAGGATAAACTTATTGGAAGACTGTCCCTAAAGGATTTATTGACTACTTCTACCAAAACCCATATCAAGGACGTTTACATAGCCAAGGTAGATTCTGTCAATGTTAATGAAAAACCGGAAGAGGTCGCCAAAATCATGTCAAAATACGATTTGGAAGCCATTCCCGTAGTGGATGAGATCGGCAGGTTGGTAGGACGTATTACCATAGATGATATCGTGGACGTAATCCGGGAAGAAGCTGATAAGGATTATCAAATGGCCGCTGGTATTTCCCAAGATGTGGAAGCCGATGATGGTGTATGGGAATTAACCCGTGCCCGGCTACCATGGTTGATTTTGGGATTATTTGGAGGCCTGGGCGCAGCCGCTATTATGGGAGGTTTTGAGGAAATGATCGCAAAACATGCCGTACTTTTTTTCTTTACCCCCTTGATTGCCGCCATGGCCGGAAATGTAGGGGTTCAGTCCAGTGCTATTATCGTTCAAGGTCTGGCAAACGATGACCTTAAGGGCAGTATAAGTAATAGACTTGTAAAGGAAATGCTTCTGGCCTTACTTAATGGAGTCATACTGGCTACAATTTTACTTTTATTTACTTGGGTGTGGCAAGGAGCCTTTCTTTCCTCGCTGGCTATTTCCATATCCTTGATTGCGGTTATTGTAGTGGCCGGTTTTATTGGAACCTTCATTCCCCTCTTCCTTCATAAAAGAGGGATAGATCCCGCAATCGCTACGGGTCCTTTTATTACTACCAGTAATGATATTTTTGGCATTCTTATTTATTTTATGATCGCCAAACTTATCTTAGGCATATAAGTCTAGATGGGAAGTCTATTTTTAATATACTTTTTGCTTAAATTAAGGTCTCGAAAACATCGGCAATATCCAGTAAGAACATTTAAATATCTATTATGAACCGATTTCTCCTAGTACCCATTCTTCTTGCACTTTTATGCCTTGGATGTGAAGAGGAGAAAAACAAGAATCTAAAGATGAAGGAATGGACTTGAATAAAAAATGTACAAATGATTACGGATCTCTTTCCATAAATAATTACCAAGTTAATTTATTACCTTATCAAGCGGTCATAATTTCATTGAACTAATTTTAAATGGAAACTATAAATCTTAAGGAAAAACATTCCCTGTTCACCAACCATTGGCATCCTCAACAAATCGCCGTGGTAGATAACATGCAGGTGCTTTTGGCAAAGCTAAAAGGTGAATTTGTCTGGCATGCCCATGAGCATGAGGATGAATTGTTCCAAGTGTTAAAAGGAACCTTATATATGCAGTTCAGAGACAGGACAGAGGTTGTCAAGGAAGGGGAACTAATTGTTGTACCCAAGGGCGTAGAACACTGCCCTATGACCAAAAATGATGAAGAGGTTCACGTGCTTTTATTTGAAAAACTTTCCACGGCCCACACTGGAAACGTTGAACATGAAATGACCCAAACCCATTATCCAAAAATATAAAAGACCTTATGAAAGTGCTCCATGTAGATGTTAACCACCCTTTGATTATAGAGCAGTTCAATGCATTAGGCTTTGAGAATGATGAGGATTACACATCATCAAAAGAAGAGATTGAAGATAAAATAGCAGCGTATGACGGACTCATTATCCGGAGTAGGTTTACCATTGACGCTTCCTTTTTGGATAAGGCAAAAAACTTAAAATTCATAGGCCGATTGGGCGCGGGACTGGAAAATATTGATACCAGATATGCCAAGTCCCTGGGCATATTCTTGGCCGCCGCTCCAGAAGGTAACTGTAATGCGGTAGGCGAACACGCCTTGGGTATGTTATTGTCCCTTTTCAACAATCTTAATAAGGCAGATGCGGAAGTGAGAAACGGGAAATGGGACCGGGAAGGAAACCGTGGGGTTGAATTAGAGGGCAAGGTCGTTGGTATTATTGGGTATGGAAATATGGGTAAGGCCTTCGCGAAAAAGTTAAAAGGATTTGATGTTGACGAGGTCATCTGCTATGATATTGAAGGCGGCGTTGAGGACGAAAACGCCAGACAAGTGGGCATCATGGAATTACACCAGCGCACCGATGTGTTGAGCTTGCATGTTCCACAGACGGCATCGACCATAGGTATGATCAATTCGGAATTTTTAAATAAGTTCCGTAAAAATATCTGGATCATCAATACGGCCAGGGGAAAATGCATTAAGACCGAGGATTTGGTAAGTGCACTACAATCAAAAAAAGTTTTGGGTGCGGGATTGGACGTTCTCGAATACGAAAAATCCTCTTTTGAAAATATGTTTACCGGGGACGGACTTCCAGAGGCTTTTGAATATTTGACCAAAGCCAACAACGTATTGTTATCTCCCCATGTAGCCGGATGGACGGTAGAGAGCAAAATCAAATTGGCGCAGACCGTGGTGAATAAAATCAAAAATAAATTTGTAGTTTAAGGGATTGATAGTCAACCTTAAACACCTTTAAAATGAACTTAGGCACTTTTTCCATCAGCCTTTCCGTAAAAAACATTAAAGCTTCCAAAGAATTTTATGAAGCCTTGGGTTTCTCGGTTTTCCATGGCAATATTGAACAAAATTGGCTGATTCTAAAAAATGAAACCTCTACAATAGGACTGTTTCAAGGTATGTTCGAAAAGAACATCCTCACCTATAATCCTGGTTGGGATTCCAATGCCAATCCCCTCAATAGCTTTACCGATATTCGAGAACTTCAAAAAATGTTGAAAGCCAAGGGGTTAAATTTGGTCCGTGAAGTTGAAGAAGGCACATCCGGTCCGGCAAGTATTACCCTTTTGGACCCTGATGGAAACCCTATTCTTATAGATCAGCACGTTTAAGATGCAGTACAAGGCAGAATCTCCAGAAGACTATATTTCCCAATTGCCCGAAGAAAGAAGGAAAGTGATTTCGGGAATTAGACAGCAAATTCTGGAAAATCTACCTGAGGGTTTCGAGGAACAAATGAGTTATGGTATGTTGGGTTATGTAGTACCCCACTCCATATATCCTAAAGGATATCATGTAAAACCGGAACTTCCCCTACCCTTTATAAATCTAGCATCACAGAAAAACTTTATCGCACTGTACCATTCCGGCCTTTATGCCGATCCTGCACTCTTGGAATGGTTTACATTGGAATATCCAAAACATTGTAAACGTAAACTGGATATGGGCAAAAGTTGTGTTCGATTTAGGAGCATGGACGATATTCCTTATAAACTTATTGCGGAGCTCACAGGAAAAATGACTATACAGGAATGGATAAACCTTTACGAGAAAAACACTAAAAAATAACAAACACATGAAAAACAGGGTGACAGGATTAGGCGGATTCTTTTTTAAGACATCTGACCCCAACAAAATTAAAGAATGGTATAAAAACCATCTAGGACTTAACACCGACGATTATGGATGTACATTTTGGTGGAAAGACAAAGAAGGAAAAGACTGTTCTACACAGTGGAGTCCTATGAAAGAAGATACAAAATATTTTGAACCAAGCAAGTCCCAATTTATGATGAATTTTAGGGTGGAAAACTTGGTTGAACTTTTGAAAGTGTTAAAAGAGGAAGGAGTAACGGTAGTAGGAGAAATTGAGGAATATTCCTATGGTAAATTTGGATGGATTTTGGATCCGGACGGTAATAAAATAGAACTTTGGGAACCCATTGATAAAGCATTTTTGTGATATCATTTTATTCTTTACATTTAAAGTATAGTTAACCACCAAAAAAACAATACCATGTCAGAAGAAAATAAAGACTTTGGAGATAAGGCAGAGGACGCTGCCAATGATTTCAAAGAAGATTTAAAACAAACATTTGACCCGAAAAATCCGGACAGTGGCAAAACCGTTGCCATCATTGCACATATCACCGTTATTGGATGGATAGTTGCCCTAATAATGAATAGTCAAAATAAAACAGAGTTTGGTAGCTACTATATTCGGCAAACCCTTGGAATTTGGATTTTAGGGTTCATACTAGGTATTATACCGGTTGTGGGGTGTTTTGCTTTTATTATTTGTGTAGTACTTATAATAATAAGTCTTGTAAATGCTGCAAATGATAAAATGGTTCCCATAGTTGGACTTGGCGAATATTTCCAAGACTGGTTCAAAAGCCTATAATCATATTTAAAGACTGAATTTTTCCTTCAGTCTTTTTAATTTCAAATTATTATCGTAATATTGCAATATATAAATATTAAAAATGGGAGTTACCAAAACACAGATCTTTAACGAAAAACAGAATGAACTGGCTACAATATTCAAAGTTTTGGCCAATCCGGCAAGGATTGCCATTCTTGAGTATATAAGCAAACAAGAAGCCTGTATCTGTAATGATATTGTGGACGAAATTGGTTTGGCTCAGCCCACCATTTCCCAACATCTAAAAGAATTAAAGAGTATTGATCTTATTTCTGGCGAGATAGAGGGCAAAAAGGTATGCTACTGTATTAATCTTAAAAAATGGTCTGCAATACAAGAATTGTTAAACTCCTTTTTTAATTCGACCAAAACAAATTGCTGTTAACTAAATAATTTCATCATGAAGACTAAAGAACTTTTAAACATCCTCAAGGAAAATTCAACTAAGAACTTACTTTTTGAATATACCCCTGGACAATTTGTGGGAGCCCATTATCACATTACGGAAGTTAAAAACGTAACCATTGACTCCATTGATTGTGGTGCAAATCCCGACTTTTGGAAGGAAACCGTGATTCAATTATGGGAAAGCCCAAAAGAAAAGGGTAAACGCGATTACATGTCCGCCTACAAAGCTCTTTCCATCCTAAACAAGGTGGACAAAATAAAGCCTATGGAAAGGGAAGTAGAGGTAAAGTTTGAATATAGTAATGCCTCCTTTCACACTTCACAACTGTATGTGAACGATTATCAAGTCAGCGGCGAAAATTTAATCTTTAAGTTAGGCGTGGAACAAACGGATTGCAAGGCGAAGGAAACGTGCGGTATTCCAGAAACCGTTGCCGAAACGGTATCAGAATGTGCTCCTAGTAGCGGTTGCTGTTAAAATCCCTGTAGGTTACAATGCTTATAATAAGAACAATGGATTCCTCTGATTGGAATCAAGTGTCCAACATCTACAAAGAAGGTATAGAAACGGGTATGGCTACGTTTGAAACCATAGTTCCCAGTTATGAGAAGTGGGACAGTGCCCATCTAAAAAATTGTCGATTTGTCGCAATCTCTAAAAAGGAGATTGCCGGATGGGTCATATTATCCGCTGTTTCCGGCCGTCATGTGTACAGAGGCGTTGCAGAAGTAACCGTATATATTGGCAAAAACTATAGAGGAATGGGTATTGGAAAGGCCCTGATGCAACACTTGATTTTGGAAAGTGAAAAAGAGGGTTTTTGGACCCTACAATCCGGAATTTTTCCGTCCAATAAGGCAAGTTTAAAACTTCATGAATCCGTAGGGTTTAGGAAAATAGGCATTAGGGAGCGTGTAGGCAACCTAAAAGGCGAATGGATAGACAATGTGCTTTACGAAAGAAGAAGTACAGTAGTCGGTATAAAATAATCTATTCCGGGTTCTGTTGCGCTTCCGCCATTTTTCGTTCCAACTCTGCCTGAAACTCCTCCATTACGGGTTTAACGGTACTCTCTGGCAAGTCGGCAATCTTAATGTACATTAAGCCATCCACGGAATTATTGAATAAGGGGTCTACGTTGAAGGCAACCACCTTTGCATTTTGTTTGATGTACTTTTTTATGAGAACGGGTAAACGCAGACTACCCGGCTCCACCTCATCAATCATTCTGTCGAATTTATTTAAGTCGGCCTGTGTTTCATCAAAAACAAACTCTTTGTCCGCATCCTTGAGCTTCACCTTGAATTCCTTTTTGGGTCGTATGTATTGTGCCACATATGGATCCCAATAATTGGATTTCATAAACTCTATCATCAAGGATTTGGAAAAATTTGAGAATTGATTGCTTATACTCACGCCTCCAATAAGATACTTATGCTCTGGATGTCTTAAGGTTGTATGTACGATTCCTTTCCACAGCAAAAACAAGGGCATAGGTTTCTGTTGATATTCTTTGGTAATATATGCCCTACCCATTTCAATGGAATTTTTCATCATTCCATATAGTTCCGGCTCTACACGAAACAAGTCCTGCAAATAAAAACCATCAATACCGTACTCTGGAAAAATTTCTGAGCCCAATCCCATTCTGTATGCCCCTACAATACACTTTTCCGTATCGTCCCAAAGGAATAGGTGGTAGTAGTATGAGTCAAACTTATCCAGGTCAATGGCATTGTTGGTCCCCTCCCCTATGGCCCTAAAAGTAACTTCGCGCTGTCTACCAATTTCTTTTAGGATAAAGGGCATGTCTTTTTCCTTAGCCAAAAAGACTTCGTAATTTTTACTTTGCAACAGACGGCAATCCTTTTCACGTAATTTTTCAATTTCTCCCTGCATCACTTCTTTTCGAATTGCAGAAGCAATTTTTCTTGGAGGTTTGGGTAGCTTAAGGGAAGCTGGCAATTGGTCGATTAGTCGTTCCTTTTCATAAGCGTTCGAAAGAATATAAGTTTTCCTTCTTAACAGATCCGAAAACTCCAACACACTTTCCTGTTCCTTCTGGGTCTGAACCGAAATAGGTTGACCAATTCGTATTTTTATGGGTCGGCTATGTTGCGAAAACACCTGGGAAGGAATCATGGCCGTTCTAAAAATATCGTTCACCTTGGAAAGCCTATAAAAAAGCTTACTATTTCTGGCATGAAAATAAATAGGAACTACGGGTACTTCCGCCTTTCTGATAAGCTTTAGGGCAGCTTCCTCCCAAGGTTTGTCCACAATCAATTTTCCATCTCGGTAGGTGGATACTTCACCTGCCGGAAAAATGCCCAAAGGATGTCCATTTTTTAAATGTTCCAGGGTTTTTTTAAACCCCATGACACTGCTCTTTACATCCTTATGTCCTTCAAAAGGATTAACCGGAAGAATATAAGGATCCAAAGGAACCATTCGCTGCAAAAGAAAATTGGCCATGATTTTAAAATCCGGTCTTTTTGGAAGCATTAGATCCATCAATAAGACACCGTCTATGGCACCTAAGGGATGGTTGCTAATCGTAATGAAGGGACCTTCCTTTGGCAATCTTTTAAAATCTTCTTCCGGAATCTCAAAATCGATTTCAAAATGGTCCAAAACCGCCTTGGTAAATTCAGGTCCCTCTAAATGGGAAATACTATCGTAAAACCGGTTAACACCGGAGATGCGCGTCACCTTCATCAATGCCCAACCCATAAAAGTTCCTAGAAAGCCAAACTTGGACAAGTTAACGGCTTTTGCTACTTCCTTTGCGGTCACTAAACCCATATATCCATTCTATTTCTAACTATAAATATAGACAATAGCAGGACTAGGTCACTATTTTATCTAAATGAAAAGTATTTATCAACCTTATTTTACCACCAACTGTACGGTCTCCTTACCTCTTTGTTCCAAAAGGATCTCATGACCATTCTGCAGCGATTCAAGAGCTTGGGTGTTGAAATGTCTAATGGTATATAAGGACACATCTTCATGGTGTACCACTTTAAACTTGCCTTTTAATTGTTGAAGTAAGTCCTCGAGTCCCCCAAACTTGTTATCCACACATACGGAAAAACTAATTGCGGAATTTTGAATAAGATCAACCTTGATTTTATACTCATGGAAGAGTTTAAAAATCTCACTGATATTGTTTTCCACCATGAACGAGAAATCCAAGGAGGACAGCTTCATGAGTACTTGGTTCTTCTTGACGATGAAGCAGGGAACCTTTGGCTCTATACCCATTCCTTTGCCCACTGTTGTTCCTGGATTTTTAGGATTCAAAAATGATTTTACGTGAAGAGGTATCTCTTTTCGCTGTAAAGGCTGTAGTGTCTTTGGGTGAATTACCGAAGCTCCGTAGAATGCCAACTCTATGGCTTCCCTGTATGAAATATTGTTCAATAACTGTGTTTCTTTAAAATATCTGGGATCGGCATTAAGGACCCCGGGAACGTCCTTCCAAATAGTAACGGAATCGGCATTTAAACAATAGGCCAATATCGCAGCTGTATAATCCGATCCTTCCCTGCCCAAGGTAGTGGTAAAATTATTATCGTCACTTCCTAAAAAACCTTGGGTAATGTTAAGAACTCTTCTATCGATATCAGCCACATTTTTCTGGGTTCTTTCCCAATTTACAGTAGTGTCCCTGTAACTATTATCCGTTTTAATATAATTGCGTACATCCAACCAATTATTGGCAATACCAACCTCTTTTAGGTAGGCACTGATAATCGTGGTAGAAATCAACTCCCCATAGCCCACAATTTGATCATACACAAAATTATAGTTGGGCGATTTATTCCAGACCAAAAAACCATTGATTTCATCGATCAACACCCTAAAATCCTGATAAATCCTGTGCTGCTTGTTTTCAAAAAGCTCGAAAATGATACCATTATGGTATTCTACTATATCCGATATTTTGGAAGGGATATCCTTTTTATTTTTAAAATAGGCATTGACCACTTCTTCCATGGCATTAGTGGTCTTACCCATGGCGGAAACCACCAACAAGGTATTTTCATATCCAACCTGTTGCAATACGTTTACAACATTTCTCACGGCATCTGAATCTTTAACAGATGCACCACCAAACTTAAATATTCTCATAAACTTCCTACGCTTCTTCCTTTTTAAATATTGACCAAATAATTGGCAATTCCCTTTTCATCCAAATGCACAACGTCCCAATCCCGTTTTACATCGGCTCCTTTACTTTTATAAAAATCAATGGCCGGTTCATTCCAATCCAAAACCTCCCAACTTATTCTTTTCACCCCCAAATTCCTTCCATATTTGACTACTTCGTTCAACAGAGCGGTACCCAAACCGCTTCCCCTCATATTCTCGGTTACGATTAAATCCTCCAAATGAATAATGGGCCCTTTCCAAGTTGAATATCTAGGATATACCAAAGCCATACCTACAACAACGTCTTCATTTTCGGCTACAAAACAATGAAAGTGTTTTTCTGGTCCAAAACCACTGCGCTCCAAATCAGATACCGTCACTTCTACAACATTATCTTCCTTTTCAAATACAGCAAGCTCCTGAATCAGTTTTAAAACTTGGGGCATGTCCTCTTTTTGGGAAGGTCTAATTGTAAAATCCATAGTTGTTACAAATAAAACACAAAGTTATAAATTTAAATAAAGAAGTGAAAAACCAAACGCAAGAGTTTCACAAAATAAGCGATATTTGTAGTGAAATCTACCCATTTCCTATGACAACCAACAGAAAACAGACTTTAGGGGAGTTCATTATAGAGAATCAAAAATCATTTCAATATTCGTCAGGAGAGTTATCCAAGCTAATCAACGCCATTCGATTGGCGGCCAAAGTGGTCAACCATGAGGTGAACAAAGCTGGGCTTGTAGATATTATAGGTACTGCAGGCGAAACTAATATTCAAGGTGAAAATCAGCAAAAGTTGGATGTTTTTGCCAATGAAAAATTTATTCAGACGCTTACGAATCGTGAAATAGTCTGTGGTATCGCCTCTGAAGAGGAGGATAGTTTCATTTCTATAAATAGCAGTGATGAAAACCATCAAAACAAATATGTGGTCTTGATTGATCCTTTGGACGGTTCGTCAAATATCGACGTAAATGTGTCCGTGGGTACTATTTTTTCCATTTATAGGAGGGTTACCCCGGTAGGTACCCCGGTGACTATTGAAGATTTTTTACAGCCCGGAAACCAACAGGTTGCCGCAGGGTATGTGGTTTATGGCACCTCCACTATGATAGTTTATACAACTGGGGATGGCGTCAATGGATTTACTCTTAATCCGGCGTTGGGAACATTCTATCTATCTCACCCAAAAATGCAATTTCCAGAGACTGGAAAAATCTATTCGGTCAATGAAGGAAATTATGTTCATTTTCACCAAGGGGTAAAAGACTACATCAAATACTGTCAAATGGAAGAAGGTGATAGACCGTACACCTCTAGATATATTGGTTCCTTGGTATCGGATTTCCATAGAAACATGATTAAAGGAGGTATCTACATGTACCCTAAAAGCAGTGTTACCGGAAATGGAAAATTGAGATTGTTATACGAATGTAACCCCATGGCATTTATTGCAGAGCAAGCAAATGGTATTGCAATAGGGGGTAAAACACGCATACTTGATATTCAGCCAACAGAGTTACACCAACGGGTACCTTTTTTCTGTGGCAGTAAACAAATGGTTGGAAAGCTTCAGGAATTCCTTAAAAAATACCAATAAAAAAGGGAGCGATTTAGCTCCCTTTCTATTCTTTACTTATAAACTATTTTTTAACCAAATACAAGTAATCCTCAAAATCCAATTTTCCGCCAAAAATCTGAACGGAACGTTCAATAACCTTATCGGCCTTATCCCCGCTAAAACCCAAACCGATGGCATATTTTTTTACCAGGGTTTTCTCTTCTGGGTCCATTTCGTGGTCGGAATAAACAATACGGAATAGATCATACAAACGTTCCAACCGCTTTTCAGAATCATGGGTTGCTTCAATCGGATATTTATTCTCCTTCTTCAGTACCTCAGCATACTCTGCGCGGGTAATATCCAATTTGGTAGCAAAGCGGTCCAACAATTGTTTCTCCTCGGTACTAACCTCCCCGTCCACGGAAGCAAGTGTGGCCAAAGCCGCAAAATGGGCCAGGTTTCTTCTGTGCTCCCCACTGGTATATAAATCTGCAATAGACATAGTTGTATTTTAAATTATTGAGCAAATATAATTTTTTTAGAGGTCATAGTTTATATCGGGTACAACTTTGTTTGTACTCAAATTTGTAACTTCACTTGGCTATGAAATCACCACTCCTACAATTCACGGATAAAGGAATCTATTGCGAAAAAGCAGGAGTTTATCTAGACCCATGGAAACCTGTTGATAAGGCCATAATATCCCATGGCCATGCAGACCATAGTAGATGGGGTCATCAAAAATATATTACGCATCATAGAAATATACCCATCATTTCCCACAGACTTGGAAATATCAACACCAGAGGCGTAGCATGGGGAGAAAATTTCACCATAAATAATGTAAAATTTAGTATGCATCCTGCGGGACACATCATTGGGTCTTCGCAAATTAGGGTTGAACACAAAGGTGAGGTTTGGGTCTTTACCGGTGACTATAAAACCGAGGACGATGGCATTTCTACTCCTTACGAATCGATAAAATGCAATACGTTCATAACCGAATGTACCTTTGGACTACCCGCTTTTAAATGGATTCCACAAAATGAGGTGTTACAGGATATCAACGATTGGTGGAAAGAAAATCAAAATGACGGAAAAACTTCCATACTTTTTGGATATAGCCTGGGTAAGGCCCAGCGATTACTGAAATATTTGGATACCGATATCGGTTCGATTTACACTCACGGGGCCATAGAAAACATGACGGAAGTACTAAGACCCTTAGTCTCATTTCCCAAGACAACACTGATTACCAGAGAAACCACCAAAAAAGAATTATTGGGCAATATGGTCTTGGCACCACCCAGTGCCCATGGAAGCACTTGGATACGAAAAATGGTTCCCTATGTCACCGCTTCTGCTAGTGGTTGGATGACCTTTAGGGGGGCACGTAGAAGAAGAGCTATTGATAAGGGGTTTGTGCTGAGTGACCATTGCGATTGGCAAGGGTTACTTTCCAGTATTGAAGCTACGGGCGCGGAAAAGATCATTTGTACGCATGGATATAGCGATATTTTCTCCCGATACCTTAGGGAACAGGGCTATGATGCCCGTACGGAAGCTACCCAATACGAAGGCGAACTTGGCGAGTTGGAATCTTCAAAATCGAATACCGACGCATGAAAAAATTCGCTCAACTTATCAAGGGCCTGGACAGTACCAATAAGACCACGGTAAAGGTTAATGCGCTTACCGCGTATTTTCAACAGGCGGATGATAAGGACAAGGTTTGGACCATTGCCATACTTTCACATAGGAGACCACCAAGACCTGTTAACACCACCTTGCTACGAGAATGGGCTTCTGAACTCGCGAATATTCCACTTTGGTTGTTCGAGGAAAGTTATCATATCGTAGGCGACTTGGCCGAAACTATTGCCTTGGTAGTCCCAAATTCGAACAAAACCTCTTCTAAAAGCCTCACATCATTTTTAAAAGAGATAAAATCGTTAAAATCCAAACCTGAAGATTTTAAGAAAGCTTATTTACATCAGAATTGGAAATCGCTCAACTACTATGAACGTTTTGTGTTCACTAAATTGATTACAGGTGGATTTAGAATTGGTGTAAGCCAAAAATTGATGACTCGAGCACTTTCTAAAGCTACGGAAATCGACGAGGATATTCTGGCCTACAAATTAATGGGAAATTGGGACCCTGATAAAATTTCATTCCAACAGCTGGTTTTGGAAAAGAACGAAAGTGACTATTTATCAAAACCTTATCCTTTTTATTTGGCCTATGCCATTGAAGGTGAACCTGAGGAATTGGGCGATGTATCACAATGGTTCGCGGAGCATAAATGGGACGGTATACGTTCGCAGGTTATCTTGAGAAACGACGAAATCTTTGTGTGGAGCCGGGGGGAGGAACTGGTTACGGACAAGTATCCGGAATTTGAACAGTTCATCGGCGTTATTCCCAATGGAACGGTCATCGATGGCGAAATACTACCCTACCCAAAAGGACAAATAGGTAACTTCAACGACCTGCAAAAACGAATTGGAAGAAAGACCATCAGCAAAAACTTACTTAGCAAAGTACCGGTTGTATTGAAAGCTTATGATCTTTTGGAATGGAAAGGAGAAGATATTAGAAATAAAGCTTTTAAGGAGCGTCGAGAACTATTGGAGGACTTATATGACAGCGTGGGTTCGACTACGCTCGGCCAGCAGAAATCAAAAGCTACGGAGCAAAGTAGAAATAAGGTCATTGAGCAGAGCCGAAGTAACCTTCCACTACACCTTTCAGAAACCATGGATTTTACCTCTTGGAAAGAAGTTGCCCTAGAAAGAGAACAGTCTCGAGAAAAACACAGCGAGGGACTGATGCTTAAACGAAAGGATTCCCCCTATTTAGTAGGACGAAAAAAGGGAGATTGGTGGAAATGGAAAGTAGATCCATTGACCATAGATGCGGTTCTAACCTACGCCATGCGAGGTCATGGAAGAAGAAGTAATTTGTTTACGGACTACACCTTTGCGCTTTGGAACGAGAACGAGGAAGGAGAAAAGGAATTGGTCACTTTTGCAAAAGCGTATTCCGGATTAACGGATGCCGAATTCCGAAAATTGGATGCTTGGATAAAGAAAAACACTTTGGAGCGGTTTGGTCCAGTACGTAGCGTAACCCCACACCATGTTTTTGAAATCGCTTTTGAAGGGATTGCACTTTCCAAAAGACATAAGAGCGGTGTGGCTACCCGCTTCCCCCGTATGTTACGATGGCGTAAGGATAAAACTATTCATGAGGCCAATACGCTATCGGACCTTAAAGAAATGATACCATAAAACCTTATGAATAGGCAGGAACTATTTGATATTGCTGAAAATTGGTTTATAGAGCAGAATTGGAAACCCTTTCCTTTTCAAAAAGAAACCTGGAAAGCATTTCTGCAAGGAAAGCACGGACTGCTAAATGCCCCTACCGGAAGTGGGAAAACCTATGCCTTGTGGTTTCCTATTGTCCTCAATTATATCAAACAAAATCCCGATTATAAAAACAAGCATAAAAAAGGATTAAAAGCGGTTTGGATTACGCCCTTACGAGCCCTGTCTCAAGAAATAAGACAATCTGCAGAGCGCGTTGTAACGGATTTGGATACTCAGATGACCGTAGGTATTCGTTCTGGAGATACCTCGACGAAAGCTCGTGCACAACAAAAAAAACAGATGCCCGATTTGTTGATTACGACCCCCGAAAGTCTTCAACTACTATTAGCCTCCAAAGGATATGATAAAATATTCAAGGACTGCACCTCCATAGTTGTGGATGAATGGCACGAAATCTTAGGTACTAAACGGGGCGTTCAGATGGAACTTGCGCTCTCTAGACTCAAAACCGTTTCAAAACATTTACGTATTTGGGGTATTTCAGCCACTATAGGAAACATGGAGCAAGCACGGGAAGTCCTCTTAGGCCCCCAATCCGAAGCATTGGAAAATTCAGTAATGATAAAGGCCAACATCAACAAAAAAATTACGGTTAAAAGTATCATTCCAAAGAAAATGGAAACCTTTCCTTGGAGAGGACATCTTGGTTTGCATCTTTTAGAATATATTATTCCAATTATCAATAACAGTAAAACTACCTTGCTATTCACCAACACTAGAAGTCAGTGCGAAATATGGTTTCAAAAAATATTGGAAAAGCATCCCGAATTTGCTGGTGAAATCGCCATGCACCATGGGAGCATCAATAAAGAAACCAGGATTTGGGTCGAAAATGCCATTAGAAATGAAACCCTAAAGGCCGTGGTATGTACTTCCAGTCTGGATTTAGGTGTTGATTTTGCTCCTGTAGAGACCGTGGTACAAATTGGTGGTCCAAAGGGAGTTGCCCGATTTTTACAGCGAGCGGGAAGAAGTGGCCACCGACCGGGAAAGGAAAGTGTCATTTATTTTCTTCCCACACATGCCATTGAGCTCATTGAAGCTTCGGCACTTCAAAAAGCGGTGAAACAAAATACTGTGGAAGACCGTATTCCATACCTTAACAGCTATGATGTTTTGCTCCAATACTTGACTACACTGGCCATTTCAGATGGGTTTTATCCCAATGAAATCTTTAGGGAAGTATCGGATACTTTTTGCTATCAGGCACTCAGCGAAGAAAACTGGCAATGGCTATTGAATTTTTTGGTCATGGGTAGCCAAAGTCTGCAATCCTATGATGAATACAAAAAAGTTGATGTAGAGGAAGATGGGAGATTCAAGGTGAACAATCGCGGTGTGGCCATGCGTCACCGATTTCAAATCGGGACCATTGTGGGGGATGTGAACCTTACTGTAAAATATCAAAAAGGCGGGTATATCGGTACTATAGAAGAATACTTTGTCTCAAAGCTCAATAAGGGCGATGTATTTACTTTCGCCGGCAGAAACCTGGAGTTTATCAGGATTAAGGATATGCAGGTCCATGTACGTAATTCCAAGAAGAAAACCAGTAAAGTTTCCAGTTGGATGGGAAGTCGGTTGACCCTATCGGCCCAAATGTCCGAATTACTGCGTAACGAATTGTATAGTTCTGGCGAAGAGCGGGAAAAGCAGTCCATTGAAATACAATCCTTGACCCATATTTTTGAAAGGCAAAGACGGGAAAGTATTGTACCACAACCGGATGAATTCTTAATTGAAACCTTCAAAAGTCGTGACGGCTACCACGCTGTTTTTTATCCATTCGAAGGTCGGTTTGTCCACGAGGCCATGGGCAGTCTTTTGGGATATCGCATCAGTCTGCTCTCCCCTATTACCTTTTCACTGGCGTTCAATGATTATGGCTTTGAACTTTTATCGGATAAACCCATAGACATGCAGGAGGTGTTGGACAACAATCTTTTCACTACCGATTTTTTGTTGGACGACCTTCAAAAGAGCCTGAACGCGACCGAAATGGCCCGAAGAAAGTTTAGGGACATTGCTATCATCAGCGGTATGGTATTTACAGGGTATCCGAATAAGGGAATAAAAATGAAGCACCTACAAAGCAATTCCCAGTTATTGTTCGAAGTGTTCCGAGATTACGAGCCAGACAATCTACTCTTTCAACAGGCATTTACGGAAACCTTTGAGCACCAGCTGGAGGAAGGCCGATTACGACTTTCATTGGAACGTATCGCCACACAGAACATCATGTGGAAACAATGCGAAAAGGCCACTCCCTTTGCCTTTCCTTTAATTACAGACCGTTTGAGCCGGGAAAAATTATCCAGCGAAAAATTGGAGGACAGAATTAAACGAATGGCAGCGATTTTGATGAAGAAATAGGTAATTTTACCTCATGATGCATGGTATTACCATTCGTGACCAGTCTTTCCAAATGCACTATTCCGGGGCCCTTTTCTGGGAAGAAAAATCGATTTTGCTCATAAGTGATGTCCATTTGGGAAAGGTTTCCCATTTTAGAAAATTTGGTGCAGCGGTACCCCAGCAAGCGATACAAAAAAATTTTACGGCCATGGATGATTCCTTGGAGACCTTTCTTCCCAAGACCGTCATTTTTTTGGGCGACCTCTTCCATTCGCACCTCAACAATGAGTGGAAACTGTTCGAAGCTTGGGTAACGTCAAAAACAATGGATTTTATTTTGGTTTCGGGGAATCACGATATTATATCCCCCTTAAAATATGAGGCTTTAAAAATTCAAATTTTGCCGGAGTTGCTTTTAGATGGATTTTTACTCACTCATCATCCGGAGGAACGGGAGGATTATTTTAATTTTTCAGGACATATCCATCCGGCTATCCGGTTAAACGGACTGGGAAGACAATCGGTTCGCCTGCCTTGTTTTTATAAGACCAATGACCAAATGATTTTACCCGCTTTTGGTGAGTTTACGGGTTCTTATACCATGGAACCCTGTGAAGATTGTGAGGTTTACGCCCTTTTGGGTGATGCCGTGCTACCCGTTCCCATTAAGGAAGTGAAGAAAAAAAGAAGAAATCGTAAATAGTCCTTTTATTTTTGGTTTAGACAAACGAATACGGTTCTTTACATGTACTTTTGACTATGACCAAAAAAGGATTTGCTCTTCTTAATCTAATATCTGTAATAGGGGTTATTGCAGTCAACTATAGTGCCCAGGCCTTCTCATTCAACAATACAACCATTAGGGGAATAAGCCAGCGGTATGACAACCTCTTTACACCGGCCAGTTACGCCTTCGCTATTTGGGGCCTTATTTTTTTAGGGTTATTGGCATTTTCTATTTTTCAAGTTAGAAGGGCTTTTTTTTCCAATAAAGAAAGTTCTTTCATAGAACAAACTGGATTTTGGTTTGCCTTGGCCAACATTTTGAATTGTGCTTGGGTATTTGCCTTTTTATACGACTTTGTTGGCTTTTCGGTATTGATTATGGTCGGAATCCTAGTCTCGCTCATTAAAGTCATCTTGAATACCAACATGGAACGATGGGATGCCCCTATTGCAATCATTGCTTTTATATGGTGGCCAATTTGTCTTTATAGTGGTTGGATTACGGTGGCCACAGTAGCCAACATATCCGCCTATTTGAGTAAAGTAAATTGGGAAGGTGGTCCATTTTCAGAAATTACTTGGACACTAATTATGATTATAATAGCCGTTTTAATCAATCTTCTAATGATCTGGAAACGGAATATGAGAGAATTTAGCGCAGTGGGCATTTGGGCTTTGGTGGCTATTTTTGTAAGACATCAAGATACATATGCGGCCATTGCCTATACTGCAATGTCAGGCGCAATACTTCTAACCATTGTTTCTTTGATTCATGGTTATAGGAATAGACATACAAATCCGGTCTACAAACTAAAGCAACGTTTAGAGGATAATTAATTCTATACCATACTCTTTATATCGTTCGCCCAGGATGGATAGGTAAATATGGTTCTTTGTAAATCATCCCCGGTCATTTTTTGATTCATGGCCATCGCAAATATATTTATGGTTTCACCGGCATTAGGGCCTAAAAGATGGGCTCCCACTACTTCACCGGTACGTTTGTTCATGATAATTTTATAAGTATATAGCGGTGCATTTATTCTTTTCGCATTAAACCAATTAGGAACTACCTTATAGTTAACAATTACATTCTTATATCTACTCCTGGCCTCTTCTTCAGAATATCCAACAGATGCCAAATTGGGCAAGGTAAATACCACAGAAGGAATAACGGGAACGTCCAAAGATTTGGTGTTCCCATTTAGTATGTTTTCCGATGCCACATAACCCTGCCTTCCTGAAAGTGGTGTTAGCGGTAAATTCTTGTCGGAAACATCCCCACATGCATATACTCTTGAATTCGAAGTGCTTTGAAGAAAGGCATTGGTGGTAATTCCTTGCTCATCAAAAATCACATTCCCTTTTTCCAAATCCAAGCCGGACAAGGCCGGAACACGGCCGGCAGTATTGAAAACCAAATTTGTTTTAATCGATTTTTGAGATTCGTTTACTGTATAAGAAAACTTATATTTTTTCCCTTTTTTCTTTATTGCAACAGGGTTTACATTGAAAATAAACCGAATACCCAATTTCTCGGAATAGTCTTTCAATTCTTTGGTCAAATCTATATCAAAGGGGTGTAAAATTGAATCTCCGCTGTCCATAACCACAACCTTGGAACCCGCCCTTGCAGCCATGTGCGCAAATTCCATCCCTACATATCCAGCACCAAGAAATGTAATACGCTTAGGCAGTTTTTTCAGCATTAAAAAATCACCACTTTCTTGCAAGTATTTATTTCCCGTAAAGAGTAGTTTTCTTGGTTCATAACCTGTGGCAATGACAATGACTTTTGCCGTAACCTTCTTTTTTCCAATGGTTAGTGTTTTCTCGTCTATGAATTTTGGGGACTCATGAAATAGGGTTATTCCTAAATCACTGAGCTTTTTCTTCGTACTCTCTGGAACAGGCCCCGTAAACTCAGTTTTAAATTTTTGTAGCTTTTTCCAGTTTATGGATATCGCTTTTACAATTCCTTTTTGTTTGAGGTTATTTGCCTGTTCAACGGCTTCGGTTGCCCCTAGTAGCACTTTTTTGGGATCGCAACCCCTATTGGCACAAGTACCCCCAAACGCTCTTTTTTCCGTAATTGCCACTTTTTTTCCGGCCTCTGCACAAGCTTTGGCAACCGTCTGCCCCGCAATTCCACTTCCTATGACAAATACATCAAACTTTTTTGAGTCCATTTAAATACATTTTAAAAACACCGTCTCCTCATACAATTTCCGAACATATACTCGGGAATAATTCAACAATAGGGTGTTCAGGTTTTAAGTTCATACAATCTCCGATTTTTTTGAGGTACTAACTGACCCATATTCGATAAAAATGAATGGTATCCATTGCCTGTGTATCCTTATATTTGCAAAAATTTTTTTGTTGAATACATCCCAAATCCAACAAGCCTTTGGACAGTCTCCCCAACTAGGGAAACTGCAGGAGACTATTTCCCAAATTCAAAATTCAGAAAATAGAGACACTTCTAAAATTGGTCTAAAAGGATTAACGGGTTCCTCTCTATCCTTTATCCTTTCCGAAATTTTCAAAAAACAGGAACGCCCCTTTTTAGCCATCTTTAACGATAAGGAGGAAGCTGCCTATTTTCTTAATGACCTTGAACGAATTATTGGTGAAGACGACGTACTTTTTTATCCCGGAAGCTATAGACGTCCCTATCAAATCGAGGAAACGGACAATGCCAACGTGCTGCTTAGGGCAGAAGTGCTGAACCGAATCAATTCCAGAAAAAAACCGGCAGTTATCATATCCTACCCCGATGCGCTTTTTGAAAAAGTTCTAACAAGAAAGGAACTGGACAAAAACACCTTGAAAATGAATTTGGGAGACACGCTCTCCCTCGATTTCTTGAATGAGGTGTTGTTCGAATATCAGTTCAAACGGGTGGACTTTGTTACCGAACCGGGGGAGTTTTCGGTTCGGGGGGGTATCGTGGATGTGTATTCCTTTTCCAATGACGAACCTTATCGGGTAGAGTTTTTTGGCGATGAAATCGATAGTATCAGAACCTTCGATGTAGAGACCCAACTATCCAATAACAAAGTCAAAAGCATCACCATTGTTCCCAATATGGCGAATAAGTTCCTTGTTGAACAGCGTCAAAGTTTCCTTACCTACGTAGCCTCCAATACATTGGTCTATGCCAAGAATACCGATTTGCTTTTTGGCCGACTCGATGATTTTTTTGAAAAGGCCCTAGAAGCCTTTTCAAAACTGTCCGAAGATATAAAACATGCCAGTCCGGAAGAGCTCTTTATGAGCGGAGGTGCGTTTAAAGAGCATCTGCAGAATTTCACTGTATTGTCCGGGGACATTTCAAAAGGGGACCAAAACGTATTTGAATTCAACACAAAACCACAGCCTTCGTTCAACAAAAAGTTCGATTTGCTTATTGATAACCTCAACAGCTATAGAGAAAAAGGGTATACCAATTATATTCTCTGTGCCAGTGAACAACAGTCCAAAAGATTTCAGGACATATTTGAGGAGGTAAACGAAAAAGTACATTATCAGACCCTAGTTTTTCCCTTGTACCAAGGCTTTGTAGACGATGACTTGAAACTAGTTTGTTATACTGACCATCAGATTTTTGAACGTTACCATAAATTCCATATAAAGAACGGGTACTCCAAAAAGCAATCCATCACCCTGAAAGAGCTTAATAAGCTGGAAATTGGGGATTATGTTACGCACATAGATCATGGAATCGGGAAATTCGGTGGGCTACAGAAAATAGACGTAGAGGGTAAAAAACAGGAGGCTATAAAATTGATGTATGGCGAGCGTGATATCCTTTATGTGAGTATTCATTCTCTGCACAAAATATCCAAATTCAACGGCAAGGATGGTGCCGTTCCCAAAATTTATAAACTCGGTTCGGGAGCTTGGAAGAAAATCAAGGACAAGACCAAAAACCGTGTAAAGAAAATTGCTTTTGATCTCATTAAGGTATACGCAAAAAGACGATTGGAAAAAGGTTTCCAATATGCCCCGGACAGTTATTTGCAGAACGAATTGGAAGCTTCATTCATTTATGAGGATACGCCGGACCAAAGTAGTTCGACCGAAGATGTGAAAAAAGACATGGAAAGTGAGCGCCCCATGGACCGATTGATCTGTGGAGACGTTGGCTTTGGAAAAACCGAAGTCGCCATTAGGGCAGCTTTTAAGGCCGTAGATAATGGTAAACAAGTGGCCGTTTTGGTTCCTACCACTATTTTGGCCTTTCAACACCACCGTACTTTTTCGGAACGATTGAAGGATATGCCGGTAACCGTAGATTATCTTAACCGTTTTAGGACGGCCAAAGAAAAACGCGAAACCTTGGAGAATTTGGCCAATGGCAAAGTGGATATAATTATTGGCACCCATCAATTGGTGAACAAAAATGTAAAGTTTAAGGACTTAGGTCTGTTAATTGTAGACGAGGAGCAAAAGTTCGGGGTATCGGTAAAGGATAAACTCAAATCCATAAAAGAAAATGTAGACGTACTAACCTTGACCGCTACCCCAATTCCAAGAACATTACAATTCAGTTTAATGGCAGCCAGGGATTTATCGGTCATCAATACGGCACCCCCAAACAGGTACCCGATTGAAAGTCAGGTGATTCGATTTAACGAAGATACCATTCGGGACGCGGTAAGCTATGAAATAGAACGAGGAGGACAGATTTTTTTCATCCATAACAGAATAGAGAACATTAAGGAGGTTGCCGGTATGATTCAACGTTTGGTTCCCGATGCCAAAGTTGGAATTGGGCACGGCCAAATGGATGGGAAAAAACTGGAAACTTTAATGTTAGGTTTTATGAACGGTGAATTTGATGTATTGGTCTCCACGACTATCGTTGAAAGCGGCCTGGACGTAACCAATGCCAATACCATTTTCATCAACAACGCAAACAACTTTGGTTTAAGTGACCTTCATCAAATGAGGGGACGCGTGGGGCGTGGCAACAAAAAGGCTTTCTGTTATTTTATCACTCCACCCTATGAAGTAATGACTACGGACGCCAGAAAACGTATCGAGGCTTTGGAACAGTTTACGGAACTCGGTAGTGGATTCAATATCGCCATGAAAGATCTGGAAATACGTGGCGCCGGAGATCTTTTGGGTGGCGAGCAAAGTGGCTTCATCAACGAAATAGGTTTTGAAACCTATCAAAAAATATTGGCGGAAGCCATTGAGGAACTTAAGGAAAATGAATTCAAGGAACTATATGATGAAGTAGAAGGTCCGCATGAAAAGATTTATGTAAAGGAAACGCAAATCGATTCCGATTTTGAACTGTTGTTCCCAGATGATTACATCAATAACATCACGGAACGATTGACTTTGTATACGGACTTAAATAAAGTCGAGAATGAAGAGGGACTCCAAAACTTTGAGAAACAGCTTATTGACCGTTTCGGGGAACTACCATCCCAAGCCGAAGACTTATTAAATTCGGTACGGATCAAGTGGATAGCCAATAGTATTGGGCTGGAAAAAATTGTAATGAAAAAAGGGAAAATGATTGGTTATTTTATTAGCGACCAGCAATCAGACTTTTATCAAACGGAGAATTTCACCCGGGTACTACAATACGTACAGTCACACCATCAAAAATGTAAGATCAAGGAAAAACAGACCCGAAACGGGCTTCGCCTATTGTTAACTTTTGATGGTATTACCAGTGTGGACAAGGCGCTACAATCACTATTGCCTTTTGATAGAACACCTAAAAATGAAAACTCTTCAAAATTAGAGGGACAAAAAAGGGATTAATCCAATAATTATTACTTTCAACAGATTTAAAAGACATAATCTAAGAGATGAGGTTATATTAGCCTAACCGTAAACAACAAATAATCGCTTCAAGTTCTTTGAACATGAAATTTGAAATATCTGAAAAACTGGCCATCGCAAAGGTTATCGACACGCTCATCCATGCAGATGGGGTTGTACACAATGGGGAAATCAATGCCTTTGGCAAACTTATGGAACTCCTTGATTTTGATGCCAACTTTTTGATCCAGGCACGTATGCTGGAGATGGAACAAAGTATTGCCATGGTCAAGAATTTCTCCCATCAGAAAAAAGAATTACTGGAAAACCTTATGGAAGAGGTAGCAAAATCCGATGGTTTCGTACATCAAAAGGAAATTGAAATGATGGAAAATGTACTTTCATCCATCAGGCTAGAAATAAAATCTTCAAAGGTCTAAGTCCTCATAATTCCACTTAGTTTTTACAATTTATAACCTTAACTTGTAGCTCATTGATTTTTTATTTAAACATATAAAATTGCATGAGCGATAAAATAGGACTTAAGGAAGCCATGTCTATTGGTATTGGCGGAATGGTGGGTGGTGGTATATTTGCAGTACTTGGTCTTGCCGTATCATTGGCCCAGGGCGGAACCCCCATAGCTTTTCTAATTGCGGGTAGTTTGGCATTACTGACTTCATACAGTTACACTAAGTTGTCCTTGGTCTATCCAGATAGAGGGGGTACGGTTAAATTTATCAATGAGGGATTGGGAAAAAATGTCTTTAGCGGCGGTTTGAACAACCTACTTTGGATCAGTTATATCATAATGTTGGCCCTTTACTCCTCGGCATTTGGATCTTACGCCCCAAATCTTTTTTCTATAACGGGTGAAACAAGCTTGGACTCCCATATATATTCCAGTGCCATCATACTTATTGCAACGGGCATCAATTACTACAGTATAAAGATAGTTGGCAGAATCGAGTCTTACGCGGTAATAATTAAGTTAATTATCCTATTGGGCTTTATAGGGGTAGGAATATATGGTTCAATAGGAAACCCAAATTTGGAGCAGTTCAATCTGGAACATTGGAAGGGCCCAGTACAGCTTTTGACCGGTGGTATGGTCATATTTGTGGCTTATGAAGGTTTTGAATTGATAGCTAACTCAGCTTCGGATATTGTAAATCCGAAAAAAAACATTCCAAGGGCATATTACTGGTCCGTACTATTCGTTATTCTGTTATATATAATCATAGCTTCCGTCACTATCGGTACACTACCATTTAAGGAGATTGCGAAGGCAGAAGACTATGTGCTTGCCGAGGCGGCAAAACCAATGCTTGGACAGATTGGTTTTACTATTATGACCATAGCGGCATTAATTTCAACATTCTCGGCAATAAATGCGTCGCTGTACGGGGGAAGCCGGGTAAGCTATGAAATTGCTGAAGATGATGAACTTCCACACGAACTAACCAGTCAATTTTGGAACCAGCCAGTAGGTTTGGTCATAACCGCAGTTCTTACCTTGGTTCTGGTCAATACTTTGAAATTGGAGAGTATTTCCACTTCAGGAAGTGTAGGGTTTCTATTGATATTTGCACTGGTAAATTATAGTGCCTTTAAACTTTCCCCAAAAATAAAGGCAAAAAAAGGCATACCATTATTAGGTTTCATTTTATGCCTGATCGCTTCCTTGGTGCTCATAATACAACAATATTCCGATAATAAACTTGGGGTAATCGTTTCAATTTCAATTATCTTTAGCTGCTTCCTTATGGAGTTTATCTATAAAAAATCGAAAAAATAGTCATGAATATTTTGTTAAGACAGCTTCAGAAACCCATTACCCTAGGTTTAGGCCTTGCACTCATACTTTCCGTATCCTGCAAGAAGGATATAAAAACCTTGGAAAAGGAAACCTCGGAAATTTCCGTGGTCACGGAATCCACAAAAAGTAGGATTGATTCCACATTAAAATCCTTTATTGATTCAGGTAATATCGCAGGTGTTTCGGCACTCATATATGAACAAGGACAGGAGGTGTATTACAATGCTTTTGGGTATGCGGACAAGGAATCTAAAAAACCAATGGAGCGCAATACCATTGTGCAGATATATTCCATGACCAAGCCCGTCACGGGCACGGCACTAATGACCTTATATGAAGAAGGAAAATTTGATTTGGATGATCCCATTTCCAAGTTCATCCCGGAATTTGCGGATATGCAGGTATACACCGGAGTAGATGCCAATGGAAATGTGACCACCGAACCCTTGGATAGACCAATAACCATTAGGGATGTTACCAGACATACCGCAGGCTTTCCCAATAGACCGGATATACCAGGGCTGAGTGAGCTGTTGGCCGATGCCGATGCCATGAACAGGGAAAATACCTTGACACAAATGGCCGAAAAAATGAGTAAAGTGCCGTTATGGTTTCAACCCGGAACGCAATGGGAATATGGACCCAGTGTTGATGTACAGGCCCTATTGGTAGAGAGGATTTCTGGAATTCCCTATGAAGAATATGTAAGGAAGAATGTATTGGATCCCTTGGGAATGGAAACAACGCGTTACTACATACCTGAAGAAGACAGGGACAGGTTTGCAAAACTATATAGAAGAACAGGTGAAGGACAACTGGTTAAGGATTCTGTAACTTATAGCAATTATACGGAACACTGGCCGCTGACCCGTGGAGGTTCTGGATTGACCTCGACCTTGGACGATTATATGAAATTCGCCCAAATGCTCGTCCATGAAGGACGTTTGGATTCCGTTGAAATACTAAAACCGGAAACCGTAAAATTAATGGCCACGAACCAATTGCCGGACAGTATTACCGAAAGGTCTTGGCTACCGAGCAAAGGCCGTGTAGGCTTTGGAATCGACTTTGCCGTTAGGGTAGCACCTCCTGAAAATGCCGAAGAAAATAACGGCGTGGTGGGCGAGTTCTTTTGGGACGGAGCGGCGAGTACGTTGTTCTGGGTGGACCCCGTCAATGAATTGACCGCCGTAATGTTCGTTCAACTCTTTCCTTATGACCAAATAGGCCTACATAAAAATTTTAGGGACGCCGTTTATGGCCCTCTAAAGACTGAAAATTAAAATAATTTAAAAATAAACCATGAGGTTATTACAGATTTTTATTGCATTATTTTTTACCCTTGGAACCCAATCACAACATACGGTTTCAGGGAATTTCTCTCCTGCCAACTCTTTTAGATACCTCATGGTGTACCATTTGGAAACCAATGGTATACAATATGTAACGGATACCGGTGTAAAGGATGGTCAGTTTTCATTTACCTTACCAAATTCAGTTTCACCGGGCATATATAGATTGGTCTATGCCGTTCCTCAGGATAAATATTTTATTGATATAATTTACAATTGCGAAGAAGATATTGTCTTTAATTTCGATTTGGATTCGGGCCTGCAAATTGTGAGTTCTGAGGAAAATACGCTTTATAGGGATTATTTTTCAAAGATAGACAGCGCAAAGGACAGATTGATGGATTTTTACAGCAAGGAAAAATCCAACGAACAGGAATACATGAGTTTGGTCAATAACCTTAAGAATATACAGGAAGAATATGAGGCAAAATCAGAAGAAACCATAGCTCACCACTTCATAAGCGCCAACGCTTACTACCTACCAAAGAAATATATACCACTTGAAGAATATTTGATTGAAAAGAAGAAGCATTATTTTGACCATATCGATTTTAGAAGTCCTACCCTACAGGCCTCGGAATTCTTTGCGGATAAAATATTGAACTACATGTTCTGGGCAGTTCCTTCGGGGATTACCGACAATAATGAACTTATTAAGGAAATCAATAAAAATGTAGACTTTTTGGCCACCAAATTGGAAGTGGTACCGAAGGCATTGCAGGTTAACTTATGGAACAAGGCATGGCAAAAAGCCAATGAAAATAAGGTTTATGATGTAGCGGACCATATAATGGATACCTATTTGAGGAAATTGGCCCTAGAAACCGGAAATGAAAATCTTATCACGAGCATTGAGACACAAACAAGGTTAAGATTAGGTGCCGTATCCCCAGAAATTACCTGGGAAGAAAATGGAGTAAAAAAATCCTTATCCGAACTTTCCGGTGCTTCAAAATATCTCGTTATTTTCTGGAGTAGTACTTGTCCCCATTGCTTAAATGAGTTACCCGAAGTTCATGAAGCACTTAAAAGCATGAAAGATATACAGGTCCTTGCCGTCGGACTTGAGGACAGTGCTGAAAATTGGGAAAACACAATTCCCAAGTTAGCTGATTTTCATCATGCCTTGGCACTTGGTAAATGGGAAAGTCCTTATATCAAAACTTTTGCCATACAACAGACACCAACATACTTTATTTTGGATAAGGAAAAACGCTTTCTGGACAGACCGGAAAGTGCCCAGGCGGTTATCGAATATTTAAAGTAATAAAGTTACAGCCTTATCGTTTAATACTCGTAACTAGTCAACAACTCCTCATTTGTATCTATATTGAATATTAGAAAATCCAATACAATTTTTGGGTACTATTGTTTTATTTATGCCCTAAGCTTATTCATTTTGTCTTCTTGTACAGAAGTTGAAAGCGATATTCTTCAGATCCAAGATGAAATATTAAAAGACAGCATTTTTGAAGTAGCTGAAGTAGATTCATTATTAGTGGGAGAATGGATCAACATCTCAACACCGTCTGGTATTAGAATAGAAAAGGATGGTACCCTAAGATACTTGAAGATTGATCAAATTAATGGGGAAACAGAAATTGATAAGAGGTTTACTGATAAAATAATGGCAAAAAATGGAAGTTTCTCCCATGTTGAAAACACCAATTGCTTTAAGAATATTTTTAATGATTCTATTTATTCAATTAGCAACGATACTTTAAGTATACCACTAGATAACGGATTGAACGGAGGTTTAAGGAGTTTTGTTCGAAACGATTCAATTGTTTTGAAAATGAAAAAACGGCCCCAATCATTTATGAAAGCATCTATTAAAATTAATAATCATATTGGTGAGACTGATGTGGATTTTGATGCCTCAGATCAATACGAGAATATTAATGGATATTTTGTAAACAAATCAACCATATTCATTAGTGCAAATGATAACCTATCATATAATTGTAGGTTAAGCAACTCTGAATACAGTGAGGTTAACTTTATAATTGATCAACAGATTGATTCTTTGGGGACCTATCCAATAAATTGGGCATATTTAAGAGTATCCTTCTATGATGCTGAGTTTGGTAACGCCTATTATTTATCGTACGATGCGGACAATTTTATTGCCGGCAATGTTACAATAACAAAGATTGAATACTTTGAAAACCAGATGTTGCTTGAAGGCAACTTCGAGCTTAATTTTGAATCTACATTTCAAGAAGTTACTTATCCTAAAAAGCTCAATAATGGTAGTTTTAAGATTTATATCCGAAACTACATGCCTGATGACTCCCCCTGAAATTTAGAGAATTTCGTTATTAATTAAAGAGTCTTTAAATCCTTTATAGTCTTGAAAGCTATATCTACCTGTTCATCATTTACTAGTATGGTAAATTCATTGGTTGTGGAAATGACCTCATAGAGAATAATTCCCTCCCAGGCCAACCGTTGGAAAATAAAATAGTAGATACCGGGTACCGAAACATTCTCAGCGGGTAACTTTACTGTGATAGAGGAAAGATTATCTGCCTTCTGGGTACACTTTTCATCCTTGAACAACTTTTGGACCGTATCATCCATGATACTACTGATTACTATATTTATCTCGTTCACACCCCTACTGGAGGTATAAAAAACATCCTGATTCTCATTGATTTCCTCAAGTAACTTGGCTTGATGTACCAAAATTTTATCCGAAGCTAAAAAAGTATAATCCGTAAGGGAAGACCTAACGGTAATTTCTCCGATATTCTTCAAAACTTTAAGGATTTTGTGCGTAGCCCGAAACTCGAGATCATCGGATAATCGTTTCAATGCCATAACAATGGCACCATTTCGTATGTCCTTCCCGAGTTCCGCTTCAATTTCGGGTTTAACAATTCTGGAAAGCGACGTAAGGTTGATAATTCCTTGGGCCAAGGCACTTTGCAAAAAGGGCTTCTTCTTAATGTAGTGCTCTACAACGGATGATATTGTTTTCATAGGTCTTGATTGATATGCAAATATAACAACTTGTTATAAATAAAACAAAATGTTTTTAAATATTATTCTACAGATTTAATAGGATACTCAAAAATGGTAAAAGGCATCCTCCAAATGCTCTATTTCCAAATTTCCACCTACTTTTAATATGGTAATAATATCGAAACGTATATCCACATCCAACCCTGACGAAGTAACGTATTGGTCGGCAGTCATAACCAACAGCTTTATTTTTTTTGGCGTTATTGTCTCCGCAATATTTTCAATGAATCTTGAACTCCTAGAACGTACTTCAACAATAGCAAGAACACCGTCCTTTTTTGCTACGATATCGATTTCGCCCTTTTGATATCTGTAATTTTGATAACAGATTTCGTATCCTTTTTTAAGAAGATAATTTTTGGCTATTTCCTCGCCTTCCTTTCCAAATTCATTATGCCTTCCCATAATATTTTGTAAATAAGTGCATTTCGTCGAAAAAATACGCTTTTTAGCGTTTTTAAAAACAGAAGAGTTTAAATTCGGCTGTCGGTCAACGAAAATATACGGATAAATATACTATCCTAAATTTCGTTTCGTTAAATAGAAGCCCCAACTCTATAGAACGTAACATTACTAACGCCCTACAACAAGACTATGGAATATTTCATTAATTGTAATACTTCTACGCTTGCTCCGTACACCGTACCATTAGATCAGACAAGAGCTTTACACCTTTACAGAAGATTAGGATTCAGTGCTTCAGTTGATACTATAAACCAAGCTGTTGGCCAAAACGCCGGAACCTTGGTGGACAACTTAGTGGACCAAGCCCTAAATATGGCTCCAATGCCCGCACCTACCTGGGCAGATTGGAACAATTCCAATTACCCTGCTGATGATGATGCAAGAAGACAACTGGTCAACCAACAAAGGTCAGAATTTGCCCTAGGTTACACTAATGGACTATTGAACAATAACTTAAGGGATCGTTTAAGTTTTTTCTGGAGTAACCATTTTGTAACAGAGTTGGATGTTTATGAATGTAACTCCTTCCTGTACCATTATATTAATTGTCTACAACGAAATTCAATTGGCAACTTCCGTACCTTTGTAAGTGAAATAGGTCTTACGAGTGCCATGCTCTATTATTTGGATGGTGTCTATAACAACGGGAACAATCCTAACGAAAATTATGCCCGTGAACTCTATGAGCTTTTTACCCTTGGTGAAGGAAATGGATATACGGAACAGGATATTATAGAAACAGCCAGGGCTTTAAGCGGTTATGTTGAACGAGGAGAGGAAGGGTGTACCCAAGTTACCTTTGATGCTACAAAACATGATACCGGCACCAAAACCATTTTAGGACAAACAGGTGCGTGGGGCTATGGTGATGTCATCAATATTCTGTTTCAGCAAAGGCCAAACGAAATTGCAGAATTCATCTGCCGTAAACTCTACGAATTTTTTGTACATCCAGATTCCCAGGACGATGCAAACAACGCCCAAGTCATTATTAATGGAATGGCATCGACCTTTATTTCCAGCAATTTTGAACTGGCCCCTGTGTTAAGGCAACTTTTTAAGAGCCAGCACTTTTTTGACGATGAGGCTATTGGCGTAATCATTAAAAGTCCGTTCGATTTCTACCTGAACACCCTTAAAGAAACAAGTTTTGCCTACGATGATTCCGTCCTGAGTTCCATGTTAAATTATAGTGGACTTTTAGGACAAGAACTGTTCGACCCTTTTGATGTTGCAGGCTGGCAAAGGGATAGAAGTTGGATCAACACCAATTTTATCATAGGTAGATGGCTCACCATTGAAAGTTTGCTAGAGGCATTTTACCAACAAGACAATGAACAATTCAGGTCGTTAGGCCTATCCATAACAGGAACTACGGGTTTGACCAGTGCCAACCCAGATAACGTAGCTAGACTCATAATAGATTTTATCCTCCCCAAGGGATTACTAGATGAAGGAGAATATGCCAAAGCATTCGCCATTTTCAGAAGTGATGTGGAGGATGTATACTACGAAGGTGGTAACCAAGAGTCTTGGACCTTGGCCACCTGGCCACAAGCCCCATATCAAGTGTATCTATTGATGCAATACCTAGCTAGACAACCTGAATATCAATTAAAATAACATACCTACTACTATGTGCCATACACACCACTCACCCCATAAAGGACTAGAACACGATGGTCATGACAATGAACATCAAATTTGGAGCCGTCGTTCCTTTCTCCAAGCTTTAGGAATCGCCGGTTCCGGTTCTATGTTATTGGGAGCCAATATGCTAACAGCTTCTTCTCCCTCTCCGTTGACCGCAGGAATTGCAGCTGCCGAAACGGACAACATCCTAATACTTATAAGACTTTCCGGAGGAAATGACGGGCTAAGCACCGTAATTCCAATTGAACAATATGACAGCTATGCCAATGCAAGGCCCAATATCTATATCCCGGAAAGTAAGGTATTAAAGCTTACGGATGAATTTGGTGTTCCATCTTATATGGGCGCTTTGGAGCCCATGTGGGGCAATGGCCAGTTTAAGGCCGTTCACGGTGTAGGATACGAGAACCAAAGCCTTTCCCATTTTACGGGATCGGACATCTATGCCAACACGGATTTGACCACAACCGGATTCAGTGGTCTTAATACAGGATGGATGGGAAGACATTTTGAAAACATTTATCCTGATTATTTAATCAATCCACCGGCTGCACCGGCTGCCATTCAGATTGGGCAGTTTGGTAATTTGGTGTTCCAGGGCGAAGAGACCAACTATGCTTTTGTCACTTCTAACGTGGACCAACTTGAAGAAATTGCAGAATCTGGTGTAGTATATGGATTGGACGATGCCTTGTTCAATGGCTGTATGTATGGAGACCAATTGAAGTTTTTAAGAGGTGTCGCCAATACGACATACGAATATTCGGGCCTAATTCATGAGGCTTATGAACGAGGTCAAAACCAAGTAGAATATCAACAGAACGGTTTTGCGCGTCAAATGGCCTTATTGGCCAGATTGATCAAAGGTAATTTAGGTACCAAGGTCTACATGGTATCCATGGGTGGTTTTGATACGCATGGAAATCAACCATTGGCACATGAAAGATTAATGACCAATCTTTCCGTAGCAGTTAATAATTTCTATGAGGACTTAGGCTATACCCAGCAAGACGATAAAGTCTTAAGTATGACTTTTTCTGAATTTGGCCGTAGAATATTTGAGAACGGGTCTAATGGTACGGACCACGGTAAGGCTGCTCCTACCCTTTTCTTTGGTTCTGGGCTAAATGGTAGTGCCTTCGTAGGTGACCATCCAACCTTGGAAAATCCGGATGGACGTGGAAATTTGGAGTATACCATGGATTTTAGGGACCTGTATGCCACGGTTTTGGCAGAATGGTTATGTGTGGACATTCCCTTGGTGGAACAACATCTTTTGGACCACCCCTATAACCCGGTTAATTTAGGGTTCAACTGTAGTGGTACTGATTTCCCGGATATCGTTTACAGCGATGGACCTGTAACACCACCTACTCCACCTGGCGAGGAAGGCACGGACCCTGTAAATCCGGATTTATTGAACGCCATTGTTCATAAACCCTTTTATCCTACGGATAGTACACCCCATATTTACTTAGAAATGCCCTTCTCGGCACAGGTAGATATTCAGCTTTACAATATTCTTGGGCAACATGTAGGCACCGTCTTCAACGAAATGATGCTAGAAGGTTCCACCGAAATCAATATACGAGAGCGCGTGCCCAAGCACCTATCAACCGGTAAGTACATATACAGAATAAGTGTACAGAACCAAAAAATGAGCAAATCGGTTATGGTAGCTTAAACGATTTCCCCACTATGTAACTTGACCTTCGGTCGTACTATGGTACACCGAGGGTTTTTGTTTTTAATAAAAACGGCCCAACACAGCTTTAAAAATGGTTATTTTTGTCGTTTTAATTTATTTTGATGTCGACAACTACAGCACCTAAGAGATATACAATTACCGCTGCCCTGCCCTATACCAATGGACCCATTCATATTGGTCATTTGGCCGGGGTCTATGTACCTGCGGATATTTATGCCCGTTATTTACGCCTAACCGGAAAAGATGTTGCCTTTGTTTGCGGCAGCGACGAGCATGGTGTGGCCATTTCCATGAAGGCCAAGAAAGAAGGGGTTACACCCAAGGATGTTATCGACAAGTATCACGCTATCATAAAACAGTCCTTTGCCGATTTTGGAATTACGTTTGACAATTATTCCAGGACCTCGGCACCTGTTCATCATAAAACGGCATCGGATTTCTTTAAAAAATTGTATGAGCAAGGAGATTTCATTGAGGAGACAACAGCACAACTCTACGATGAGGAGGCGAAACAGTTCCTGGCAGACCGTTTTGTCATAGGTACCTGTCCTAAATGCGGTAACGAAGAAGCTTATGGGGATCAATGTGAAAATTGCGGATCTTCATTGAACGCAACCGATTTGATCAATCCAAAATCGACCATAACGGGTTCTGTTCCTACTACAAAGGAAACCACCCATTGGTTTTTGCCCTTGGACCGTTATGAGGATTTTTTAAGGGATTGGATACTAAAAGGACACAAGGACGACTGGAAACCCAACGTCTATGGACAATGTAAATCTTGGATCGATGGTGGTCTGGAACCCCGTGCGGTTACTCGGGACCTGGACTGGGGTATCCCCGTACCGGTAAAAGGTGGAGAAGGCAAAGTTTTGTACGTCTGGTTTGATGCCCCTATCGGATATATTTCCTCAACAAAGGAATGGGCAGAACGCGAAAACAAGAACTGGGAGCACTATTGGAAGGATAAGGATACCAAATTGGTACATTTTATCGGAAAGGACAACATTGTGTTCCACTGTATTATCTTTCCTTCCATCCTAAAAGCGCATGGAGGTTATATTCTACCCGAAAATGTTCCTGCCAATGAATTCCTGAATTTAGAAGGAAACAAGCTTTCCACATCCAAAAACTGGGCGGTTTGGCTGCACGAATATTTGGAGGATTTTCCCGATATGCAGGATGTGCTTAGGTACACATTGACCGCGAATGCCCCGGAAACCAAGGATAATGATTTTACCTGGAAAGATTTCCAGGCAAGGAACAACAACGAATTGGTTGCCATTTTTGGAAATTTCATTAACCGCGTAGTGGTATTGACCAACAAATACTATGATGGCGTCACCCCAAGTCCAAGTGATTTTACATCAGTGGATTCCGAGACTTTGGACGAACTGAAAAAATATCCCGAAATCATCTCCTGTTCCTTGGAACGCTACCGCTTTAGGGAGGCAGGCCAAGAGTTGATGAATCTTGCCCGTTTAGGCAATAAATATTTGGCCGATGAAGAACCTTGGAAAGTCATCAAGGAAGACGAAGAGCGTGTAAAAACGATTATGTTCGTCGCCCTGCAAATTGCTTCTGGATTAGCAGTTCTTAGTGAGCCCTTTTTACCTTTTACATCGGATAAGTTAAAAAGCATACTAGGGGTCCGGTCGAGCACAGTCGAGACCTCTTGGAATGAGGTATCTTCCAAAGATATCCTGTTACCACCCGGACACAAAATAGGCCAATCGGAACTTTTGTTTCGAAAAATAGAAGACTCTGAAATACAAGCGCAACTGGACAAGCTGGAAGCCACTAAAAAAGCAAACCAACAAGAAAACAAAGCACTTATGCCTCAAAAAGATACGATTACCTTTGACGATTTCTCCAAATTGGATATGCGAGTAGGCACCATCGTGGAAGCCGAAAAAATGCCAAAAGCCAAAAAGCTATTGGTCCTAAAAGTGGACACGGGATTAGATGTTCGCACCATAGTTTCTGGTATTGCCGAAAGTTTTACCCCAGAGGAAATCGTTGGTAAGAAAGTGACCGTTCTGGTCAATCTAGCCCCTAGGGCCCTTCGCGGTGTGGAAAGCGAGGGCATGATTTTAATGACGGAAAACAAGGAAGGTAAATTAGTATTTGTAAATCCTGATGGAGGTGGCGTTGGGAATGGGGCAACGATAAGTTAATATATCTATGAAATTATTTACCATCAATATCTTACTCTTCCTTTTAAGTACTTTTATATATGGCCAAGAGCAAGTATTAAGCATAAAGGATGTTTTTAAAAACCGAATAATCAAGCCAGACGACGCTATCCCTCTAGTAGACCGGGAGAATGGTAATATGGTTCTTTTAATTTTCGATGGCAAGAATATTCAATCCTATTGGTTAAATTCAGATTTTGAAATCATTAAAGCTATAAATGTTAAAGAGAGGGATAGAAAATATCCAGAAATAATGGGTTATGTTTTCGAAGGAAAGAATTATGATATACTCTTGGCCAATAAAAAAAGAACACGTTTTGCTGTAGCAAGCTTTGACTTTGATACAAGTGGAGTTGAATACAAAGAACTTGATACTGAATTGGGTAAGGAAAAGTTCCTTCAAACATCCAATTTTGAAAACAACTTTTGCTTTCTTTCTATATCGCACAAAAGTTCTATTATCAATGCTTATAAATTTGACAACCAGCGAAAGAATTTTATAAAAATTCCTTTAGACCTATCGTCCTTCCAATCGATGGATTTCAGGGGAAACACTTCGTCCTTTTTTAAACTACTTACAGAAAATGTAGGCTTTTATGGTTTGGAAAAGAACGTGGATCTTGTAAAGTTCGAGACAGAGAACCCACATTCCGTAGAAATGGCTTCAACCCTTACTAAATATTTTGACTATGAAGATGGTACCGTTACGTTCACTTTTGATGAAAATTATGACTTTACACAAATACTAAACCTAAATCTAAAAGAATATACTTCTGAATTTAGGATAATCCCAAAACCATATTCAGAATCAAAAAATAAAAGGACAAATAGCTTTATAAAAGGTGACACAATTGCTATGGTAGGTGTTATAAAGGACCAACTAAAGCTTCAATTTAAAAAAATAAATACTGGGGAGACCATTCGTGAATATACGTTCAATTCTGGAGAATCTGTTAGTTTCTCCAATACCGACATTATTCAAACAGGTGGCACTTTCAACAATAATAGGTCTTTAGACCGGATTGATCAACTTATCAGAAAAGTTAGGAAAGATAATGTAGGTATTTCTCTTTACAGAAACAAAAATAGTAGCGAGCAAGTCGTTTCTTTTGGTGGAATACAAGAAAAAAATAATAGTGGTTTTGCGTATATGCCTATGGGGGGAATACCTGTTGCCACTATAGGTGCGGTTACAGTTTTCATAAACCCCGCTTATTTCGCATATGAAAACTATACTACAAAAGCTATTGAAATCAAGGCTTTGGCCGATGCTGATTTTAATCACATGGAAGGAGAAATACCAGAAAATCCATTTGAAAGAATTAAAATCTTTGAAGAACAGAACAAAGTATCTCCTGCTGGCAAAACCATTTTTAGAATTGAAAAAAACTATTTTTTAGGCTACTATGATTATTGGGAACGTGAATATAAAATTCATAAATTTTAAAAAACCCACTAAAAAGCTTAAAAAACATTTTTAAAAAAAGTCTCGATTACAATCCCGATAGAAACTCCATTCTGGCAGTTATTCGACAAGCCAATAATCGATTATCCATGTTACTTACTTCCTACATTCAAAAACACACCAACCTCCCCGAAAAAGGTATTCAAAACACGGTCAACCTTTTAAACCAAGAATGCACGGTGCCCTTTATTTCCCGATATCGAAAAGAAGCCACGGGTGGTTTGGACGAGGTTCAAATTGGCAGTATTGTACAGTACAAGGAACAGTTTAAGGCTCTTGAAAAACGGAAAAGCTCCATTATTAAAACAGTTGATGAACAAGATCTTTTAACACCGGAACTCAAGGCCAAATTTGAATCCGCAGAAGATTTGACCCAACTGGAAGATCTCTACCTCCCCTTCAAAAAAAGCAAAAAAACGAAAGCTGAAGTAGCCCGTAAACAAGGCCTGGAACCCTTGGCCAAAATTATCATGGCCCAACGTTCGGACGATATAAAGTTTATAGCTTCCAAATACCTGGGTCCCGAAATCCAAAACGAGGACGAAGCCTTGGAAGGTGCCCGGCACATCATTGCAGAATGGATCAATGAACGTACGGACATTAGAAACATGATTCGAAACCAACTGGAACGTTTTGCCTTGATCACCACAAAAGTGGTGACTGCGATGAAGGAAGATGCTTCGACTGCGCTCAGCACAAGTGAAAAAGCGCAGAAATTCCGGGATTATTTTGACTGGAGCGAACCATTGAACCGTTGTCCCTCGCACCGATTATTGGCCATTTTACGTGCGGAATCCGAAAAAATTATTCGAGTAAAAATAGAATTGGACGATGAGCGTGTCTTGGATCGTATTCATAGCAGGATCATAAAATCCAAAAACGCATGTGCCGACCAGATTGAATTGGCCATTGCCGATGGCTATAAAAGATTACTGTTCCCTTCCCTTTCCAATGAACTGCTCAAAAACGCAAAGGAAAAGGCAGATGATGAGGCTATTACCGTTTTCTCCAAAAACCTGCGTCAGTTATTATTGGGGGCTCCTTTGGGCGAAAAACGAATTTTAGCGATTGATCCAGGATTTAGAACAGGCTGTAAAGTGGTCTGTCTGGACGCACAGGGCAATCTTTTGCATAACGAAACCATATATCCACATGCTCCCCAAAATGATACCACAGGAGCCATAAAAAAGTTGAGCTCCTTGGCCGATGCCTATAAAATTGAGGCCATTGCTATTGGCAACGGAACGGCATCCAGAGAAACGGAGCGATTGGTAAAGAGAGTTACGTTTAAAAATCCCATCGAGGTTTTTGTAGTCAGTGAAGCCGGGGCTTCCATTTATTCGGCTTCGAAAATTGCCAGGGATGAGTTTCCAAACTACGATGTTACCGTCAGGGGAGCCGTTTCCATTGGAAGGCGCTTGGCGGATCCTTTGGCCGAATTGGTAAAAATAGACCCCAAGTCCATCGGTGTAGGGCAATATCAGCATGATGTAGATCAGACAAAACTTAAAAAATCCTTGGATACAGTCGTGGAAAGCTGTGTGAACTCCGTTGGGGTCAATATCAACACGGCAAGTGTTCCCTTGTTGAGTTATGTATCCGGAATTGGGCCCAAATTGGCCGAAAACATCGTTGCCCACAGAAAAAAGCATGGCTCCTTTAATAGCCGAAAAGAAATAATGGAAGTGCCCAGACTGGGAGGAAAGGCCTTTGAACAAGGAGCTGGGTTTCTTCGGATAAAGGATGCCAAAAATCCCTTGGACGATTCCGCCGTACATCCAGAAAGTTATCCCATTATAAAACAAATGGCATCGGACAAAAAGAAAGGACTATCCGAACTTATTGGAAACAAGGCACTGCTACGTGAAATCGATCTCAAAAAATACTGCACGGAAACCATCGGCCTACCCACTTTAGAAGACATTATTTCCGAATTGGAAAAACCGGGTTTGGACCGTAGGGAAAAGGCCAAGGTATTTACCTTTGATCAAAATATTAAGTCCTTAACAGATTTAAGGGAAGGGCAATTGCTGCCCGGTATCGTAAACAACATTACCAATTTTGGTTGTTTTGTGGACATCGGCATCAAGGAAAGCGGCCTAATCCATGTGTCCAACTTGGCCGATACTTTTGTAAAGGACGTTAGCGCCCATGTAAGCCTGCATCAACAGATTATCGTAAAGGTGTTATCCATAGATATTCAAAGAAAACGAATCCAGTTAAAGCTTCACAAAGGCTAGGATTTAAAAAGTGTTTTAGTTCTCGGCCCGGAACAGGCGGTCGTTGATGCTACTGCCCAAGCCCTTTTCCGGAAATCTTTCGGCAAGGATCAAATCCAGTCCGCTCGCATCCAAGGTATGTAAGGCTTCAAAGAGGGACATGGCCGCTTCCTCCAACATTTTGTTTTTGGATAGGGCAATCACTTTTGTAGCCAAAGGAAAATCTTCCTCGTAGAATGATAGAACACCTACTTTCTTCAAAGAATTCTCCTTTAGTTTTTCTTTAAGATTATCACAGACCACCAATGGGGTTCTGGGCGAGTAATGTTTGAGCAACATCCCCGGGGCTTCGGGGGCCGTTTCATTTTCCGTGGATATCCTGAGTTTACCTACCACGGCCTCAATGGCTTCCTTGGGAATACCTCCTTTTCGGTACAATATGGGAATCTCCCCATCAAAACCGATAATCGTAGATTCCAAACCCACCTGACAGGGCCCTCCATCCAAAATAGCGGGTATTTGGTCGCCAAAATAATCCAGAACATGTTTGGCAGAGGTTGGACTGACCCTTGTAAAGGGATTGGCACTGGGAGCGGCCAAAGGGAAAGGCAGTCCTTTTAACAGGTCCAGGGTTGTTTTATGATTGGGCATTCGCACACCCACGGTAGGCTTTCCTCCCGTAATGATGTCCGGAACTATGTCCTGCTTGGGCAATATCAAGGTTAGAGAACCTGGCCAAAAAGCCTCTGCTAAGTCATAGGCCTTTTGGGGAATATCCTTCGCCAAAATGGGCAGTTGCTCCATTTGGTGGATATGAACGATCAACGGATTAAACGCTGGCCTACCCTTCATTTCAAAAATACGTTTCACCGCATTGCTATCCAGCGCATTGGCGGCCAAGCCGTATACGGTTTCCGTAGGTATGGCAACCAGTTGTCCTTCTTTCAGAAGTTTTTGGCTTTTTTCAATATCCGTTGTAATTGTAGTTTCCATTGGGGCCAAAGGTAGTTAAGGTTTGGATATTTTTGTACTTTGAAACCCGTCTATGCTAAAAATCGCTTATCACCCCATCTACAAACATCCATTGCCGGAAGGGCATCGGTTCCCAATGATCAAGTATGAACTCCTGCCCAAGCAGCTGCTGCACGAAGGAACCTGTACCGATGAAAATTTCTTTGAACCCAAAATCCCCAATGACAAGTACATTTTGGCCGCACATGACCCCGAATATTTTTATGACCTTTTGAATTTAAAAATCCCACACAAGGAAGCTAGAAAAATTGGATTTCCACTGAGCGGAAATCTTGTACAACGGGAGCGGATCATTGCCGATGGCACTATGAAAGCCTGTGAGTATGCCCTAAAATATGGTGTTGCTATGAACATTGCAGGAGGTACCCATCATGCCTATAGCAATCGCGGAGAGGCCTTTTGTATGCTGAACGACCAAGCAATAGGTGCCCGATATTTACAGTCCAAAAACTTGGCAAACCGCATACTGATCGTGGATTTGGACGTACATCAAGGAAACGGTACGGCGGAAATTTTTAAAAGCGATGCTTCCGTGTTTACCTTTTCGATGCATGGCTCGGGCAATTATCCTTTTAAAAAGGAGGTATCGGATTTAGATATTCCTTTGGAAAAAGGAACTGGCGATGAAGCATATCTTTCCATTCTAAGGAATACCCTGCCCGGGCTGATAGAAAAACATCGGCCTGATTTTATATTCTACTTATGCGGTGTTGATGTTCTGGCAACGGACAAACTCGGTACCTTGGGACTATCTATTGATGGTTGCAAGCAACGTGATGAATTTGTCCTAAAGACCTGCAGAGAACATGAAATTCCGGTACAATGTAGTATGGGAGGTGGATATTCCAAGGAAATCAAAACCATTGTAGAGGCCCATGCCAATACGTTTAGATTGGCAGCGGATTTTTTTTGCTGAATTCCCTAATATTATAAAATTTTAGTTCAAGATTTTCCAAATGATATGGGTATGCGTTAAGGTTTTTACTTTTACGACCTTTTAGGGTAATAATTTTTTAATACTTTTCAAACCTTAAATTAACATTGTGAAATACCTTTCCGTATTGCTTCTGGCCATCCCTATATACGCCACCGCCCAGACCAAGGATTTGGACACCGTAAACAGCCGATGGCACATGTTGACCTACGATATGGGCAACATATTCAAGGGGGTTGGTCACTCCTATTCCAGACCATTTCATTGGAAAGGGGAGCAATGGGCCGATTTTGGAATGGTCGTGGGTGGAACAGGGCTTGTATATCTTTTTGATGACAACACGTCTCGCCTTATAAGAAACAATCGAGAAGGCGTTCCAAGGTGGATACGTGATTATGGAGAGCTTTACGGAAGCCCTGAAAATAATTATATCGCTACCACCGGTGTATATTTAACCGGTCTATTTCTAAAGAATGAAAAGCTAAGAAGAACTGGGGTTTTGTTGATAGCATCTGCGACCTCAGCAGGACTTTTACAGCAAGTCCTAAAGTCAGCTGTAGGTAGGGCCAGGCCCTTGGCAGAACTGGGTAAAGATACTTTTGACCCTTTCAATTCCAGTAGAAACTTTCACTCCTTTCCTTCAGGCCATGCTATATTAGCCTTTACAAATGCTTATGCCATTGCGAAACAGTTTAAAAATCCGTGGCTTAAGGCCGGTATCTATACGGTGGGCGCCATTCCTGGAATTTCTAGGGTTTGGGACGGCCAACACTGGTTAAGCGACATGGTCTTTGCTTTTGCCATCAGTATTGCCACCGTTGAATCTATTGATCGCTATCTAGATTCCAAATATGACCAGAAATATAATGACCAAAGTAAAAAGCTAAGTTGGAATCTTACTTTCGGCCCTGGACAAGTGGGCCTTAACATTGAATTTTAGCGGTTATTTGGCGAAGTATACATAAATAGCTACAACAATGGCCACAATCACCAAGCCAACGTGCTTTACATACTTATAGGGCGATATATCAACCTGTTGGGTATACTTTAGTTCGTAATTCTCCTTTCTTGGATAAATTTTACCTATAATTAACATAATAACGCAATTCATCACAAAAAGGATGGCCATGACATGCAAATAATGTGGGTACGCCTCCGCCTCAACCAGCGTTAATTCGCTGGGATCTGTAATACCCGATGCTTTCGCCACCTGCAAAGCTTGCTCCCTTAAGTTGGGCCCTATCATAAACTCACTGATGATATAAAGTACAGAACCTGAAATAATACCAATTTTTGCGGCGATTGCCGGTACCCTTTTAGTCAAATATCCAATTACAATGATTGTGAAAATAGGTATACTATAGATTCCGTTGATTTTCTGCAAATAATTGAAAAGACTCCCGGCATCGGCCACTAAGGGGGCAATGAACATGGCCGCTAAGGCCAAACATATACCAAAAATCTTTCCGTACTTTACAATAGTAGCTTCGGATGCATCCTTATTGATGTGCTGTTTGTATATATCGATACCGAACAGGGTTACCGAACTATTTAGTACACTATTGAAGGAACTCAAAATGGCCCCGAACAACACCGCGGCAAAGAAACCGACCAATGCCTTTGGGAGAACTGCACGTACCAATTCTGGATAGGCAAGGTCACTCGATGCCAATCCTCCTTCGAAATAATAATAGGCAATCATTCCCGGTAACACCAGTATAATAGGACCTAAAATCTTTAGGAAAGCGGCCAAAAGCAATCCTTTTTGACCCTCGGCCAAATTTTTAGCACCCAAGGCCCTTTGAATAATCTGTTGGTTGGTACCCCAATAAAACAACTGGACCAACATCATCCCTGTAAAAATGGTAGCAAAAGGCACTTCCTGTCCCTTATCCCCGGTAGAGTCGAACCTTTCTGGATTGGAGCTGATCAAAACATCCATACCTTGGGTGACACTTCCATCGCCAATGGCCATTAAACCAAAAACAGGTATCATAATACCTCCGATGATAAGTCCAATGGCATTGATACTATCGGATACCGCAACCGCCTTTAATCCACCAAAAACGGCATAAATAGATCCGATGATTCCTATGCCCCAAATACAATAGACCAAAGCGGCCGATTCTGAAATATTGAACATTCCCGGAACATCGAACATACCGCTAATGGCCACCGATCCAGAGTATAAAATAACCGGTAATAACACGATTACATAGCCGGTTAAGAACAGGGCAGATGTGATAGTCTTGGTGGCTACATCAAACCGTTCCGCCAAAAATTGGGGAACAGTGGTCAGTCCGCCTTTCAAATACCTGGGCAATAAAAACACTGCCGTTACCACCATCGCCATTGCGGCAAGGGTTTCCCAAGCCATAACCGATAACCCATCCTTATAGGCACTACCGTTAAGGCCAACAATCTGTTCAGTGGATAGATTGGTGAGTAAGAGGGATCCTGCAATAACACCAGCTGTTAAGCTCCTACCCCCTAAAAAATAACCATCAGACGATTTTTCATTAGTGCTTCGCGTAGCGTACCAGGCTATAATCGCCACAAGTAATGTAAAGCCGAGAAAGGAAAATACTGCAAGAAAATCCATAAAGAGGGAATTAGTTGGTTATTATAGTTTGATTCTTTTTTGCGCCCTGCTTTTCAAATATTTAGAATCCCTTCTAAATACGAAGAAGCTCATAAATTATGAAATTTGCATAAAAGGACGGCAACTAATATAATACATACAATATTAGCCTACACATTTTACCGATTAAATAAGAAAAACTTTTGCTACATTTAAAAAATAACAACCAAATGTCATTCTATATGAAACGTCTTTTCCAATTGTTCCTTGTGCTTTTTTCTCTATGCCTAACAGCACAAACAAATTCAATAAAAAACAGTCCAGCCCTTATAACCGCTAATCCATCCTCACAGGGAATGTCCCCGGAAAGATTGGGTAGAATTGACCTGATGTTGAAAAACGAAATCTCAAAAGGCAATTTGCCCGGGGCAGTGGCACTCATAGCCCGTAACGGTAAAATAGTATTTCATGAAGCGTATGGGATGGCCAAAGCAGAAAAAGGAAAGGAAATGGAAAAGGATGCCATTTTTAGAATCGCTTCACAAACAAAGGCCATTACCGCTACGGCCGTAATGATGCTTTGGGAGGAGGGCAAGTTCAAATTGGACGACCTTATTTCAAAGTATATACCCCAATTTGAAGCGGCACAAATATTGGACACGTTTAACGAAGCCGACTCTACCTACACAACCAAACCCGCAAAAAATCAAATTACCATTCGTGATCTTCTTACCCACACCTCCGGTATAGGATATGGGGTCATTGATGGTGACGAACGTTTTATAAAAATCTACTCAAAGGCCGGAATTACCGATTTGTTCACTACAGAGAACATTACTATTGAAGAAAGCGTTAAAAAGTTGGCAAAATTACCACTACACCACGAGCCGGGCGAGCAATGGACCTATAGTGAAGGACTTGACGTATTGGGATATTTTATTGAAATAATTTCGGGAAAGCCTTTCGATGAATTTTTAGAAAAACACATTTTTGAGCCCCTGGGTATGGAAGATACTGGGTTTTATCAACCTAATGCAAAGGCAGGCAGACTTGTGGAAGTTCAAGCCAAAAAAGATGGTAAATGGTTAAAATACCCCGTTACGTTTTATGATACGGATTATCCAATTAAAGGTGCTAAAACCTTTTTTTCGGGTGGTGCTGGTTTATCCAGTACCGCTAAGGATTACGCCACTTTTCTTCAAATGTATTTAAATGGGGGAGAGTTAAATGGGAAACGACTTTTGAGTAGAACTACCGTTTATAGCATTTTAAGCAATCAAATTGGCACTATTTGGGATGGAGGAAAGGATTACGGCCTTGCTTTTGAAATTGTAAATGAAAAAGGCGCCATGTCCGGTGCTGAAGGTAGCGAAGGTACATTTAGCTGGGGAGGCTATTTTAATACCCAATATTTCGCGGATCCCCAAGAAAATATAATAGGAATCATCATGAAACAGACCCAGGGCCCTGTAAATGATGATACGGGTTGGAAATTTAGACAAATGGTTTTTGCTGCCCTTGACGATTAACTAACCCTCAAGAAAAATATTGCATTTATCCTTTTCGGAAACAAAAATACATGGAAGTGGTAAAAAAATAAGCGGTTCAATGACCGGCTTTTTCTTTTTCCATATCGGTAATGTGGGCCACCGTTCTAACCAACCGATGGTGATTTTTTACAAATGGGTTGGTCTTGTCCCAGACATAGCCAGCCAAAACGGAACATATTTGTTCCTTGATCACTGGGTTTTCAGAATCGGTAAAAAATATTTTCTGAAGATTCCCCGTATACCACTCCTTTACATAGGTAGAAAATACATGGACGCCTTCCAGCATGTATTGGGAATATTCATTTTCCCAATCTACTGCATCCCCTCTAAGTTCCTTGGCGATAAGCTTTGCCGATAAGTGTGCCGACTCAGTTGCAAATGTAACTCCCGAGGAAAAAACAGGATCTAAGAATTCTGCACTATTACCCGTAAGCACGTAACCCTTTCCGTAGAGCTGTTTTACGGATTTGGCGAAATTTTTGATCATTTTAGGTTCAAACTCATAGGGCAGGTCCTTAAACCTATCCTGATAATGCGAACTTAATTTCACCATTTGCCGAAGTCTCTCTTCAGTAGTCCCCTTAAAGGACTCCAAATACTCCGTAGGTCCTACATACCCTATACTGGTATACCCATTGGAAAATGGAATTACCCATAGCCAAGTTTCTCGGCTTACAATATCAAAAGTAATTCGATGTCCTTCCCATCCTTCCGGCCTTCTAACATCCTTTACATGGGTAAAAATGGAGGAATGTTTGGGTATTTCAGATGGTTTTTCCAAATCTAGCAGTCGGGGCAGAACTCTTCCAAAACCACTAGAATCAATAATGAATTTAGCCTCGATTGTGGAAGTATTGCCCTCTTTATCCAAAACCGTTGTAATCGATACATTCCCCTTGAACTCAACGGCAGTGACCTCTCTTTCAAATTCAATATCTACGCCACGTTTCAATAGTTCATCCGTTAAGGTCTTATCGAATTCCGCTCTGGGAACCTGCCATGTCCAGTCCCATCCCTTGGTATGTTTTTTACTAAAATCAAACTCACAGACTTTGAGCCCCTGTAAAAATCGGGCACCGGTCTTTACTTCAAAACCCTTTTGCTTAAGGCAATCCAAAAGGCCAACGGCCTCAAAGTGATCCATACATCTAGGAATCAGGCTCTCCCCGATAACAAACCTTGGGAATTTGTTTTTCTCGACTACCTTCACTGAAAAGCCTTCGTTAAAAAGGTAGGAAGCAGCCACGGATCCGGAAGGTCCGGCACCTATAACCAATACATCTATCTTTTCATTTTCCATTGTAAGATGATTTCCTGAACAATCATGAACCTAATTCACTAATTATTTTAAATTTGCCACTTAGGAAGGATGCTCATTTATAAAGACTAAGGTATTATTTAAACCTTATAGAATCAACCATACATGCCAGAAATTAAAGGAAGTCTAGGAATAACAGATTTTTACGATGTAATTTTTGATCAAAAGTCGATCACACTTTCCAAAGAATTATTGGATACCGTGGAGAAAAGCCATAATTTCTTAAAGGAATTCTCTAAAAACAAGGTTATCTACGGTGTAAATACAGGTTTTGGCCCTATGGCCCAATATAAGATCAAGGATTCAGAAACCTTGGATTTGCAATATAACCTTATTCGAAGTCACGCTTCGGGTACGGCAAACCCCATTGAACCCAAATATGTCAAAGCGGCTATGCTGGCCCGTTTAAATACTTTGAGTTTAGGGAATTCCGGAGTTCATGTTTCCGTAATTACCGTTATGGCAGAACTACTAAATAAGGATATAATTCCCTTAATTTATGAACACGGAGGCGTAGGAGCCAGTGGCGATTTGGTTCAATTGGCGCATTTGGCTTTGGTACTGATAGGTGAAGGTGAGGTGTTTTATAAAGGAGTAAGAAGACCCACTGAAGAAGTTTTTAAACAAGAAGGAATTGAGCCTATAAAGGTTGAGTTAAGGGAAGGTTTGGGCCTAATGAACGGAACTTCGGTAATGACCGGAATCGGAATAGTCAATACCATTTATACCCGAAGATTGCTGGAATGGGCCATTTCATGCTCCTCGGCCATTAATGAAATTATGCAAGCCTATGATGACCATCTTTCCAGCGAGCTCAACGACACCAAGAGGCATAGGGGGCAAAAGGAAATAGCCAGGGCCATGCGAAGCCATTTAAAGGATAGTACCTTGACCCGTAAGCGGGAGCACCATTTGTATAGCGATAATAATGAAGTATCGGTTTTTGAGGAAAAGGTACAGGAGTACTACTCTATCCGTTGTGTTCCCCAAATTCTTGGACCAGTTTTGGACACCTTGAACGAAGTAGAAAGAATCCTAATAGAAGAGGTGAATTCCGCAAATGATAATCCTATCGTAAATGTGGAGAAAAAGCACGTATATCATGGTGGGAATTTTCATGGCGACTATGTTTCCCTGGAAATGGATAAATTGAAAATCGTGGTCACTAAAATGAGTATGTTGGCGGAGCGACAATTAAACTATTTATTGAACTCCAAATTGAACAATATCTTGCCTCCTTTTGTTAATTTAGGTACATTAGGATTAAATTTTGGAATGCAGGGAGTTCAATTTACTGCAACTTCGACCACAGCGGAAAATCAAATGTTGTCCAATCCCATGTATGTCCACAGTATCCCGAACAACAACGATAATCAGGATATTGTAAGTATGGGCACCAATGCGGCCCTCATTACTAAAAAAGTGATCGAGAACGCTTTTGAGGTAGTTGCCATTGAAATGATAACGGTTGTCCAAGCCATCGAATACTTAGGAATGGCCGATAAAGTTTCCTCCAAAACCAAGACAATGTACGATGCTATTCGTAAAATAGTTCCCCCATTCAAGGAGGATATTGTAATGTATCCCTTTGTAAATCAAGTTAAGAACTATATTATTAACCATCAAAACAAAAAATCATGAAACGAATTTTAACACTATTATCATTATTTTTCTTTGTTCTTTCTTTTGGACAAGAGTTGGCCTTGGTTCGTGAGAACGACCTTTTTGGCTACATCAACACATCTGGCGAATATGCGATTCAACCACAATTCGAAGGCGCAAAAAACTTCTCAGAGGGGTATGCAGCCGTTGAAAAGGATAAAATGTGGGGATATATCGACACCAAAGGGAATTGGGCCATTGAACCCACCTATGACAAGGTAAAATACTTCAATTCTGGTTATGCCCTGGTTTTAAAAGATGATAGATGGAGGTATATAGACCCTACCGGAAAAGAACTGGAGGTGCCGTCAACGGAGAAGTTTTTCGATTTTGAGGAAGGTGTCGCCTTAATACGACAAGGCGATAAAATAGGACTGATTGGAACGGATGGCAAAATAGTTATGGAACCAACTTATGACGAGATAAAATCCTTTAGGGAGGGATATGCCAAAGTACGAAAAGGAGAATTATGGGGTATGGTCAACGACAAGGGCAAGGTCGTAATTCCAGTTGAATATGAGGAAATTGGAAATACTTGGAACGAATCTGGGGTTTATGGTAAAAAAGGTGACAGTTTTGGTATAATACATAACGGTTCCTTCAACGTTATCGATGGAGCCGATAAGGTCTGGAACTTTCATGGAAACTCTGGTCTAACCTATGCCAGAAAGGATAAAATGACAGGTTTTGTAAATTCCAAAGGGGAATGGGTTATTCAACCTATCTATAAAAAAGCAAGGGCATTTTCCAATGGACTGGCACCTGTAGCAGAAAACAAGGAGTGGGGTTTCATAAACAAGGAAGGAAAAATAGTTATCGATTTTCAATACAGGGACGCAGAAGTGTTCTCCGAAAATGGTCTGGCGCCTGTAAAAGATAAAGATTGGGGTTTTATTGACACCAGCGGAAACCTTATTATTCCCATGGAATACGATATTACCGCGGGGCTGGCTTTTTTAGCTGGAAATAATGACAAAGGTTTTATAGGGGATTATGCCCGCTTAAAATCAAAGGAAGGCTGGGGCTTCTTTAATGCCAAAGGCGAGCTTTTAGGGAACAAATGGTATCAAAACGCAGAGCCTTTTGTAAAAAACTAACATAATTTCTTTAATGGGAAAAGAAAAAATAAAATACGCATTGGTCACTGGCGGATCTAGAGGTATTGGTAGGGCAGTTTGTGTGCAGCTTGCCAAAGATTTGGATTATAAGCTTTTGATAAATTATAACAGCAATAAAGAAGCTGCAGAGGAAACCCTATCAATGGTAAAGGAAGTGGGTGGTTCCGGAGAAATACTACAGTTCAATGTTACGGATTTTGATGTAGTACAGGAGACCTTGGATAATTGGCATACAAAAAATAAGAATGCAGTGATTGAAGTATTGGTCAACAATGCCGGAATAAAAAAAGATGGCCTTTTTATGTGGATGCCAAAGGAAGATTGGTCCTCCGTTATCAATACCAGTTTAAATGGTTTTTTTAACGTTACCAATGCTCTCATTCAAAAATTACTCACAAATAGGTACGGCAGGATCATAAATATTGTATCTGTATCTGGACTCAAAGGAACTCCGGGTCAAACCAATTACTCCGCCGCCAAAAGTGCGGTAATCGGTGCCACAAAAGCCTTAGCGCAAGAAGTCGCTAAAAGAAAAGTCACTGTAAATGCGGTAGCTCCCGGATTTATTGAGACCGATATGACCGAAGAATTGGATGAAACGGAACTTAAAAAAATGATTCCCGTCAATAGATTCGGCAAACCTGAAGAAGTAGCCCACGTAGTTTCATTTTTGGCTTCGGACAAAACATCTTATATTACCGGCGAAGTAATAAATATTAACGGAGGTATTTATTCTTGAGCAAAAGAAGAGGTTGATGAAGCGAGTCGTAATTACGGGTATGGGCATTTATTCTTGTATAGGCAAGAATCTAGAAGAAGTTAAAAACTCACTGTATTTAGGCAAATCGGGTATTGGCATAGACCCAGTTAGGACCGAATTTGGATTTAGGTCCCCATTAACGGGTATTGTTGAGGACCCCGACTTAAAAAAAATGCTTTCCCGAAGGCAAAGGATAAGTATGGGCGAGGAGAGCAGGTATGCCTTTATGGCTACTATGGAAGCCATGCAAAACGCCAGGATATCCGAGGATTTTTTTGAAAGTAATGAGGTAGGTATCATATACGGCAACGATAGCACCGCATTGTCCGTGGTTGAATCCATAGATGTCATCAAGGAAAAAAAGGATACAACCCTGGTAGGATCGGGAGCTATTTTTAAGGCGATGAACTCAACGGTGACCATGAACCTTTCCACCATTTTCAAACTTAGAGGCATCAATCTAACCTTAAGTGCCGCCTGTGCCAGTGGATCGCACTCGATTGGATTGGCCTACCATTTAATAAAAAGTGGATTACAGGACTGCATAATTGCCGGGGGTGCACAGGAGACGAATCACATTTCCATGGCAAGTTTTGATGGTTTGGGCGTATTTGGAATGCGTCCCGAAGAACCTACCCTAGCCTCTAGACCTTTTGATAAAGACCGAAACGGTCTCATTCCCAGTGGAGGCGGTGCCACTGTTATATTAGAAAGTTATGACAACGCCGTTAAAAGAGGTGCTCATATTCTAGGTGAGGTCATTGGTTATGGTTTTTCCTCTAATGGGGATCACATTTCCACTCCCAATGTCGATGGACCCGCAAGGGCCATGAAAAAAGCATTAGTTGACGCGAACATGGATGCAAAGTCCATTGATTATATAAATGCCCATGCAACTTCAACTCCCGTTGGGGATGCAAATGAGGCCAAGGCACTTTTTGAAGTATTCGGAAAAAGTTCACCTGTTATCAGTTCTACCAAATCCATGACCGGACATGAATGTTGGATGGCCGGTGCAAGTGAAGTTATCTATTCCATGCTCATGATGCAACATGGCTTTATTGCACCAAACATTAATCTGGAAAACCCCGACGAAGACTCTGCTAAACTAAACCTTACGAACAAAACGTTAGATAAAAAAATTGATGTATTTTTGTCCAATTCATTTGGGTTTGGCGGGACCAACTCCGCTCTTATTGTAAAAAATCTTGACCAAAAATGATGACCAAACAAACCATAATCGAGAAGATCAACGATTTCTTGATCGAAGACTTTGAAGTAGAGGAGGAAGAATTGGAACCCAGTGCAAATCTAAAGGACACCATAGGTTTGGACAGTTTGGATTTTGTAGATTTAGTGGTTGCCGTAGAGAGCAATTTTGGAGTTAAATTGGTAGGTGAGGACTTCGTTGGTGTTACTACATTACAGGACTTCTATAATCTTATTGACAGAAAACTGGGTTAAAAACAATCCTTAGAATTTAGATGAATGGCGACTGAGTGGGAAGGAAAATCTAAAGGCACCGTCCTAGGCTATAAGCTATACATTTTTTTCCTCAACACTTTTGGATTGGGAACTGCATATTTTATACTGCGGTTCGTGGTGTTTTATTACTTTTTGTTTTCTTTTAAGAGTTCAAGGGGCATTTACTATTATTTCAAAAGAAGACTTAAGTACTCAACTTCAAAAAGTATTGCCTCTATATATAAGAGTTACTATATGTTGGGAAGGGTACTAACGGATAGGGTAGCAATTTCTACCAGTTTCAGGGACAAGTACAACTATACCCATGATGGTATTGAACATATAGACCATCTGTTACAACAAAATAAAGGAGGAATTCTTATAAGTGGCCATATTGGAAATTTTGAGGTTTCCCATTATTTTTTGGAAAATAGATATTCGATATCAAAAATTTTTATGGTTACTACACATGCGGAACATGAGAACATAAAAGAATACATGGATGGGATAGTAGCAAAGTCATCTATGGAGTTTATAGTCGTACAGGAAGATATGTCGCATATTTTTGAAATTCACGCTGCGTTAGACCAAGGAGGGTTGGTGGTCTTTACGGGGGACCGTTACCTGCCAGGGTCCAAAACCCTAAAACAGGATTTTTTGGGGGCCGAGGCCGATTTTCCACTAGGACCATATCTTTTGGCCACGAGGTTAAAGGTTCCTGTACTCTTTGTCTATGTGATGAAAGGCCCTAAAAAAGAATACCACCTCTATGCTAAAAAGGCCATAGCCAAAGCTAGGGACCCGCAGGCTCTGCTGAAGGAATTCACACAAAGTATGGAATGGATATTAAAAAAATACCCGCTTCAATGGTTTAATTATTTCGATTTTTGGAAAGACGGTCTTAAGAAATGAAAGAAGTTTTAATTATATACTATTCGCAGACCGGTCAATTATTATCCATATTGGAAAATATGGCAACGAAAATTGAGGGAAATGATGTGAATATCACCTATTTTGAAATTATTCCCAAACCAAAATATGAGTTTCCTTGGGAAAAAGAAAAATTTTATGACTCCTTTCCAGAGTCCTTCCTTCAGATACCAAGTGATTACGAACTGCCCGCCAAGCATATTTTAGACAAAAAATATGATTTGGTAATATTAGGGTATCAGGTTTGGTTCTTAACTCCATCCATACCTATTAACACCTTTCTTAAGTCAGAAACTTCGAAAGCCCTTTTGAAAGAGACACCTGTTGTCACCGTGGTCGCTTGTAGAAATATGTGGATCATGGCGCAAGAGAAAATGAAAAAGCTGTTAAAAGATGTTGAGGCAAATTTGGTAGGTCACATAGCCTTGGTCGATAGAAACATAAATCATATCAGTGTAATCACCATTTCACATTGGATGTTCTCCGGGAGAAAGGACCGTTATCTCGGTATTTTCCCTAAACCAGGTGTTTCAGAAAAGGATATACAAAATGCGGAAAGGTTTGGGACTCCTATAAAAAAGGCTCTTATGGACAATGAATTTGGGACACTTCAGAACCAAATTCTAGCTTTGGGCGGAGTTAAGGTTAATCCGTTTTTAATTATGACGGATAAGCGGGGAAACGTACTTTTCTCCAAATGGGCAAACCATATTATTAAGAAAGGAGCACCCGGAAATCCTAAACGCTTAAAATGGATTGGTTTCTTCAAGATTTATTTGTTATTTGCCATTTGGGTCATAGCTCCTATAGTTTTTATCGTATTTTTGCTGACTTATTTGCCTAGCTACAACCGAAGAAGAAAAGATAAAATCTATTATTCTTCGGTTGCGTTAAAAGAGAATGAATGAAGGACGTATTTATAACTAAAATCGCCAAATTTTTACCTAACAAACCAATTTCCAATGAGGAAATGGAGGAAAAACTGGGAGTTATTAATGGGAAAGCTTCCAAGGCTAGGCGTGTAGTTTTAAGAAACAATCAGATAAAACAAAGATACTATGCCATTGATGAGCATGGCAATACCACACATAATAATGCGCAATTAACGAAGGAAGTTGTAGAAAAACTCTGCGATGAAAACTTTAAGACCAAGGATATTCAACTTTTATCTTGTGGCACTTCCAGTCCTGACCAAATTCTACCCTCCCATGCCGCCATGGTACATGGATACTTGAAAAACGGAAACATGGAAATCAACTCCCCTTCCGGGGCGTGTTGTTCGGGAATGAACGCACTGAAATATGGTTTTCTTTCGGTGATGACAGAGCAGGTACAGAATGCCGTTTGCGCAGGCTCGGAGCGTACTTCTTCATGGATGAAAAGTGATGTGTTCGAAAATGAGGTAGAACACTTGAAAGACTTGGAAGACAATCCAATATTGGCTTTTAATAAAGAATTTTTGCGATGGATGCTTTCCGATGGTGCAGGAGCCGTTCTTTTGGAAGGCGAACCAAACGGTCCAAACCCATTAAAGATAGAGTGGATGGATGGTTATTCCTATGCCTTTGAAATGGACGCCTGTATGTATGCCGGGGCGGAAAAAAAAGAGGATGGTAACTTAAAACCTTGGAGCGAGTTCCCTGCGGATGAATGGGGAAAAAAGGCCTTGTTCGCCATGAAACAGGATACCAGATTATTAGGTGCCAACATTTTGGTAAAAGGGGTGGACAGCCTTAAGCAGGCCTACGCAAAGCATGGAATTGGCCCGGAAGATGTGGACTATTACCTACCACATATTTCTTCCTACTATTTTAAGGAAGGTCTCTATAACGAAATGGAAAAACAGGGTGTACCCATGCCTTGGGAAAAATGGTTTTTAAACCTTGAACATATCGGTAATATTGGTGCCGCCTCAATATATGTGATGCTAGAAGAATTAGTAGCTTCGGGCAAACTGAAAAAAGGAGATAAGATTCTATTACATGTACCGGAAAGCGCACGTTTTTCATATATGTACGCTTACCTAACCGTTTGTTAAATGAAATTGGTACAGCCACCTATAACCAATTTGGATTTTGTAATCAATCTGATTCCACAGAAAGAACCTTTTGTTATGGTGGACAAGCTATATCAGTTCTCTGAAGATAAAATTGTCTCTGGCCTTACGATACAGGAAAATAACCTTTTTTGTTTTGAAAATATTTTTTTGGAGCCTGGACTTATAGAAAATATGGCCCAAACGGTGGCCATGCACAAGGGCTACACCTATTACTTAAAAAACGAACCTGCTCCAGTTGGTTATATTGGCGCTATAAAAAAAGTAGAAATCTTTGACCTTCCCAAACTGGGCTCGGAGCTGCTTACCACGGTTACTATTTTGCACGACATCATGGGTGTTACCTTGGTAGAGGCTAAAGTAGAATGTGAGGAAAAATTGATTGCAATTAGCGAAATTAAAACGGCCTTAGCCTAAAAAACATGGAAGGAAACGGGCAAAAAATAGATATAAAAAAATTCTTGCCCCACAGACCACCTATGTTATTGGTCAGTAATATGCCCTATATAGATAACACTTCGGTTATTACGGAATTCATTATCACTCCACAGTGCATTTTTCTAGAGAATGATTTTTTTACCGAAGGTGGTCTCATCGAAAACGCAGCCCAAACCTGCTCGGCAATCGTAGGCCAAAGTTTTTACGACGATGAGGATTTAGAAGGGAATAGCAACAATTTAATAGGGTATATAAGTGCGATAAAAAAGGTGGAAATCTTCGCGCTACCAAAAGTTAATGAGACATTGGTCACAAAGGCCAAGCTACTTTCCAGATATGACCTTAATGGTGTTAGCATCTGCACCATGAGTTCCAATACTTTTAGAAATGATGATTTAATCGTAGATTGTACTTTAAACTGCTTGATTCAAGAAGTATAATTATGAAGAAAGAAGAAGTGCCTCAGGACGAGAGTAATCTTGCCTCTGCCAATTTTAGGGAGATGGTATACGCAGTTGATAACGATGGTAAGTATACCACTTCTTTAAGTACAGGCTGGAATCCAAAAAAAATTGCCCTGGATAATGCTATTAAAGAAATAGAAGAGCGCATCGCCAATGCAAAAACCAGGGTATTAAATAATGAAACAAGTCCCATAAAATACTACATGGAAGTACACAAAATGGACCTGCCCGTTTTGGCCAGTTATGTGGGTATGTGGCAATGGCGGGTGAAAAGGAATTTCAAACCTTCCGTTTTTAAAAGACTCAACCAAAAGACCCTAAAAAAATATGCAGATGTTTTTGACATTAGCGTTGAACAATTAAAAAATATTGATGCCGGAGAATCTTAAAATAGACTTTACCCATAATCAGTCTGCGCATTGCGAAAACGGAGTCGTTTCAAACTTAATGAAGCACAACGGCTTTAATATCAGCGAACCCATGGTCTTTGGTATCGGTTCCGGGTTGCTGTTCAGTTATCTCCCCTTCTTAAAGGTAAATTACGCCCCTGTATTCACCTACCGCTCTATGCCGGGATTCATCTTTAATAAATTCGCAAAACGGACCGGTATTAAAATGAAAAGGGAAAAATTTAAAAATCCTCAAAAAGCCAAAGAACGATTAGATCAAAATTTGGCCAATAACAATCCTGTCGGTTTACAGGTAGGTGTTTATAATCTCGTATATTTTCCGGATGAGTACCGTTTCCATTTCAATGCGCACAATATGGTGGTCTATGGCAAACAGGATGACCGGTATCTCATTAGCGATCCGGTCATGGAGGAAGTTACCAGCCTAACTGAGAAGGAATTGGAAAAAGTGCGTTTTGCCAAGGGTGCTTTTGCCCCGAAGGGACACATGTACTACCCTATTTCCTTTCCGGATGAATTGGAGCTCAAATCTGCCATCTTGAAAGGTATTAAGCAAACCGCCCGAGATATGACCGCCCCTGTCCCTATAGTAGGCGTTAAGGCCATGAGATGGGTAGCAAAAAATATTAGGAAATGGCCCAAGAAATTAGGTCCAAAAAAAGCAAACCATTATTTAGGTCAGATTGTTCGTATGCAGGAGGAGATAGGCACCGGTGGCGGTGGTTTCAGATACATTTATGCTGCATTTTTACAAGAGGCCAGTGCAATTTTGGACAATCCTAAATTAATGGAACTTTCAAAGGATATGACCTCTATCGGAGATGCATGGCGCGATTTTGCCGTAGATGCCTCCCGAATCTACAAGAATAGAAATGCAGCGAGTAGTGGTTATGATGAAGTGGCCCTACAGCTAGAAGCATTGGCCAATAGGGAAGAACAGTTTTTTAAATCCCTGAAAAAAGCGGTATAAGAGCACCAATTGTCCTATGATTCAAATCGAACAACTTTCGAAAAAATATAAGGATGCTGAACATTTTTCCTTGTTAGACCTGGATTTAAAGATTAATTCAGGAGAAATATTTGGATTACTGGGGCCAAATGGGGCTGGTAAAACGACACTTATCTCCATACTCTGTGGATTGATAAAGCCTACATCCGGCACTTTTACCATTGACGGATTGGATTTTAAATCCCACAAAAATCAACTTAAACAACTTATTGGAATTGTGCCTCAAGAATATGCGCTGTATCCCAGCCTAACGGCATATGAAAACCTTTATTATTTTGGGAGTATGTTCGGGCTAAAGGGGCCATCCTTTAATGCCTTAATTGAAGAATATCTAGATATTTTAGGGCTTGGACAATTTGCCCATAAAAAGATAAAGGCCTTCTCTGGGGGAATGAAGCGACGGGTAAATCTTATTGCAGGTATGTTACACCGGCCTAAAGTGCTTTTTTTGGATGAACCCACTGTTGGGGTAGACGTGCAATCCAAGACGGTAATCATTGATTTTTTGAAGGAGCTAAATTCTAATGGAACCACAATCATATATACCTCGCACCACCTAAACGAAGCTGAAAATTTTTGTTCTCGCGTGGGAATCATTGATCATGGCAAACTGATATGTTTGGGCACGCCAAAGGAGTTGATCCAAAATGAACAAGGCGCCCAACATTTGGAGGAAGTGTTCCTTGCCCTCACTGGAAAAGCATTACGGGACTATGCATAAACTTTTGGTATCCGCAAAAAAAGAATTTTGGTTGCTAACCAGGGATTTGGGAGGGCTGGCCGTATTATTTCTGATGCCATTGCTGCTGGTCATTACCATAACTCTCATTCAGGATAATACTTTTAAGACGATACAGGAAAACAAAATACCTATTCTTTTGGTTGATTTGGACCAAGGAGCAGTCTCCAACCAAGTTATCATCAACCTAAAGGAATCCAGTTTATTTGATATCGTAAAGGAAGAAAGCGAGGCCAATGCCCAAGATTTAGTACAAAAAGGAGATTTTCAACTGGCCATAATACTACCCAAAGACCTCACAAAGGATTTAAACCTGAAAATCGATCAAAATGTATCCGGCATATTAGCAGAATTTGGTGTGGAATCAGATCATGAAAGCTCTCCCATTATCATAGAAAAAAAAGAAATCAGGCTGTACTTTGATCCCGCCACCCAACAGTCTTTTAAAAGTTCTGTAAGGAACAATATCGACAAGATGATTTCCCAAATTGAGAGTCAATCCATTTACCGGGCGTTTCAAGAGGAATTGGGCGAGGACGAAAACGCATCTATTTTTGATACGGAAAGCTTTATTTCCTTCACGGAAATCGTTCCAAATACGAATAAAAAAGAAGGTATCCCCAACTCCACCCAGCACAATATTCCGGCGTGGACTCTATTCGCTATCTTCTTTATTATTTTACCACTTTCCATAAATATGGTAAACGAAAAAAACCAGGGAACCTTTATTAGATTACGAACACAGCCTATCCCCTATGCGACGGTATTGGGAGGCAAAACCATTATTTTTCTATGGGTATCCCTTATTCAGTTCATCTTAATGTTGTTATTGGGCATTTATATTTTTCCATTGATGGGACTTCCTAAATTGGAGGTAACCGGACGAATTCCATTATTGTTGACCGTAGCCTTTTTTGCGGGTTTGGCGGCCATTGGTCTAGGACTTTTATTGGGAACCATTGCTAAGTCACAGGAGCAATCGGCACCATTTGGAGCCACCTTTGTGGTCATACTTGCGGCTATTGGTGGGGTTTGGGTACCTGTTTTTGCCATGCCCAATTTTATGCAGACCCTTTCCAGGCTCTCTCCAATGAATTGGGGATTAAATGCCTTTTATGACGTATTTTTGAGAAATGTTGGAATTGGGGAAATCATTCCTGAAATTTCGGCTTTATTGTTATTTTTTATAGTCACAACAGCAATTGCAATTATCTACAACGAAAAAAAGAATGCCGTCTAAGAATTCCAAGGAAATCAGTTTCACAAGTAAGGTACGCGTCCGTTTCACGGAAACCGACCCATTGGGTATTGTTTGGCACGGGAACTATATACAATATTTTGAGGATGGCCGGGAGGCCTTTGGTAGACATCATGGTATATCCTATTTAGACCAAAAAAAACATAACTTCTCATCACCTATAGTTAAATCCACCTGTGAACACAAATTACCCTTACGATATGGTGATGTTGCGGAGATTAAGACAACCTATGTGGATTCTGCCGCCGCCAAAATGATTTTCAAATACGAAATATTAAATCCGGAGGGAAAGGTGGTCTGTACTGGGGAAACGGTGCAGGTATTTGTGGAACTCCAGGGAGAGTTATCCTTGGTCATTCCTGATTTTTTTAAGGAGTGGAAGAAAAAAGTAGGGTTATTGGATGGATAATGTTTACTTGTCACATAACAACATTGTTTCTTCACTGGGATTTGATAGTATTTCTGTAATCGATAATATCGAAAACGGAAACTGTGGATTGTCCGTTTATGAGGATAAAAAGGTGCTGCATGTCCCCTTTTGCTCTTCCAGAATTGATCAAAACGAACTTCAAAAAAGATATAAAGACCTCGACCCCAAATCAGAGCATACCCGTTTGGAAAAAATGATGCTTGTTTCCCTATCGGATACCATTTTAAAATCCAATTTACCCTTGGACGATCGTACCGGCCTGATCATTTCCACTACCAAAGGAAACATTGATGTTTTGGAGGATGACAACAATTTTCCCGAATCCCGGGCCTATCTTTCCGAATTGGGTGACCAAATACAGAATTTTTTTGGTTTTAAGGATAAGGCCATTATCGTTTCCAATGCCTGTGTATCCGGAATTTTGGCCGTTGCCGTGGCCAAAAGAATGATACGACAAGGTAAATACGACCGTATATTCATCGTAGCCGGAGATATGGTAACCCAATTCATCCTTTCCGGGTTCAATGCTTTTCAAGCACTAAGTTTGGAGCCTTGTAGGCCCTATTGTAATTCCAGGACCGGAATTAACATCGGCGAAGTGGCTACTAGTGTTTTGGTCACCAAAAACCCCAATGAATTGGCCCAAGAATCGGTTCAAATTATGGGAGAGGCCTCTTGTAATGACGCAAATCATATTTCTGGTCCGTCACGTACAGGGGAAGGACTTTTTAGGTGCATTGAAAATGCTGTACAACAATCGGGTATAGAAAAAAAAGACATAGATTATATTTCAGGTCATGGCACCGCCACGATGTTCAATGACGAAATGGAATCCATAGCCTTCGATAGGGCCGGGCTATCCAAGACACCCCTGAACAGCCTAAAAAGCTATTTTGGCCATACTTTGGGATCCTCAGGCTTATTGGAAAGTATAATCGGCATGCATTCCCTGCATCGAAATACGCTTTTTGCATCCCTAGGGTTTCAAGAATTAGGGGTGTCCAGACCCTTGAACATTATTAAGGAAACTAAGAAAAAGGAAATAGGGACATTCTTGAAAACAGCATCGGGATTTGGAGGTTCCAATACTGCGGTAATCTTTAAAAAGGTCTAAACTTTGTTATTAATATGTGGGGTATTAAATTCGCCATTTTTAATTCTTGAATTGAGCAAATGCCAAAAAAGTACATAAAGGCCATCGATGCCCTGCAGGAAGCACAAAAGATAGCTTTTGCCCCATTTGTATTCCAAACGACCGTTTCCTTGAAAAACCTGGGGGTTTTCGATTTCATTTTTAAAAATGTGGCCAAAGGTGGAGTTACCTTGCAGGAAATATCCAAAGAGCTCTCCATCAGTGAATATGGACTTGGTGTACTCTTGGAGATGGCCGAAAGTTCAGAGATTGTTTCCATGGACGAACGTGGAAGATATGAGCTTACAAAGATCGGTTACTTTTTAAACTATAACCCCATGACAAAGGTGAACATGAATTTCACCCAGGATGTCTGTTACCAAGGGCTTTATCATTTGGAGGAGGCCATTCGCGAGGGCAAACCTGCCGGACTAAAAGAATTGGGAAATTGGAAAACGATTTATGAGGGTCTGTCCCAATTAAAACCGGAAATCCAAAAGTCATGGTTTGATTTTGATCATTTTTATTCCGATGGTATTTTTGAGGAAGCCTTAAAGGTAGTTTTTAGACACCAACCCAAATTGCTATTCGATATAGGTGGGAACACCGGTAAATTTGCAGTACAATGCTGTGCCTATAATGAGGAAGTGAACGTACACATTTTTGATTTGCCCGGACAGTTAAAAGTTGCTTTAAAGAACACGGCCGACCAAGGTTTTGGAAACAGGGTTGAAGGAACGGAAATAGACTGGCTTTCCGAAAACCCAAAAATTCCTGCAGGAGCGGATACCATTTGGATGAGCCAGTTTTTGGATTGCTTCTCCAAGGAGGAAATCCTCAAAATTCTCAGGACTGCCGCCAATGCCATGGATTCTGATACCGAGTTAATACTCATCGAAACCTATACCGATAGACAAAAGTTCGATAATGCAAAATTTACATTAGAGGCAACTTCACTCTATTTTACCGCAATGGCCAATGGAAATAGTAAAATGTACAAGGCCACAGATCTTATGGAACTTGTTGAGCAAGCAGGTTTAGAAGTAAGGGACGATATAAGTTTGGGGGAATTCCATACCTTGTTTGTTTGTAAAAAAAGCTGATTTTTTGAAGAACGATTATTATATAGAACGTTACAGCCAGATTAGGGATGGAAAGGTGTCCGTAAACGGAAACATCATTTTTCAGACTTTGGAGACCAATTTTAAGTCGGTCATGAAAGCGGCCTATAAAAATTTAATCATTGACTACCCCAAGTTCTTTAAAATGGACAATCTGAGTAAATTGGGATTTTTGGCCGCGGAAGTTCTTCTAAAGGATGAAAATGAAAAGAATATGGCCATGGTATTCTCGAACAGGGCATCCAGTTTGGATACAGACCGGGGGTATCAAGACTCGATAAAGGACGCCACACAATACTATCCAAGTCCGGCCGTATTTGTTTATACCCTAGCCAATATCTGTATGGGCGAAATAAGTATCAAACATAAGATACATTCAGAAAACTGCTTCTTTGTCAATGATGAATTTTCGCCTGAAATCCTTAGCTCCTACACCTCCCAATTACTGGATGAAAACAAGGCAAAAAAAGTATTATGTGGCTGGGTAGATGTGGATAATGGAAAATATAATGCATTTTTGTATGTTGTGGCAAAGAAAGGTACTTTTGTGCATTCCGATGCTGAAATAAACAGATTATACAAGACGACCCATGAGTGATTTGAAACAAGAATTAAAGGAAAAAATTATAGAGCAGTTGAACCTAGAGGATGTTACCGCCAATGAAATTGCGGACAACGACCCGCTATTTGGCGATGGTTTAGGTCTTGACTCTATTGATGCTTTGGAGCTCATCGTAATGCTGGATAAGGATTATGGTATAAAATTGGCAGACCCAAAGGAAGGACGAAAGATTTTTGAATCCATAGACACTATGGCCGCATACATCAGCGCCAACAAAGCTTAAACGGACATCTAATTACACATCCTTACTAAGCGTGTAATCTGCTGTTTTGTCTAAACATTTTCAATGAACCAAGGAGTTGCGATTACAGGAATGGGCATGATTTCAGCCATTGGAAACAATGTGGCTGAAAACTATGCTTCCCTGATATCCGGTAAAACGGGTATTTCCAAAATCAGACATATTAGGACGGTGCACGAGAATGAGACCATGGTAGCCGAAGTTCCAATGACGAACCGCGACCTTGAAACAGTTTTAGGTTTGGGCCCAGATACGCTTTCCCGAACACCACTTTTGGGCATTATTGCCGTTAAAGAGGCGCTGGACCAAGCAGGTATAAAGGACATCTTAGCCTATAGAACAGGGCTTATTTCTGGAACAACGGTTGGAGGTATGGACAAAGCGGAGCAATACTTTTACGACTATTATGAAAGTGAGGCCCACTGGAATCATATCAACGGACTACATGCCGGAGACTCCACCCAAAAAATCGCGGAAGCCATTGGCCTATCCAAGAGCTTTGTCACTACCATTAGCACAGCCTGTTCCTCTGCGGCCAATGCCATTATGCTTGGCGCTAGAATGATAAAAAGTGGTGAACTCGATCGCGTTATCGTAGGGGGTTCCGATAGCCTTTCAAAATTTACCATCAACGGCTTTAAGACCTTGATGATTTTATCGGATACGTACAATACTCCATTCGACGAAAACAGAAAGGGACTTAATCTAGGTGAAGCGGCAGCCTTTTTGATTTTGGAATCGGATGAAATCGTTTCCAAGCAAAACAAAAAGGTTTTGGCCTATGTGAAGGGTTATGGCAATGCCAACGATGCCTTTCACCAAACCGCTTCATCTGAACATGGGGACGGTGCGGTACTGGCCATGGAAAAAGCGTTAAAAGTGGCAGGGATACCACCAAGCCAAGTCGATTACATTAATGCACATGGAACGGCCACTCCCAACAATGACCTTTCGGAAGGAAGGGCAATTCTACGGGTTTTTAAGGACAAAATACCTGAATTTAGTTCCACCAAACCTTTTACGGGTCATACCTTGGCCGTAGCTGCGGGCGTTGAAGCTATTTATTCCGTTTTGTCCATTCAAAATAATGTTATCTATCCCAACCTCAACTTTAAAACTCCCATGAGCGAGTTTAACTTGGTCCCTGAAACACGGTTAAAAAACAAGGAGATAAGTACCGTACTTTCAAATTCCTTTGGTTTTGGAGGGAATTGTTCCACCCTTATATTTACCAAGGAAGGATGAAAAAGGAAGTCTACATCAATAGCATCGGATCGGTTTCGGTTCAAAAAACCTTCAACAATTCAGAATTTCTGAACGAAATTGTTGATTACGAAGGTATTTCCGTTAAGGCCGTGGACCCCAACTATAAGGAATACATACCGCCAGCGGCTGCCCGAAGAATGGCAAAAGGTATTAAAATGAGTGCTGTAAGTTCGCAGAATGCCATGAAGGAAGCGGGTCTTGAAAATGTAGACGCCATTATCGTAGGTACTGGCCTTGGTTGCCTGGGCGACTCGGAGAAATTTGTACGGGACTTATTGGACAATGATGAGCAATATCTGACTCCCACAAAATTTATCCAATCGTCCCACAACACGGTTGCGGGCTCCATAGCTTTGGACATGGGATGCAAGGGATACAACTTTACCTATGTGCATTCCAATATTTCGTTCGAATCCAGCCTATGGGATGCCAAACTCCAGTTGGCAAATAACGAAGCCGAAAAAATATTGGTCGGTGCGGTAGATGAAGTGGTGGACCACCACGTAATTACCCATCAATTTATTGAACATATAAAAAAGGAACCGGTTTCCATGAGAGATGTACTTAATTCAGGTACCAAAGGAATCGTATTTGGGGAAGGCTCCCACTTTTTCGTGTTGTCTAACAAGAAACAGCAATCCACCTACTCCAAATTGTTGGATATGGGAATTTACAATACCCTTTCAAATGACGAGGTTTCAGAAACCATTAGGCATTTCGTGGAAAAGAACGGGGCATCCATTAAGGATTTGGACGGTGTTATTTTGGGAAATAATGGCGATGTGGAACATGACACCATTTATCATGAGCTTGGTACTTCCCTGTTTCATGAAATCCCACAATTGGTGTATAAACATCTTTCGGGAGAGTATGACACGGCCTCGGGATTCGCTTTTTGGTTGGCGAACAAAATTTTCAAAACGGGCAAAGTTCCAGAAACCCTTCGTTGGAACGATCTACCCATCAATAACCCCAAAAGACTCTTGATCTACAATCAATATAGGGGTAAAAACCACAGTCTAGTGTTGCTGGAAAAATGCTGAAAAGAAAAACTGTAAATAGTATTTTCATCATAGGTTTAATAGTACTTGTAGGCCTGTCTTTTTTTCTGTCTTTTCCTTGGTATATTTTTTTACTTGTTGGTTTTATATGGTTCTTATTGACCTTATTCGGCTCTTTTTTTGTGCGATGGAACTATCACTTAGTTTCCCTACATTCAAATAAGAGTACTACCAAAAACGAAGTTGCCATTACTTTTGATGATGGCCCAAACCCACAGTATACCCCTATGGCGCTGGAATTACTCAAAAAGTACGATGCGAAGGCCACTTTTTTTTGCATCGGAAAACACATTGAGAAACATCCCGAGCTTTTCAAGCAAATAATAAGGGAAGGACATACAGTGGGAAACCACACTTTTTCACATGACAATACCTTCGGTTTTTACGGTACCTCCAAGGTTGCCCATGAACTTTCCAAGTCCATCAATCTTGTTGAAAAATTGGTCGGTTTAAAAATGAGGTTATATCGCCCTGCCTTTGGAGTAACCAATCCCAGTATAGCCGAAGCGGTTAATAAATTGGGCCTAATCTCAATAGGTTGGAACGTAAGGTCTTTGGACACCACGTTCAGGAATGAAAAGCAGGTTTTGCGAAGGATAACCTCCAAAGCGCACAAAGGGGACATTATCCTCCTTCACGATACCAGTGAAAAATCCATACTCGTTTTGGAACGATTATTGGTATTTTTGGAGGAAAGTAAGCTTAAATCTGTCACTGTGGACGATTTACTTCAAATAAAGGCCTATGTATAGATTTCTGATAATAGCGTTGTTATTCAGCTGCATCGCTTTTCCACAGACCCAAATGACCAAGGAGGAGGCCAGAATACTTCAGGAACAAGTAAGGCAAAAGTCCAAGGAAACCAGGACCATTACCAGTGATTTTACACAGTATAAACATCTGGATTTTTTATCCAATGATATTGAGTCTAGTGGAAAAATGGCGTTCAAGGCCCCGGAGAACATCAGCTGGAAATATCTAACCCCTTTTTCATATAAGGTTGTTTTCAAGGATGAAAAATTGCTCATTAACGACAATGGGAATAAAAGCAAATTGGACCTAGGTTCCAACGAATTGTTTAAGCAATTGAACCACTTGATCAGTGCCAGTATCAACGGGGACATGTTCAATGCCAATGAGTTTGATATTTCTTACCTGAAGGAAGATAGTGCTAGAGTAGTACACTTTTTGCCCAAGGACCCGCAATTTTCGGAGTTCATAAAAGCATTTCACATTACGTTTTCCAACGAAGGGACCGTGGACGAAGTTAAAATGATCGAGCCTAGTGGTGATTACACCAAAATCGTATTTTCAAATAGGGTAGAAAACAAAAAGATTCCCGATGAGGTTTTTAGCCAGTAGCCTTATCCTTCTTTTTTTGGGCTGTACCCCTTATCCCAAAAAATTGGGCTATAAACCTTTGGAAAATGATATCCACGAATCAATCAATCCGTATTTTTCAGATTCCCAAAAAGACTACGTGTACAAAGCCAATATAACCGTTTTTGATAACCGGTTTGGAGGAATTCTAGTGATAAAAAAGTTGGACAATACGGCTCACAGAATAGCCTTTACAACGGAATTTGGAAATACCATTTTTGACTTTAACCTCAGTGACCAAGATTTTAAGGTAAACCGCATCCTAAAGGAAATGGACAGTAGGATACTTTTAAATGTATTGGAGCAAGATTTTAGAACCTTGATACGGGAAGAAATTACCCCTTTAGAAATCTTTGCAAAAGATAATAAAGTGCTCACCAAGGCCAAAATAGGTTCTAAATTACATTTCTACAAATTTGAAAATGATACACTATCCGAAATCATTAGAGTAGGTAATCAAAAGAAAAAAGTAACTTTTGAATTCTCCGAAATTAAAGATAGTGTGGCAAGACATATTCAAATCACCCATTATAATATTAAACTTACCATATCTTTACAGGCCATTAGATGAATAAGTTAACGACCATATTATTGTTTCTTGTTGGTGCAAATGTATCCTTTTTAAGTGCGCAGGTAGCTCCGGGCATAAAGTTGGGCTATAATGAAAGCCGTATCAGCAAAACACGACTAGAGCCAAAATCTGGATTGTACATTGGAGGATTTATTGATATTCCTTTATCGGCCAGATATAGTATTCAACCGGAAATCCTTTATTCCTCCCAAGGGGGAACCTCTATAAGTCCGGATTATGGAGATGTGCAAATCGACTACTTATCGATTATGGCCGCCAATAAATTGTACGTAGGACCTAATAAAGGATTCCATTTTAATCTTGGCCTTGGTCTGGACGTCAACTTAAAAAACAATTTTGTAAATCTCTTTAATGGGGACGGTGATGGCGAGATATCACCATTTGATATGGTGGTGTTTGGTGGTATAGGTTATGAATTTGATTTTGGCCTAACCTTGGAGGCCCGCTATAAACAAGGAACCGTTAGTGTCGATTTTTTTGGTTCGGATGACTTTTACGAAGAAGATGGGAGTAACTTGAACGGTGTTTTTCAATTGGGAGCCTCCTATAAATTTAAATTAAAATAGATGTTATTAGAAGGATTATACGAGATTCGGGAATTTGAATACATGGAACCTAATATAAGGGCCACCATCAAACTCAACAAAGAACACAGAATCTTTGAAGGGCATTTTCCAGGTCACCCAGTTTTACCAGGTGTTTGTGTGATACAGATTATTAAAGAATTAACGGAAAAGTCCCTAGAGAAGAAACTCATGTTGTCCGTGGCCTCCAATGTAAAGTTTATGTCGGTCATCAATCCGGAAAAAAATGACGTAGTGCAATTTGAAATTCAACTTGCACAAGATGAAGGGGATGTTAAAATCAAGAACACAGTACGTTTTGAAGAGACCTTGGCATTAAAGTTGAATGCCACCTTTAAAATAATCGGGTAATGAAATCTTTGTTGTTAGGGCTTATTTACTTTTTTTTATTTTCCATAAACCTACAGGAAGTAAGACAATTATACCCAAAGGCGAAGGATGATGCATTCATTGTAGATTCGTTGTATTCACAACTTTCTTCCGTTGGGATAAAGGACAATCTTGTTCTCTATGGTTATAAGGGGGCTATAGCTACACTAAAGGCCAAATATGCCAAAGGCATCAAGAACAAAAAGGCCTTTTTTAAAGAGGGGGCGGAAATGATGGAGGATGCCATAGCTGCTGACCCTGAAAATGTCGAATTACATTTCATTAGGCTTACCGTTCAGGAAAACGCTCCCAGAATCGTAAATTACCACGACCAAATAGAATCCGATAAAGCCATAATTCTCAAAAATTATTCGCTACTTAAGGAAGGTAAAGTAAAGGAAATGATACAATCCTATTGCAAAAGTTCGAAAGCCTTTACCGAGGAGGAAAAGGCGACTTTTTAACGCATTACTATTGTGTATCTTTACTCAAATTCTAAAGAAAATCTACCAATTCAGCAACAAGTGCCCAATCTAAAAACCATACAGGAAAGAATGCAACAATGGCACTGCTGTGTGCTAATACCCACTTATAATAACGAAAAATCGTTAGCCCGGGTGTTAAGGGATGTTCTACGGTTTACCAGTAACATCATCGTGGTAAACGATGGCGCAACCGACAATACCGCTAAAATACTGGAGGGGTTTCCTGAAATAGATCAAGTTCATTTTGAAAAAAACCAGGGAAAAGGAAAGGCCCTTAGGGTAGGTTTTGAAGAAGCCCTTAAGAAAGGATACCATTATGCCATTACCATGGATTCTGACGGGCAACATTTTGCCGAAGATATTGTCGTTTTTTTGGATGCCCTGGAAAGGGAAACCACTAAAAATATTTTATATATAGGCGCCCGAAACATGGCCCAGGCCGATGTTCCCGGTAAAAGTAGTTTTGGAAATAAGTTTTCCAATTTTTGGTTTTGGTTTGAGACTGGTACGTGGCTTCAGGACACACAATGTGGATTTCGCTTGTATCCCTTGAAGGAAATAGAAAAGCTTTCCTTGTATACACCAAAATTCGAGTTTGAAATCGAGGTCATCGTAAAAGCTTCTTGGCATGGAACCTTGGTAAAAAATGTACCCGTCAAAATTCTGTATGACGATGTTGATCGAGTGTCACATTTTAGAACCGTTCCGGATTTTACAAGAATCAGCATCCTGAATACATGGTTCGTTTTGGTAACTGTATTCTATATAAAACCCAGGGATTTTTTTAGGAAAATCAAAAAGAAAGGATTTAAAACATTTCTTTTGAACGATGTTTTGGGCAGTAACGACACCCCGGCAAAAAAGGCCCTATCCATTGCCCTTGGGGTATTTGTAGGTTTAAGCCCATTTTGGGGCCTACATACCATATTGGTCCTTTTTTTATCCTTTATTCTAAAATTGAACAAGCCCATTGCTTTTGCCTTTTCCAATGTGAGTCTGCCTCCCTTCATTCCGTTTATCGTATTGGGAAGCCTGCAAACAGGCAGTTGGATTTTAGGTGAGTCCTTTACGTTCTCATTGGAATCCATAAACGCTAATTTTGATTTCTTGACCCATTTAAAGGCCTATTTAATAGGAAGTATGATTTTGGCTTGTGGTGGAGCCCTTCTTTTAGGAGGAATAGGCTATATTACCCTAACATACTTTGGAAAGCGGAAAATGGCCGTTAATAATGGGTGATTTCTTTTTTAAGACATATGGCTATATCAATAAACACAGATTTATTTGGTTGATATACCTATTATTGGTAGTCGCCGGCCTTGCCTATTACGCTTCCAAAGTACATTTCAAGGACGATATCACTGCCCTTATCCCATCGAATCCGGAAACTCGGCGCATACAAAAGGTCCTTAAGTCGATTTCCTTTACGGACAAAATCATTGTAAATATTGAAAAGGGAGAAGCTACGACCGTAGAAGAACTTACCCAATATGCATCCAATCTTGTAGATAGCCTACAAAAGGACTACGGAGCATACATCAAGTCCGTTCAAGGAAAGGTAGCGGACGCCCAAATACTTAGTACACTTGACCTTGTATATGATAACCTTCCCCTTTTTTTGGAAGAAAGCGATTATAGGACTATCGACCGGAAACTTTCAGGTGATAGCATCCGATCACAAATGGAACAGAACTACCGCACTTTGGTGTCCCCTTCCGGTATTATTGCCAAGAAATCCATTATCAAAGATCCCTTGGGATTTTCCTTTATCGCCTTAAAGAAACTACAAAAACTGGGAGTTGCGGAAGATTTTAAATTGAAGAACGGCTTTTTGTTGAACAAGGAGGAAACCAACATTCTTCTTTTTCTAACACCAGTAAACCCTTCTAGTGCCACTGTAGAAAACGAACCCTTGGCGGAGGGACTCAAAGTACTGAAGGAAAAATTGAAGTCTACCTATGGCAATGACATCGATGTTTCTTTTTTTGGAGCGGCACTTGTGGCGGTGGCCAATGCGCAACAGGTAAAAAATGACATTCTTTTCACGGTAAGTATTGCCATGGTTATCCTGCTCATTTTGTTGATTCTGTTCTACAAAAGGATTTCGCTCCCCTTAATATTATTCACCCCTACGGTTTTTGGTGCGCTCTTGGCCATGTCCATTTTGGCTTTGACCCGGGATTATATTTCTGCCATTTCACTTGGTATAGGGGCTATTCTCTTGGGAGTAACCTTGGATTATGCCCTCCATATCCTAACGCATATTAGAAAAGGAGAGAATCTGCAACTCATGTATCGTGAAGTGGCCCCCTCCATTCTCATGAGCAGCCTAACAACGGCATCGGCATTTTTATGTTTGCTGTTCCTTGAATCCCAAGCTTTGCAGGATCTAGGGCTATTTGCCTCCATAAGCGTGGTGGGTGCCGCTGTTTTTTCTTTGTTGTTCATTCCCCAAGTATATGCTTTTGAAGGAGATCAAAATGGAAAATCCACCTTCTTGGAAAAAGTGGCGGCCTTCGAGTTTCATAAAAGCAAGTGGGCAATAGGGTTGATTGCCATAGCTTGTATCATCAGCCTATTTTATTATAACAAGGTAACCTTCAACCAAGACATCAGCAAGCTTAATTACGAGTCCCCTCAATTAAATGAAGCCAGGAAAAAACTGGAAAACCTTACAGATTTGGAGTCCAAATCGGTTTACCTATCCACATATGGCGAAGACCAGGAACAGGTATTGCAGCAAAATGATGTTATCTATAAAAAACTTCAACAATTAAAAAATGAAGGACAACTATTAAATTTTACCTCGGTGTCCAGTTTGGTCAAATCGAGCAAGACCCAGGAAGCCAAGATAAACCAATGGCGTCATTTTTGGACAAAGTCCAGATTGGATTCCTTGCAGACCGATTTAAACCTCAATTCTGAAAATCTCGGCTTTAAGCCCAATACATTTCAAAATTTTTATGATTGGCTCAATAGCGGATTTGAGCCTATGAGCATATCGGATTTTAAAGCTTTCCCTGTCCTAACGACGGAAGATTACATTGTATCCGACTCCACAGGAACCACGGTCACTTCCTTGATCAAGTTAAACGAAAACCAATATGATAACTTGAAATCTCAATTTGAGGACACTCCAAATACCCTGCTCATCAACCGAAAGGAAGTGAACGAATCATTCTTGGGCACCTTAAAGAACGATTTCAATAGACTTTTACTCTTATCCCTGATTACCGTCGTCCTGATTCTGGCACTGTTTTATCAAAGTCTATCCTTAACCTTGGTAACGGCCGTTCCTATTTTCCTTACTTGGTTTCTGACTGTTGGTTTAATGGGCGTGTTGGGCATTGAATTCAATATATTCAATATTATTATCTGCAGCTTCATTTTTGGCCTTGGGGTAGACTATAGCATTTTTGTCACCAATGGATTATTGTTGGAACATCAAACGGGAATCAAATCCCTACCCACCCATAAGACCTCCATTATCCTTTCGGTCATTACGACCATTGCCAGTGTGGGGGTCATGATATTCGCCAAACACCCGGCACTATATGCTATTTCCCGGGTATCGTTAATTGGTATTTTCTCCGCAGCTTTTGTCGCCTTTACCATACAACCCTTATTGTTTCGGCTTTTTATAGGCAATATAAATAAGCGACCGATTTCTTTACGCTATTTTATTCATTCTGTACTGTCATTTTTGTATTTCGGCTTGGGCGGAATATTCTTTTCCATCTATGCCTGGATTGTCACCCTTTTCAATCCCGATCAGGCTAAAAAAGAAAATCTTGGGTTCCACAAGGCAGTCTCCAAATTGATGAAATCGGTTTTATATACCAACCCTTTCGTTAAAAAGCAGGTATTGTATCCTTCCAAGGAAACTTTTGAAAAACCTGCCATGTTGATTGCCAACCATACTTCCTTTTTAGATATTTTATGCATCGGAATGCTGCACCCCAAGCTTATATTTCTAGTTAACGATTGGGTATACAACTCTCCTATTTTTGGAAAAGCAGCAAAATTAGCAGGTGCTTACCCCGTTTCAGGAGGTGTTGAAAATGGTGAAGCTTATCTACAACAAAAACTGGAACAAGGCTTTTCCATCATTGCCTTTCCGGAAGGAACCCGCTCTACTTCCAACAAAATAAAAAGGTTTCACAAGGGTGCTTTTTATCTTGCCGAAAAATTTCAATTGGACCTCATTCCCATTTTGATTCATGGAAATTCAGAAGTATTACCCAAGGGAAGTTTTGTAATAAGGGATGGCAGTATAACGGTGAAAATTCTACCCAGAATTTCCCCTCAAGACTATTCTTTTGGAAGCACTTATACGGAGAGAGCGAAATTGGTCGGTGCTTATTTTAGAAATCAGTTTCTTCAACTAAGGCAGGGAATTGAGGTTGCCGGCTACTGGGATAAAGCCATATTGGAAAATTTTCGGTATAGGGGGAATCACATCTATAGAAGGGTCAGGACAGATTTGCAGCAAAGTGGCACCTTATACCATAAGATACTACAAGTGCTTCCAAAAAAGGAAACCCTGATACATCTTACCATGGATGATGGGCAATTGGATTTACTATTGTCCCTCGATTCCATAGACAGAAAAATCCATACTTACTTAAAAAATCCAGAGGCACGAATGGGACTATCGCAAAATTTCCTAACGCATCATTATAGCAAGATTACGGTTCACAAGACCTTACAGGATGCACTTTCCCAATCGGCCAACACGCTGATCGTTAATATGGAAGAAGTCCCAATGGATCAGGTGAACCTGCGTAATTTTAGAACCATCATACTCCTAAAAGCCGGGAAATCCCTGGACTATAAAGAAGTTTTGGGTTTAGATTTTTTGATTACTGGGCAAAATGATAATTTTATTGTACTTAACACAAAAAGTTCCAATTGAAAAAACAGTACGACGTTGTGATAATAGGAAGTGGTATGGGAGGCCTTGTGGCCGCCAATATCATGGCTTGCGAAGGTCGTAGTGTCTGTGTTCTTGAAAAGAACAATCAATTTGGGGGCAATTTGCAGACCTTTGTTAGGGAACGTACCATTTTTGATACTGGTGTACATTACATAGGTGGCCTATCCAAAGGACAAAACCTAAATCGGTATTTTGACTATCTGGGTATTTTGGATGGACTTCCTTTGAAAAAAATGAACGAAGATGGTTTTGACATCATCACTTTTGACAATGATGACTCTACTTATCCCCATGCCCAAGGCTATGACAATTTTACCGCTCAACTGTGCAAAAGGTTTCCTCAGGAAAAAGAAGCTATAGAAACCTATTGCCGTAAACTACAGGAAATCTGCAATAAGTTTCCGCTCTACAATCTGGAAGAGGGTAAGCCCTATGGCAATGACCCTGAACTATTTCAGCAAACGGCCAAGAACTATATAGACAGTATTACCCAAAACGAAAAATTGAGAGCCGTGCTGGCCGGGTCAAACCTATTGTATGCAGGCGACCCAAATAAAACCCCTCTATACGTTCACGCCTTATCCATTAACTCCTATATTGAGAGTGCCTATAGATGTGCAGATGGGGGGAGCCAGATTACCAAACTGCTGATAAGAAGGTTAAGGGAACATGGTGGCGAAGCCTACAAACATAGCGAGGTAGTGGATATGACCTGTGTGGACCGGAAATTAATATCCGTTACCCTTAAAAATGGAACCGAGGTCTACGGAGACCTTTTTATTTCCAATATAGAACCTAAACATACTTTGAAAATGATTGGGGAGGGGCATTTTAGAAAGTCCTACAACCGTCGGATTCAAGAAATGGAAAGTATAATTTCCGCTTTCAGTATTCATATCGTTCTCAAACCAAAAACCTTTAAATACCTCAACAAAAACTACTACCATTTTAAGGACTATAGAAGGGTATGGGAGGCACACAATTATACACAAGAATCCTGGCCGGAAACCTATATGGTATCCATGGGTGTACGCAAGAACCAAGATGAATGGGGCGAACAACTTACGGCCATCACCTATATGCGATACGAGGAGGTCAAGGAGTGGGAACATACTTTTAATACGGTAGCCTTAAAAAATGAACGAGGCACATCCTACGAAGAATTCAAAAAATATAAGACTGAAATTTTTCTAAGGGAGTTGGAAAAGAAATTTCCAAATATCAGGGACTGCATACAATCGGTACATGCCTCCACCCCCCTATCCTACAGGGATTATATAGGCAACCATCAAGGCAGTATGTACGGATATGTAAAGGATGTGAACGAGCCCTTAAAATCCTTTATTTCTCCCAGAACTAAAATTGAAAATCTTTATCTGACAGGTCAGAGTCTAAATATGCACGGTATTCTTGGTGTCACCATTAGTGGCGTGGTTACCTGTTCTGAAATTCTGGGTGGTGCCTATTTAATCAATAAAATTACCAATGAGAAGTCCAATGAAAAAATCATAGTCTAATGGGAACTTTTAAAACGTCGCCAATTACCGTATTGGAAACAATCTCTAAGGAAGATTTCATTGAAAATTATTACAAGCCCCAGAAACCAGTGCTTTTAAAAGGCTTGACCAAGGACTGGCCGGCCTATAAAAAATGGACCCTTGACTATATACAGGACAAAGCAGGTGACCAAATTGTACCCCTCTACAATAACGAACCTGCCAAGGACAAACAGAGTGTATACGCTCCAGTAAAGGAGATGAAACTGTTTGATTATATTGAAATATTAAAAACGAAGCCCACGGACCTTCGTATATTCTTTTATGAAATATTGAAGAAAATGCCGGATTTGGTGGATGATTTCCAATATCCGGATATTGGCCTAAAGTTTTTTAAAAAATTACCCGCACTCTTTTTTGGTGGTGGAGAATCCAAGGTGTTCATGCACTATGACATTGATTTGCCCGATAGCATGCATTTTCATTTTGATGGACACAAACATGTGACCCTCTTTTCACCGGAACAGACAAAATATCTATATCGGGTTCCCTATTCCATCCATAATCTGGAATCCATAGATATGGACCATCCCGATTTTGAAAAGTATCCTGCCCTACAATATGCTGAAGGTATAACGGCGAATATGGAACATGGGGACGCCCTTTTTATGCCCAGTGGTTACTGGCACTATATCAAATATCTGGACGGTGGTTTTTCCATGACCTTACGTGCGCTTCCCAGAAGTCCCAAAAGATTTGCCAATATGCTCTATAATGTGTTGGTAATGCGTCATTTTGATAATTTCACCCGTAAACATTGGGGGCAAAAGTGGTTAGATTACAAGGATAGAAAGGCCATAGAAAAAACGCATAAGAACATCCTTAATCTTACCTAATTGGGAAAATTAAAAATACTATACCGTGCAATTACACTGATTCTAAGTATAGGTGTTCTTTCCTCTTGTGGGGTTAGGAAATCCTTACAGGAAAAACCGGATATCGCCGCCTACGAAACTCAAATTCCCCAGCGGCAGAAAATCAACGATTCTACCTACACCCTGTCGGATAATTTTTTGAGAAAGAATAAACAAGGGCTTTGGGAGCTCCGTGTAAGTGGAAATCCTTTGGAATTGGGTTTAAAAACGGGAAGCCTTACTCAGGAATTATTTAACGAACAGGAGGATATTTTCGTAAAGAAGATAGATGAATTGGTGCCCTCCAAGGGCTATCAAAATTTGCTGAGAAAGTTCTTGGCATGGTTTAACCGGAAAATGTACCTCAACATAGATGCCCAATATAAAACGGAGCTTTATGGAATATCCAAATATGCCTCTCCGGATTATGATTATATCGCTAAGCCCTATCAGCGCGTCATGTATTTCCATGGAGCACATGATATAGGTCATGCATTACAGGATTTGGCTTTGGTAGGCTGTTCTTCCTTCGCAGCCTGGGGCGACAAAACCGAGGACGGAAAATTATTCATCGGTAGGAATTTCGATTTTTATGCAGGTGATGAATTCGCCAAGAACAAAATAATTGCCTTTGTAGAACCAGAAAATGGACACAAATTCATGTCGGTTACCTGGGGAGGAATGATCGGAGTGGTCTCCGGGATGAACGACCAAGGGCTTACCGTAACCATCAACGCAGGAAAGTCCCAATTTCCATTGATTGCCAAAACTCCGGTTTCCTTGGTCACACGGGAAATTTTGCAATATGCTTCCACCATAGAAGAAGCCATTGCAATTGCCAAAAAGAGAGACGTCTTTGTCTCGGAATCGATATTCGTGGGTAGTGCCAAGGATAAAAAAGCGGCTATTATTGAGGTTTCACCGCATAATTTCGGAGTCTATGAGGTGGAAAACAACAATCAGTTGATTTGTGCCAACCACTTCCAAAGTGCTGCCTATGCGGATGACAAAAAGAATCAAAAACACATTTTGGAAAGCCATTCCCAATACCGATACGAACGGATGGAAGAGCTGTTGGAAGAAACATCCAAAGTAAATCCTACCGAAGTGGTTTCCATTTTAAGGGATAAACAGGGTTTGGACGAGGAGCAAATAGGGTACGGAAATGAAAAGGCCTTGAATCAATTGTTGGCGCATCATGGTATTGTTTTTCAACCGGAAGATTTATTGGTATGGGTGTCCAGCAATCCCTATCAACTGGGTGAATTTGTAGCGTATGATTTAAAAGAAGTTTTCAACCTTCCCAAGGTAACGAACCAGCCTATCGCGCAGACCGACCTGAATATCCCTAAAGACCCTTTTTTACAAAGTGAGGCTTATAAAAATTATGAGCGGTACAGAATGTTGAGGGATGAAATAGAAGATGACATTTCTGAAAAAGCCCATATAGACCAATCCCGATTAGAAAATCTGGTTGCACTCAACCCCAATTTTTGGGAAGGGTATTTTTTGGCCGGAGTATACAATTACAACATGGGATATGATTATGTCGCCAAGAAATATTTTGAAAAGGCCCTGGAAAAAGAAATCACCACAGTACCCGACCGGGAGAATGTGGAAAAGTATCTACGTAAACTGCGATAACTAGGGATTCCAAAAAATTACCCCGAAACCCATAAAGGGCATCGGGGCATATCAAATTTCAATTTAGTTTGACGAGCATTCGACATTGAAATCTACACTGTATTGGTGCTGAAGCCAATAAAAAGGTCCCTTCGAGCGCAGTCGAGAAGTCTTTTTGAAATCTTCAAGTCGCAGTAGGTCTCGCATCTCGACTGCGCTCGATATGACAGCTCGACCTGACAATTGTAATAGAATCATGAAAGTCAAATGGATAATGGCTCTCTAATATTGAACTCACATTACATTATTTTCCCAACATCAATAATTCATTGCATCGGATTTCCGTAATATATCTTCTTTCTCCTTCCTTGGTCTCATACGAGCGGTGGGTAAGTTTACCTTCTACGGCCACCTGCTTGCCTTTGAGCAAATAGTTCTCTACAATTTCTGCCGTCTTGCCCCAAGCCACAATATTGTGCCATTGGGTATCATCTACCTTCTCCCCTTTGGCATTTTTATAGCTCTCGGTAGTGGCCAATGAGAATTTGGCCAATTTAGTGCCGTTGTCCATGGTGATAATTTCTGGGTCCTGTCCCAAGTTTCCAATCAACTGTACTTTGTTTTTAAGTGCGTTCATAATATTAATTTTTTGCGTTAAACAGTTAATACTATCAAGCCTCCTTGACTTGACAGGGCAAACATATTTACAGCTCAAAAGATTACTCGGTTCTAAAACACTTATTTTCGTTTGTAATCGTTTATAGTCGTTTAAAAACTTTTATAATATTGATTATTAGGGAACTATATATCACTTTACACCAATAGGTAAAGTTTTGTTTCGGATGAGAACCATCCTATTTTTTTTACGGTCGATACCCCATTGTTATCGGTTCGCTGATTCAAACCAAAAGAGCAAAGGCAAATTGGCACTATGGGTAATTCCGTATTTCATAGAGCGTATTGCATTGTCGATGAATCGTTTTCTTAGGACGTTTCCAAGACTGTACGGTCAGAACCGATGCAGTAGAAGATTAAAGTTATTGAATAAATAACATGATTTAAATAGTTCACAACTCATTAAGGTCATCTAACAACATTTATTTCATAAAACATAATAAGCTGAATAATTTAGAAAAAATTAATACATTAAAAATGAGAACATCAATTATACTTTTTATTTTGGTTGTAGTTTCAAGTTGCGCCACAACATCTGCGGAATTTTCAAGTGACAAAAAATTTTCTGTAATTACGCCCGAGAATTTTGACAGAAGCAAACTTTCAAAAAAATCCAGTTTGATTATTGTTTCTGATACAACTTCGACAATATATTCTTTAGAATATTAATGGGATAAGCCCCACCTATGCCAACGGAATTTTGTGAAAGGGCATAAAAAACATCCTTTTTATCATCAATTTCTTTTTTATATTTTATGTCGTCTGTAGTATTTAATTCGTTATACTTTCTAATATAGTTCAGCGCTTTGTCTAGTGTTTTAGAACTGTTCGGATTTTTCCTAAATCCAATAATCCCGACCACACGTTCTTTTTTAGATTTTTTTTCATATTTGATTAATGGACCACCTGAATTACCACCATTTATAGTAACATCTAGATATGCCGCAGATATTGTTTCAATATTTTCGATACCATTGATCTTCATGCTTCTTGTTTGTATGAATTTAGTAGATACAATTCCTTTAAAAAATGATAAATCTATATTTCCTAAAGGATACCCAGCCGTGTACACTTCGTCACCTTCCGATATATCTTCCCAACTACCTAATTTTAAATATTCAAATTTTTTGATAGTAGATTCAGCCGGAAACAATAATATGAAATCTCCAATAATGCCTTTTTTATAAAAATCATAATTGAACGAACCATCATCTTCATAAAGAAAGTGAGGAGCTATGCCCATCCGAATCTTACGCCCATCATCAAAAAAAGCCCAGACATTTCCTATTGATAAAATGTCGTTGGTAATCGAGTCTCTTTTAATAGCTTTATTAACATTATGAAAGTTAGTCGCAAGATGTCCATTTTCCGATACAAAAAAGCCAGTTCCAATTCTTGTTTTATTTTCTGTTTCTAGGCGCACCGTACATCTTTTTAGTTTCTCAACCCTATCCAAGCCCAATGATTGAGAATATACTTGACAAGAAATAAAAAGGGGAATAATCAGAAATCTAAAGAATCTAATCATATATTCAGGATTTACTTTCTTTAGGATTCCAATCTAAACCTTGTTTTAATTTTTGATTAAAATCGGATAGCTTCTTTTTTTCGTTTCTTTCCTTTAATTGCTTCATTGCACTTTTAATGCTAAATCTTTCATGTGGGGGTTCGGGAAGTTTACCCGTTTCTTTTATTACAGTAATTGCTTCATCAAAATCAGACTCATATTCTTGATCTTGTTTTACCCTAAATTTTTCAAACTCCTTAAAGGCTTTTTGCTTTGCGTATTTGTTCGTAATAGTTCCAAGATTATCCAAAATCTCATACTCGTTGAACCTTAGGAAATCATTCAATTTTTCAATCCAGTCAACCATTTTCATTGTCATACCCCTTCTTGCTCTATTCTCTGCAAAGTCAAGTAGCATAGCAGCAAGGGCGTTCATGTCACTCAATTCATCTTTGGTTAAATAGTTCTTAGCAACTTCGGTATCACTTTTTAAAATTTTTCCTTTATCCTTAGAGTTTTTCCAGGAAGTCAAACCCATGTTTGGTTTAGAAGCATCAGCCCTCTTTTCTATTAATTCAGCAGCCGTATGTTGATGAATTGCCCAATGAAGCTTATTCTGTACAGTTGCGTAAAAATCTCTCGTTATAGGGGCTTTGGAATCATAATCTATTGCAGTTGCGTATAAATCCGTAATCTTTTGGTAAAACCTTCTTTCGGATGCTCGAATCTCTCGAATCTTTTCGAGTAATTCATCAAAATAATCTTTACCAAAAAGATTCTTCCCTTGTTTTAATCTTTCATCATCTAAAGCAAAACCTTTAATCATGTATTGCTTTAAAACAGTAGATGCCCAAATTCTAAATTGAGTAGCTTTATATGAGTTTACTCTATAACCTACAGAAATGATTACATCAAGATTATAAAACTTGATTTCTCTTTGAACATTTCTCTTTCCTTCTGTTTGAACTTGTAAAATTTCTTTACAAGTTGAACTTTCATCTAATTCACCACTTTCAAAAATATTCTTTAGATGTATAGTTATGCTTTGAGTAGTTACATCAAAAATCTCTGCCATTGATTTTTGATTGACCCAAATTGTTTCTGAATTATCATCAACTATTACCTGAATATTGATATTTCCTTCATCTGATCGATAAAAAATAAATTCAGATTCGTTTTGAGACAAATTATCCATTAATTAATTCTTTATAAGTGATTCTATTCTCGGTGTTCTGCAAAAGTAAATTAAATCTCATTGCTTCGGTAGAAGTTCTTGAATTGTAACGGAATACAAATTCATCAACATACAATTGTAAATGCTTTTTTGATGTGAAATGATAGATACCGAATATTCCCCTTTTAAGCAATGCCCAAAAGCTTTCAATAGTGTTGGTATGTACACGACCGTTAACATATTGGTGTTGGCTATGCTTAACTACTGCATGGTCATAAACCCTTTTTAATCTAGCGTATGAGGTGTATTCGTCTGTATAAATTGTAGCGGATTCCTTGACGTTTTTAAGTATCTCGGATGAAAGTGCCTCCAAGGTGGTATTTTTGACCTTCTTGGCCTTTAATTTACCGTTCCTTTCTACCATTCCCAATACAGGGGTTTTATCTTCTCTAGTTTCTTTAAACTTCTTATTGGCGTGTCTATTCTTGTTCTTTCCACCTACAAAAGTTTCATCCGCTTCAACTTCATTATCTAATTGGTCGTCGTTGTTAAGGCCGAAACATTGACGAATCCTTGAAAGCATGAACCAAGCGGATTTTTGGGTAATTTTTAAATCCCTGCCCAATTGTAAAGATGAAATTCCTTTTTTGTGTGAAGTGACCAACCAAATAGCAAGAAACCACTTTTGAAGTTCCATTTTAGTGTTATCAAAAATTGTGTTGGTTTTTACGTTGAAGTATTTACCAGTATTCTTACATTTATATCTGTTCCCCTTACAGTTATAGACTTTTGAAGTCGGGTCAAATGGACTTACTACGTTTCCGTTCCATCTTAGTTGCTCTAAATGGTCGATGCAGGTTTGTTCATCGGGAAATGCTTTTAGAAGTTCTAAAATCGAGTTGAAGTCTTGGTTGATCATAACTGTAATATTATACAGCTAAGATAAGTAGTTAATTACACTAAAACAAATAATAAAGTGTAATTAAATACTAATTCAACAATTTGCCATTTTCATTCCTGAATATGAAATCGCGCCTTCATTGTTTTTAATGAAATTATATTCAAATTTTAATTTGGCCAATGATTTTGCCCTAGATAGAAAGAAGTACATTATAAGCATTCTGATTGCAAAAAAAACAAAGTCAGGCTTCCAAAAACTAAGATCTATAACCTTGTTGGAGTTATAGTCGAATCTCAAAAAAAGTTCATGGAATTTATTATCCAATGAATTTAATGTTTTGTCAAACCAGTCTCTATCATCTTTTAATTTCCCAGATTTATCAGCAGCTATTTTAGATAATGCGAGCATTTGAATATCTAAAAAGTCAGGATTAACAGAAAGATTTTTAAATACTTTTAGAAGCTCTATATAATCCTTTTTTAATATAATTTTGTTTGTAACAAAATGCATCTCCATTTCATCATAAATGCTTTTCATTGCATTTATATGGGTAAACCTTTTGTATTTAATTATTTGACCTACAATAAAAACTATCAGAATAATTAATGACGATATGAGTAAGACTATGTTCATCATTTTTTAGACGCAAATTTTTTAAAAAATCTTTTCACCCTTCTGAAGAAATCTTTATCTGCTTGCGGAACAGTTATTTTGTTAAGTTTTTCGTGTACTATAAAGTTTAGTTGAGCGATTCTTTCATCTTTTTCATCAAACCTTTTTTGAATCTGTTTATTATACTTCCGGTCTGCAAATAAAAGTTTTCCGTACCACCCTATTAACATGCCTATTATCAAACATGCTATGACAAGTCCATATTCTTGTAGTGCTTGCTCAATCCATTCGGAAAGAGATTTTTTTATGTCGTAACCCATTAAAAGTAAAAAAAGATAGCGACAAACATATTAAAAATATCATAATTTTCGATGACTAGCAGGTTTAAAATCAAGAATATACCTTTTAAACATGTAAGTAATTACTTTATTTTAAAAATGATTAATTTTTTATCTAGTGTAAAGTGATATATAGTTCCCGATTATTAATTATTTAAAAACAAATATGTGAAAATAGATTTTCGAATATCTATAATCGTTTATGCCATGTTAAAGATTAAATCCTTTTTCCTATCTTAAAAGCTGCTAAACGAGAATCACCCTATGCAATTCAATATAACCGATAATCCGGCCAAAAAACGATATGAGGCCATTGTGGAAGATTCCCTTGTTTTTATTGAATATATCAAGGCCAAGGAGAAAATTTATCTTACCCATACCGAAGTACCGGGTGCATTGGAAGGAAAAGGCATCGGTTCTTCTTTGGTGTTAAAGGTTTTGGAGGATATCGAAAAGCAGGGGCTTACCCTCGTGCCTCTTTGCCCATTTGTAGCCATGTACTTAAAAAAGTATCCGGAGTGGCGAAGATTGGTCATGAAAGGCATCAATATAGAATAAAGAACTATGGATAAAGAAATAACCAAAGAATACACGAAAGAAGACTTGACCATTGTGTGGAAACCGAATAAATGTATCCATTCCGGGGTTTGCGTAGAAAAATTGCCCGATGTCTATAAACCGAAGGAAAAACCGTGGATTACCCCGGAAAATGCTACTGTTTCAGACCTGCAATCACAAATCAAAGCATGTCCTTCCGGCGCCTTATCCTATTACATGAAAGGAGAAGAAAACAAGACAGATTCGCAACATGTTGAAATCAAGATTTTGGAAAACGGCCCTTTTCGCATAATGGGCAAAGTAAAAATTGAGACAGCATCCGGGGAAACCATTCACAAGGATGGTCCAACGAGTTTTTGCCGTTGTGGTGCCTCGGAAAACAAGCCCTTTTGCGATGGCACACACCGAAAATCAGGATTTAAAGGATAACAAATAGCATAAAACAAATAGCATTTCATGGAATTAGCCATACACAACTGGATGCGGGCAGAGTCCCTGGAACATACCCTCGACCGAATTTCAAAACTGGATTACACGTATCTTGAAATACAGGGGGCACCCGAAAGTTATGATGCACAAAAGGTAAAACTGCAGATGGATATCTACGGAATTCAATGCTGGGGCTCGGTAACACTGATGCTGGAAGAACGTAATCTTTTGGCCAAGGACCCCGCACAACGTAAAATGTCCGTACAATATGTAAAGGATTTGGCCAAAATGGTTTCGGATTTGGGCGGCTCCGTCATTTCCCTGGTTCCTGCCACAGTGGGCAAAATAATCCCAGATGCCACTCCGGACCAAGAATGGGAATGGGCCGTGGAAGGTGTTCAAGAAATATATAAGTATACCGAAGATTTAGGGCTACGGATAGGGATTGAGCCCATTAACCGTTTTGAGACCTATTTCATCAATCGGGGTGAACAGGCCTTGGCCTTGGCCAAAGAAGTTGGGCCTAACTGTGGGGTATGCCTGGATACCTTTCACATGAACATTGAGGAAGTGGACATGTTCGAGACCATAAAAAAAGTGGGCAACCGATTGGTAAATTTCCATGTAGCCGATAATAATAGAATGGCACCGGGCATGGGCCATTTAAACTGGAAAAAAATTATAGATACCTTAAGGGAAATCAATTACGACAAAGTACTTTCAGTGGAATTTTGTGCCCCGTTGGATAGAACTCCCGCGAATCCCTTTCCAAACTCCATCGAGACCGACCCCAAGGAATTAACGGCGGAACAAAAAAAGTTTTTGGAAGACCATGGAAGTTCTGCCATTACCGACGAATTTTATACCATGTTGACGAAGAAATCCATGGAAACCCTGACCAAACTTATCCAATAGATGAAAATAGCAAATATAGAGGCCTTCTGGTTGCGTTGCCCCATACCCAAGGAAAAGCAGCATTTTAGCGATTATGGACTATTGACCAATTTTGATATGACCTTGATTGTGGTCACTACGGATTCTGGTCTACAAGGATTTGGGGAAGCCAAAGCGGCCGTGGGCTCATCAGGATCTTGCGCCAGCATCGTCAGTTGTGTGGAAAACGAATTAAAACCCCAACTCATAGGTCAGGATGCCCGAAATATTTCCCGTATTTGGGAAATGGTCTATAATGGCACCCGGGACCACTACTCGCTGTCCCGTGGTCGAAAATTTCCCATTTTGGGACGACGGGGCCTCACCATTTCAGCGCTTAGCGGCATAGACACCGCCCTTTGGGACATTAAGGGAAAATCCCTGGGAGTTCCGGTGGTGGAATTGTTGGGTGGAAGCTGTAGGGATAAAATGGAAGCCTATGCCAGTGGCGGATGGGCCAAAGTGGATGCCATTGGGGAACAACTGAAAGGCTATACGAGTAAAGGATTTTCCGGAGTAAAAATGCGCGTAGGCATTATGGATGAAACGGTAAAGGCCAGTGTAGAACGTGTAAAGGCAGCTCGAGAAGCTTTAGGGGACAACATAAAATTGATGACCGATGCCCATGGCACCTTTAGTGTACCAGAGGCCAAACAGTTTTGTCGCGGTGTGGCGGATTGTAACCTATATTGGTTTGAGGAACCCATCAATCCGGATAATAAAATCGGCACTGCAGAAGTTCGCTCGCAAACCGATATCCCCATTGCGGCAGGTGAAAGCGAATACACGGCCTTTGACATTCGGGATATGATTTCGGAACGAGCCTTGGATGTGTTACAACCGGATTGTGCCATAATTGGTGGAATTACGGAAGCTATGCGGGTATCGCAATTGGCACACACGTATCAATTAGAACTGGCTCCTCATTGTTGGGGTTCCGCATTTTCCTTTATGGCCGGACTTTCGGTGGCCTTCGCCTCCCCGTCCGCAAACGTCATAGAATTCTCCTTGGGCGGAAATCCAATGATGTACGATTTGGTGGAGGAACACATACGTGTGGACGATAAGGGGATGATTTCGGCACCGGATAAACCCGGATTGGGCTTAAACCCCAATTGGGATTTTGTAAAAGATTTTAAACAATAAATATCATGGCAAGAGCAGTAAAGATTAACCACGTAGCATTGGTAGTAAGTAATTTGGAGGAAGCTTGTAAATTCTATGAACACGAACTGGGCCTGGAACCCATCCCCGCATTTTTGTTCGACTACCCTACGGCCTTTTTCAAGTTCAACGAAGAACAACAATTGCACCTGACGGAGTGGGAGGACACCTATTCCTTCAGGGGGCATCTGTGCGTTACTGTAGATGATATTAATGAAGTTTTCTTCAGGATGAAGGAGCTTGGGGTAATTGATATTAACCCTTGGGGCAAGGTACGTCAACTTCCGGATGGAGCGATTCAGATGTTCGTTAGAGATCCTTCGGGGAATTTGGTGGAAATCTCTTCGGACCCGGACGATAAGGATAACATAGACCCTAAAATTTTTGAGGACGAACTATATAAGGAGGGAATCTACGTTTCCGGCAGGAACGATTTTAGGGGATACAAAACCAAGGATGCCACGCTATATCACAACAAATAGACTAATTTACTGGACAGCGTAAAGACTGTCTAAAAAGTTAAACAAATGTCATATTGAGCCTGTCGAAATATTTTTGAATTATTGAAAATCAATATCGGTTTCGACAAGCTCAACCTGACAATTTATAACCCATTATACTTTTTAGACTTCCTCAAAACAATAAAGTAACTAAATGCCAAAAAACATCCTTTTATTGGAAACCGTAGCCGAAGAAGCCATGAACGTATTGGAATCGGCCAAGGATATGAACATCCTTACCGGATTTGATGAAAGTTCACTGCAAAAACAGCTATCCGAAAATCAAATCGATGCCATTATTACCCGAGGAAAAGGCCAAGTAAGGGCCAGCTTAATGGATGCCCTTCCTAACTTAAAGGTAATTTCTAGATGTGGGGTTGGTTTGGATAATATCGATGTAGCCGAAGCGACAAAAAGAGGCATCAAGGTAGTAAACGCGCCCAACTCCAATGCAAATACCATTGCCGAACATACCCTTTCCCTCCTTTTGGTCTTGCAAAGAAACCTCTATAATGCCATTACCATGGTGAAGGAAGACCGATGGCAAGATAGGGCAGGTTATGTGGGGGACGAATTACATGGAAAAACCTTAGGTATTCTGGGTATGGGAAATATAGGAACAAAAGTGGCAAAACTTGCCGATGCCTTTGGAATGAAGGTGGTGTATTGGAGCCACAAAAAAGAAGATGTGCCCTATGCCTTTACCGATTTGGATACCGTATTAAAAACATCGGACGCTATTAGCATACACTTGCCCTTGACCCCAGAGACCGAAAATTTAATCGATGCTTCGGCATTGGAGAAGATGAAACCCACTGCATTGCTTATCAATACGGCCAGGGGCAAGATTATTGATCAAAAAGCTTTGACCGAATCACTCTATGCAAATCAATTAGGAGGTTTTGCTGCTGATGTACTTTCCGAAGAACCCCCGCATAAAAACGACCCATTATTAAAACTGCCCAACACGTATATCACCGCCCATGTTGGAAGTCTCACAAAGACTACCTATGACTTTATGTGTTTGTCTACTGTTGAGAATACCTTGGCCATTCTGCGTGGAGAAGCTCCAGCAAACAACTGTATTTATAACTTAAAAGAATTAAACGAGCCTAATCGATAAACATGAAGTATCAACCCAAACTGACGTTACTATCCATATTCACTCTTTTCACCATTATTTCTGGGCATTCACAAGTATCCGTAAACCAGGACCGATTGGAACAGCGCATTTTCGATTTGGCAAAATTCGGACTTCAGGAAAATGGGGAAACGGAGCGGGTCGCATTCAGCGATGCCAATATTGAAGCAAATAAGTGGGTCATATCGGAATTGACAAAAATGGGATTGGAAACCCACACCGATTTTGCGGGAAACATTGTGGCGACCAGGTCGGGTACTAAGAAGAACATGAAACCCATAGTCTTTGGGTCGCACATTGATCGTGTCCCAAACGGAGGCAATTACGATGGTTGTGTGGGTTCCATGGCCGCTTTGGAGGTCATCCAAACCTTAAATGAGAACAACATCAAAACGAAGCATCCTTTTCAAGTTGTCATTTTCTCCAATGAAGAAGGCGGGGTCATGGGCAGTCGGGCCATTGCCGGGCATTTGGGTAAAACCGCTTTGGGCGTGAGAAACTCCACGGGGTATTCCATGGGTGAGGGAATCATGCGTTTGGGAGGCGATACTACCCGCATCGCTGAAGTCGCAAGAAAAGAGGGGGATGTTACCGCTTTCTTGGAACTTCATATCGAACAGGGAGGCACTTTGGAAAAGGAGAACATAGAAATCGGGGTAGTTGAAGGTATTGTTGGACTTAAATGGTGGAATGTTGAATTTACAGGTTTTGCGAATCACGCCGGTACAACGCCTATGGATGCAAGACAAGATGCCCTATTGGCAGCCGCTAAATATATTGTTGCCGTAAACGAGATTACCAATAGTTTTGAGAGCGCCCAGGTAGGTACTGTAGGACGCATCAAGGCAGAACCAGGTGCTCCGAATGTAATTCCCGGAAAAGTCGTCGCCAGCCTTGAAATTAGAGATCTTTCTTCTGAGGTTATTGAAAAAGTATTTAATGCCATCAAAGCCAAAACAGAGGACATAGCGGAGGCTTCCAATGTCAAAGTCGAAATCCAGCCCCTTGATACCACGGCCGACCCGGCCATTATGGATTCACAAATCCAAAAAATCATTGCTAAAAATGCCGAGTCCTTGGGGCTTACCTATAAATATATGCCCAGTGGTGCAGGGCACGATGCCCAGGATATGGCACTTATTGCCCCTACCGGAATGATCTTTGTTCCCAGCAAAGGTGGCATTAGCCACTCCCCAAAAGAGTTCACTTCTGCAGAAGATATGGCAAACGGGGCCAATGTATTGCTGAGTTCCCTGCTTTCCTTAGATAAAATGATGGATTAATCCATAGGGTAAGATTCATTTTCGAGGTTTAATTGCTAACTTGGAGCTTCATCCGTAAAGCAACAGAAAATGAACAAACCACTACTATTTTTCTTTCTATTTTTTATTGGTTCCATTATAAACCTTAAGGCTCAGACTACTGAAGAAATCGTAGCCGCCATTGAAAAAGAAGGCACTGAAAACTCAAAACTGGAAGAATTGGCCTATCAGCTTATGGATTACAACGGACCCCGATTGGTGGGGACACCGGAAATGAAATCGGCACACGATTGGGCCGTAAATACGTATAAAAGTTGGGGCATTGATGCCGAAAACCAGCAATGGGGAACTTGGAAGGGTTGGCAAAGGGGCATTACCCATGTGGATATGGTTTCTCCTAGGGTGGCCTCGTTACAAGCCACTCAATTGGCATGGAGCCCAAGTACGGGCAAAAAAGGGGTTACCGCAGAATTGGTTACATTACCCACAGTGGGGGATTCCATGGCATTTGCCAAGTGGCTTCCCTCCGTAAAGGGGAAAATAGTCATGGTCAGCATGATGCAGCCTACAGGAAGACCGGATGATAACTGGGAAGAATTCGCTACCGAAGCATCCTTTGCCAAAATGAAAGAGGAAAGGGAAGCGATGGAAAAAGCCTGGGACGAAAACATGAAAAACACCGGATATTCCAGTAGGACCATCAACAAAGCTTTGGAAGATGCGGGAGCGGTAGCCATTGCGCAATCCCGCTGGTCTCGAGGTTTCGGAGCCAATAAAATATTCAGCGCGGGTACGGATAAAATTCCTGTGGTGGACATCTCCTTGGAAGATTATGGAATGTTGTATAGAATGGTAGAACACGGTGCAAAACCACAAATTAAAATTGTAGCAGAATCGGAAGATTTGGGAGAGGTACCTACCTTCAATACCATCGCTACCATTCCCGGAACGGAACTTCCCGATGAATATGTAATCCTTTCCGCCCATTTTGACTCATGGGATGGAGCTACGGGAGCAACGGACAATGGTACGGGAACCATTACCATGTTAGAGGCCGCCAGAATTTTGAAAAAAGTATATCCCAACCCAAAAAGAACTATTCTTATTGGTCACTGGGGTAGCGAAGAACAGGGGTTAAACGGTTCAAGGGCCTTTGTGGAGGATAACCCAAAAATTGTTGAAGGCCTACAGGCACTGTTCAACCAGGACAATGGTACGGGAAGAGTGGTACGCATTTCAGGACAAGGTTTTTTAAATTCCTATGCATATTTGGGCAGATGGCTGGAAGCCGTTCCCGATGCCTATAAAAATGAAATTGAAACCACTTTTCCCGGAACTCCAGGTGGAGGAGGTTCCGACTATGCATCCTTTGTCGCCGCTGGTGCACCGGCATTTTCCTTAAGCTCCCTGAGTTGGGCCTATTGGAATTATACATGGCACACCAATTTGGACACCTATGACAAAATTGTGTTTGACGATGTGCGCAACAACGCCATCCTAACGGCCATTTTGACCTATATGGCCTGTGAGGACCCTGAAAAAACATCGAGGGAAAAAGCGGTATTGGGTATCAATCCAAGAACGGGGGAACAACGGGAATGGCCATCCCAACGAAGCCCTAATCGTAGGGGTGGATTGGATTAATAATTTGGTGCTTTTTTTAATAATTTCTTGAATCTGAAGGAACTAGGAAAGCATGGCCGCTCGAATTGTACGGCTCCAAATGTCGTACCCGGCCTTGTTCAAATGTAAGCCATCGGACATATAGATATCGTAAAGGGGCTTTTGGTTAGGCCCAATCATATTATTGAACACATCTATATACTGGGCCCCAAGTTCATGGATAACGTACTGTTTCAATAAGTGATTGGTTTCCAGAATTTCCGGAATCATCCCTTGTCTGGCCAGGGTGGGCTTCAAGCTGATTACCGCAAGTTCAATCGTTATATCCTTTTCCTTGATTTTTTGTACGAGTTTTTTGAAATCTGTCAACACCACCTCGGGCGACTTGCCTTCGCCCAAATCGTTCTCCCCGGCATATAGAACAATTTTGCCAGGATGTAAAGGACCGAATATCTCATCAAAATAATGGGCACACCAAGCATAGTTGGAACCACCGAAACCTAGGTTCAACACATTCAGGGGCGCTAGGTCATTTTTCATATGAACCCATAGCCGTATGGAGGAGCTTCCATAAAAGACAATTAGGTTTTCCTGTTGATCCAAGGTCCGCACCCTTCTTTTGAGTCGGTCAATCTGGTGACGCCAAAAATCGGACGGGTCTTCTCCGTCAGTCTGCGATGTTCTCATTGTGTCATCCTGAACCTTATCGGCAGACCCGTTAAACCCCAAATGTTTCCAAAAATCAGCAACTACCGATTTTAATCGCGCTAGATAATCCATTCCTAAATACTTCATCGCAAAGGTACATTATACCAAGAAGTACATCAGTATTATACATTAATATCAATCTGGTGGAATAAAAACTAATTGTCCGTAACCAATCATAACAAACTGTCACCTCAAGCGCAGTCGAGAGGCCAATGAAGATAATTTTATCAAAATTTAGGTCTCGACTGCGCTCGACCTGACATTGAAATTTAAAATATGGCAGGTACCAAATATTCAAAAAAAATTCATTTCTAAAATCTCCTCATTGGATTCCTTCTCCCTCATGTTTAAAACCTCGCTATGGATTAAAAAAATAAATACCGATTCATTATCTTCATAGCCCTAAAACCATCCATAACCATGATACAAAAACTAAGCTTCCTCCTTGCCCTACTCTTTATTTTACCAACAACTGTAGAATCACAACGCAAAAAAAACAAAAACCAATCAGACTACATAAAAGTTCAGGACTCCATGTTTACCAGCTTAAAGTGGCGTAACATTGGTCCTTCACGAGGCGGAAGAAGTGTCGCCTCTACCGGGGTCATTGGTGAGCCCATGACCTATTACATGGGAACCGTAGGCGGTGGCATCTACAAAACGACCGATGACGGAATAACTTGGAAAAATATTTCGGACGGATTTTTAAAAACTGGAACCGTTGGAGCCATTGCGGTGGCCGAAAGCAACCCTAATATCGTGTTCGTTGGCATGGGCGAGCATGCCGCAAGGGGTGTAATGACCTCCATGGGTGACGGGGTTTATAAATCTACCGATGCCGGAAAGACTTGGTCCCACATTGGCTTGGATGAAACCCGACATATCTCTGACGTTATTATTGACCCTACCAATCCAGATATTGTTTTTGTAGCGGCCCAAGGTGCTCAATACGGTCCCAGTGCGCAACGAGGAATTTATAAATCCATGGACGGCGGGGCCACTTGGGAAAACGTGCTCTTTGTGGATAACAATACAGGGGCCTCTTCCCTATCCATGGACATGAACAATCCATTGATTCTCTATGCGGCCATGTGGCAGCATAGGCGCTATTCATGGGTGATGGAATCCGGTGGAAAAGGTTCTGGCATTTATAAATCAACCGATGGGGGGGCCACTTGGGAGCAGTTAAAGGAAGGCTTACCCGATGAGATGGGTAAAATTGGAATATCCGTTTCCCGTGCAAATCCTGAAAAGGTATTCGCCGTTATTGAGGCCGAAGGTGAAAAAGGAGGGGTTTATCGCTCAGATGATGCCGGTAAAAAATGGACTCAGGTAAACAAGGACCGCATTAACATCGCACGGGCCTGGTATTACATTGAAATTTTTGCCGACCCACAAAACGAGAACGTCGTCTATGTGTTAAATGCTCCGGTGACCAAATCCATCGATGGTGGAAAAACGTTCACCCCCGTTCCTACCCCACACGGAGATAATCATCATTTATGGATCAATCCACACGACAATCAAAAGATGATCAACTCCAATGACGGTGGTGCCAATATTTCCAACAACGGCGGTACAAGTTGGAGTACGCAAAAGAATCAGACAACGGCACAATTCTACAGGGTGATTACTGATAATCTATTCCCCTACAACGTTTATGGTGGACAGCAGGACAACTCTACGGTCGCAATTGCTTCTAGAACCAACGATTCCGGTATCGACTGGAAGGATTGGCATGCTGTAGCCGGTGGGGAAAGTGCCTTCTTGGCGTTTGACCCAAATGACCCAAAATTCATCTATGGGGGCACCTACCAAGGAAATATAGACAAGTGGGATGCCGCTACGAAAACCTCAAAACCCATCAAGGAATATCCAGAACTTGGACTAAGTATTGCTCCCAAGGATGCACGATACCGATATAACTGGAATGCCCCTATCATCACGTCACCGCACAACCGAAAAACCATTTATCATGCAGGCAACGTAGTCTTCAAATCTACGGATGAAGGTATCAGTTGGACCACTATAAGTCCAGACCTCACCAAAAACGAAAAAGATAAACACGGTCCAGGGGGTACCCCCTTTACCAATGAGGCCGCCGGTGGCGAAAATTATAACACCATTACCTATTTGGTAGAATCCCCCCACGAAGAAGGCTTTCTTTGGGCGGGCAATGATGACGGTCTATTGCATATGACCAAGGACGGAGGACAAAACTGGCAAAATGTAACACCGGAAGGGATAAAGGACGGAATCGTAAATAGTATAGAGGTTTCCCCTCACGACCCCGCCACCGCATACGTAGTGGTAATGCGCTACAAGTCCATGGACTTGAATTCCTATATTTTTAAGACTACGGATTACGGTACTACTTGGACCAAAATAGTAAATGGCATCACTGGGGAGCATAATTTTACAAGAGTCGTTCGCGAGGACAAAAAAGTAAAAGGCCTGCTATATGCAGGTACGGAAACCGGCTTGTTTATTTCCTTAAACGATGGCCAAAATTGGCAACCTTTACAATTGAACCTGCCCGTAGTCCCCATCAACGACCTCATCATTCATGACAATGATTTGGTGGCCGCCACAGCAGGTAGGGCCTTTTGGATATTGGACGACCTATCGGCCCTACAAAACATAAAGACCGAGAAACAACAGGAGGTTTCCATTTTTCAACCTAAGGACACCTATTTATTTATTGGAGGATATAACGAAAAGCCCGTTCCCGGATTAGGTTCCAACCCAAAAAGTGGAGTTACCTTCGATTATTACTTGGAGTCGAAATTGGATTCCACGGAACTCCAACTAGAAGTCCTGCATAATGGCAAAGTCATTCGTACCATTACCAACCAGAAACCAAAGGATTTTAAATCTTGGCCGGGAGGTCCTTCAAAACCGGAAGTTTTACCTTCCAAAAAAGGGTACAACCGCTACACTTGGAATTTTAGGAAAGACCCGCTTCCCGCCGTGGACAAGGTTTTTGTTTATGGAGGCGACCAAGGGTCTACCGTTGGCCCTGGAACATATACCCTTCGACTATCCACACCGGATGAATATTCCGAAACCAGCGTAAACATTTTGGCCAATCCCAATATTGATGCCTCTCCTGCCGATTATCAAGAACAGCAAGAGGTACTTAACACCATAGATAAAACCGTTATGGAAATTCATGAAGCGGTCAATGCCATGCGCTCTGCCAAATCGCAACTTAAAACCTATAACAAGCTCTTAAAGGATAACGAAAAAGCAACAGAACTCCTGAAACAGGGAGATTCCATTTTGGGACACATAACGGATTGGGAAGAAAAATTAATTCAGCCGAAACAGAAAACATTTCAAGATGTTATCAATTTCAAGAACCAACTCAATGCACAATTCCTGAATCTCAAGGATTATGTTGATGTGCCCGAACCTAAAGTTACGGCAGGTGCCAAGGAAAGATTGAGGGATTTATTAACTGCTTGGAGCAGTTTAAAACAAGAACAAAAGACCATAATTCAGCAAGAAATGGCCAGTTATAACAACCTCTACAAAACACTTGAACTTCCGGCCATTATTATGGAATAATATTAATTCATACGAGATGACCGATTTTATCTGCGACAGGAACTTTAAATCCGAGGACTTTACGCAAATACGATTGAAAAGGGCGGAATATGAAAACTGCACCTTTGAAGGCTGTAATTTTTCCAATGGTTTTTTGGACAATCAAAACTTTATGGAGTGCACTTTTACGGACTGTAATCTTAGCAATGCCAATTTGACCAATACCATTTTTAAGGAAGTGGACTTTAAGCACTGCAAAATGATGGGTATGAAATTCGAGGACTGTAACGATTTTTTAATGGACTTTTCATTTTTGGATTGTACGCTAAACTACACCTCGTTCTACGGATTGGATTTAAAAAACATACAGATTATTGATTGTAATCTTGTTGCCACGGATTTTACGGATAGTAATTTATCCGGCTCAAAATTTGATAACTGTGATCTAGATAAGGCCATATTCATCAATACGGACCTATCCAATGCCGATTTGGGTACTTCGTACCATATAACCATGGACCCGGAGCAGAACAAATTGAAGCATGCACTATTTTCTTTGGCAAGTTTGCCGGGCCTTTTGGGCAAACATGAAATACGTGTAAGCCCTTGATGATTTCAAAAGTCCATCATATCGCCATTATTTGTTCCGATTATGAAAAGTCCAAAAATTTCTACACCCAATTTCTTGGACTCACTATCAATAATGAAACCTATAGAAAAGAACGAGCATCCTATAAATTGGATTTGGCCCTCAACGGCGACTATATCATAGAATTGTTCTCATTTCCTAACCCTCCCGAGAGAACCTCAAGACCGGAGGCCTGCGGGCTGAGGCATCTGGCTTTTCAGGTTCCTAATATCGAGCGTATTGTTGAACATTGTAAAAAACATGATATGCTCGTTGAACCTATCAGGATGGATGAAATCACGGGAAAGAAATTCACGTTTATTTCCGATCCGGATAATTTGCCCATCGAATTTTATGAAAACTAATTTTAAGCGTTTGTAAACGGATATTTGTTACCTTGTTGTAAACTAATCATCTATGAGACTTTTCTTTTTCTTTTCCGTATTATTTGTTCAGTCATTGGTTGCGCAGAACACGGTATCCTTCGAAGAAGGTACTACCTCCCCAGAAGCTACACTTTTAGATGTCGAATGGATGACCGGTCATTGGAAAGGAGAGGCCTTTGGAGGTATTACTGAGGAAATCTGGAGCCCGCCCTTGGGAGGAAGTATGATGTTTTCCTTTAAACTTGTAGTGAATGGAATGGTCAATTTTTATGAATTGGGACATATCAAGGAGGTGGGTGGAACCTTGTTATTACAATTGAAACACTTTGGCGGCGATTTAAAGGGTTGGGAAGAAAAGAACGATACGGTCGATTTTAAATTAGTTAAACTAGAACCTAATAAGGTGTTTTTTGATGACTTTACACTAGAAAGGATATCGGACCAAGAAATTAATTTATATGTTGTCGTTGGAGACGATGAAGGGAACCAGGAAGAAGTTCAATTCAATTACAAAAGACAATAAAGTGGAAAAAAGAAAATGTCTGGAATGTGGTTCCGAAATCATGGGCCGAATAGACAAGAAATTTTGTAATGATTATTGCAGAAACGCTTACAATAACAAGGTCAACAAGGACAGTAAAAACTTGATGCGGAACATCAATAATCGGTTAAGAAAAAATTATCGTATCCTGGACAGCTTTAAACTCAACGATGGGAAAACAAAAACTACCAAAACCCGTTTGATGGACAAAGGGTTTGATTTTGAGTATATTACCAATCTCTATACGACAAAAAAGGGAACTACCTATTACTTTATATATGACCTGGGATATCTTCCCTTGGACAACGATTACTATATGATCGTAAAACGCGAATAGTGTTTTTTTACTAAAAAATGCCTCCTTTCGGAAGCACCTTCTTTAACTAACTTGGTTTAAAAATTTATTTCCAATTGTGACCACTCAATTTTAAGGCCGCAATTACGATATCCTTTCTACTTATCTGACCTACCAAGATTCCGTTTCGCATTACCGGTAATCTTCTTCTGTTATGTTGAGCAAAAATTCCGGCGGCATCAAATATGGATATATCATCCGGTATGGTTTCCACATTTTTGGTCATGAAATTCTCTACATTCTTCTCAAGAATAGGTTGGTTAAAGTAACGACTCTCCGAAATTTGTTTCATGCAATCGGCCTCTGAGATAATCCCAACCAGGAACCCATTGTCGTCCAATACTGGACCCCCTGAAATGTGATGTTTGGCAAACTTTTCCATTACCTCCAAAATAGACTGATCTGGTCTAAATGTCACTAATTTGGTCGTCATATAATCGGCCACCAATATTGGGGCCTCAAATTCTTTTTTAACAATCTTCCTGATTCCTTGAAAGCTTTTGATACCCATAGCGATTTATTTGTTGATTAATTAATAAATATATTAAAAAAAAGTTAATATGCTAAAAAAAATAGATGAATGGTGCCGTCTCTTTAATATTTAATACTTTTAAACAGAACTGAACACCAATGAAAAAGACCACCTCCGTAATAACATTACTCCTGTTGATCTTGGCCGTTTACTGGAGTATTGCCTCACTTATGCCCACCTATTCCCCAGATCAAGATAAAAACGAAACGGTATTTTCTACGGATAGGGCCATGACACATGTGGAAGCTATTTCCAAGGAGCCCCATGGAGTTGGGTTTCCAGGCCATAAAAAAGTACAGTCCTATATCGCCTCACAATTGGAGAAAATGGGGTTACAAACCCAATTGCAAACAGGATATACGGCTGGGGACTGGGCCAACTTGAGCAAAGCCACCAATATTTTGGCGAGAATAAAGGGATCAGGGAATGGAAAAGCACTGTTACTTTTAAGCCATTATGATAGTAGCCCACATTCTTCCTATGGCGCCAGTGATGCCGGTAGCGGAGTGGCTGCTATCCTAGAAGGTATTAGGGCCTTTTTAGCAAAAAACGAGGCCCCTAAAAACGATATAATCATCCTAATTTCCGATGCCGAGGAGTTGGGCCTTAACGGCGCCGATTTGTTCGTAAGGGAGCATCCATGGGCCAAGGATGTGGGCCTGGTACTCAATTTCGAGGCGCGTGGAAGTGGGGGACCCGGAATCATGTTGTTGGAAACCAATAGGGGCAACTACAATCTCATCAAGGAATTCAGCAGGGCAAATCCAGAATATCCTGTGGCAAACTCCCTGGCCTATAGTATATACAAATTACTTCCTAACGATACGGACCTTACGGTGTTTCGGGAAAAAGGGGACATTGACGGGTTTAATTTTGCCTTTATTGATGACCATTTCGACTATCATACCGCTTTGGACACCCATGATCGGTTGGATAAAAACACTTTGGCCCACCAAGGGAGTTATCTTAGTGCACTATTGGACCATTTTAGTGCTTTGGATCTGGATAGTATCCGAAGCCTAAAAGAATCCGTGTATTTCAATGTGCCCTTTTTTAAAATGGTATCCTATCCCTTTGAGTGGATTTGGCCCATGCTTTTTATAGGAATTGCCTTTTTTATCGCCTTATTGGTATTGGGCATCAGAAAAAAAGTACTGAACGGAAAGGATATCTTAAAAGGTTTTGTCCCCATGTTAATGGCCTTGGTAATAAACGGAGCCGTAGGTTACTTTTCTTGGAAAGCGTTGACGTCAATATATCCGGGGTATTTGGATATGCTACATGGGTTCACCTATAACGGTCATGCCTATATCCTGGTTTTTGTTTTTTTCTCCTTGAGCATTTGTTTTTACGCCTATCATAAGTTCCAGGTCGTTAAAACCCCCAATCTTTTGATTGCCCCGTTATTTTTATGGTTGGTCATTTGCACCTTGCTCTGTGTTTACCTAAATGGTGCGGCATTTTTCATTATCCCCGTGTATGCAGGCCTGGTTGCCCTGTACATTCTTATCAATCAAAAGAGTCCTAACGGGTTTCTAATGCTTTTCTTGGGCTTGCCGGCCGTTTTTATCCTGTCTCCCTTTATTCAACTTTTTCCTATTGCCCTAGGACTTAAAATGATGGTGGCAAGTACCATATTTGCGACTTTGACGTTTTTTCTGTTGCTGCCCCTTTTCATTCGATATCGCAACAAAAGAGGTTTGGCCTTCCTCAGCTTTTTGCTCTTTTTGGGCTTTTTGGTATCGGCACATATGAATTCCGATTTTAATAAGGATAACCCAAAACCCACTAGTTTGCTGTATGTATGGGATGTCGACAAAAACGAAAGTCGCTGGGCCACTTATGAAAAGGTATTGTCGGATTGGACACAGCAGTACATTGGCGCCGACAAAAAGCGTCCACAGGATTTATCGGAAAATACCATAAGCAGTAAGTATGGGTCTGGGTTCAGCTATATCTCCGACGCCCCTAAAAAGAATATCCTAACTCCCGTTATTGAGATTATTTCAGATACCATTATTGGCACCAAAAGGTCTATTGAACTTAACGTGATACCACAAAGGGACGTAAACCGATTGGAAATTTTCACGAATAATACTACCATCAGCAAGGCCACGGTAAATGATATAGAACTATCCGACTATTATTTAAAAGGCCGAAGAAATGGAAAATTGGTGACTCATTATATCAGCGAAAACGACACCACAAAGCTGCTGTTGGAATATCCTTCCGAAGGGAATCTGGAACTAACCTTTTACGAGGCCAGTAATGATCTATTGGATAACCCCTTGTTTTCTGTGCCGAAAAGGCCTGAAGATATTATTCCCATGCCTTTTGTATTGAACGATGCCATTCTCACCATTCAAAAAATGAGGTTTGAATAAGGTCATAGGGGTTATAGGCTGTGGCTGGTTGGGCCTTCCTTTGGCCATACAACTAAAGGAACAAGGTTATACCGTAAAGGGAACTACCACCTCTAGGGATAAAATAAATACGCTTTCCAAATCGAGCATTACACCTTCTTTGATACAAATTTCAGAAACAGAAATTGAAGGCGATATAGCCGATTTTTTAAAAAGTACGGATATACTGGTCGTAAACATACCTCCCAGACTACGGGGAAAAGGTACCAAAGAGAATTATGTTAGTAAGATTGCGTTGTTGATCAAGGAAATAGAAATCTCAACAGTAAGCAAGGTTCTATTTGTGAGCAGTACTTCTGTGTACGGCAACGATCAGGGAGAAGTCAATGAGGAAACCCAACCGATGCCCACTTCCGAATCCGGAAAACAACTATTGAAAACCGAAAAATTGATACGGGACAATATTCATTTTGAGTCGACCATTATCCGATTTGCAGGCCTTATCGGTCCGGATAGACACCCGGTTACCATGCTCTCCGGTAGAACAAATCTCAGTGGAGGTGATGCACCTACGAACCTGATACACTTAGATGATTGTATCGGCATTATTACCACAATTATTGAGAAAAATGGTTGGGGAGAACTCATCAATGGGGTTAACCCCGAACATCCTACAAAAAGGGAATACTATGCCCAAATGGCATTAAAAAAGAATCTGCAAGCCCCGGAATATCAAGAAAATAAGGGCAATAATCATAAAAAAATAACAATAAGTAATACTTTTCTTACAAAAAACTACCGATTTTTAACCCCCATTTAAACTCAGTTCGCCACACATTTCGAGCATTTCACAACAAATGTTGATTGTTTATGTTAATAAAGTATTGATTTTTAAATAGTTATCGACGAAATACATAACTTTATGTAAACTTTAAAAATAAAGTATCATGAAAAATTCTCAGCTTAACGAACGGATTATCATGGAGTTGGAAGGTTTAATTACAAAAAGTTGTGGAGAGAAACGAAAATCCAAAAGGTTTACACAGTTACATATTGCTCTCTTAAAAAAGTACTATAACGCAGCCGATGTTTCCATCGATTATCATAGACACCGGATCGAGATGGCCGTCCTTGCAGACGATTCTTCATATACACCTGGCAAGCCAAATATCAACTTGCCCATAATATATACCAATCTATTGTTTGGAAACTTGAGGACCTTTTTACGCTCCTGTATTGACAGGGATAGAAAAAGTCTTGGATTCTATGCACAACTTTTAAGCAATTTTAGAAAGGAAAAGGAAGTCTATTCCCTCGTCTAGATACCTAAAAAATCATAAAAAAGGATGCCTTAAAGGCATCCTTTTTTCTTTTACCTGCAATTAAAGCTTTCCTTAACAAGTTCATTCGGAATATTTTAATAGTTTAGCGCACCAAAAAATAAATCATTACGTGATGAAAAAATTAGTTATGGTGCTTGTGCTTTCCATAGGTCTTTATGGAACCGCGCAGACCAAAAGTGAGCTTCAAAAGCATTATGAAGAATTTTATGCTCAAATGCGGTTGCAGGGTGATATAGATGGTGTCATAAATGCCCTGACCCATTTAAATGTACTTTCGCCCTCCAAGGAGCGTATGGATACCTTGGCCTATATTTACGCCAATGACAATCAGCACTTACAGGCCCTTAACACTATTGGTATCGAGAAAGTGGATTCCGATTCTGATTTGGCCGTTCAGGTCAAAGCTATTTCCCTAAAGGCCTTGAACCAACCCAAAAGAGCGTTGGAACAATTTGAAATATTGAATCAGCGAAATCCAAATGCATATTTGGCCTATGAGCTTGCCGATTTAAAAATCCAGATTGGCGACAATGCGGGAGCGTTGACCAATATTGAATATGGTATTGCCAATGCCCAGGATGATATGCGCTATGCTTTTTATGAGCGTCAGCAGCCTTATGAGGTTCCTTTAAAGGCAGCCTTTCTCCACTTAAAGGGGTTGGTACAATTTAATACGGACAAAGAGAACATTGATGCCGCGATTGCCACCATTGACGAGGCATTGGCCATTGATCCCAATTTTAACTTGGCAAGCTTGAGCAAACAGGCGCTCACCTCCAGAAAACAGGCACCGACTACGGAACCGAAACAGTAAGCAATCAATTCCAATATATCATTTAAAAGCGGGCGATGCCCGCTTTTTATTTTTTATGAAATTCCCCTAAACAAGCCATAGTCGTCCGTTATCAATTCAAAACAAGCATCAAAATTGACCTCTTTGCTCGCTCCATGCGTGGGATTCCAAGTTTGCTATCTCACTTACCTTGGCTGTATCTTAAAAGGGGTACGGTGTAGAAGTATGAACTAAATGGATTGATTATCTATTAATTCAGAAGGCAGGGTGTTGTTTACCGTCACATTGAATTGTTCCCGCAGCGCATTATAGGCAGCAATCAATTCCTTGATGGAATTTTCCGGGTTCAAACGATATTCCAGGTCGCCCTTTGTTTTTAATATATAGGTTTTAACCACCTTCTGTCTTCCTTTTATTTGGGGAATATTAAATTCTTCTGGGTACTCCCCTTTCTCCAAAAGCTTTTGCTTTTCCACCAAATCATCAATGACCAATACAAGGTCTTCTCTATAGTCAATCGTATAAATCCTATTAAAGCTCTTATCAAAGTCATCAAACTCCTTCCAAGTCTTCAAAATGGAATTGGCCTTTGCATTGATGGATGTAACAGGAGGCAATTCCTCTGCCATGGTCCCAAAGCTGGACACCTCTTCGGTAACCGTCTCTGAGGCACTTTGCCTACAGGATCCCAGAACCAACAGCAATACGAGAAAATACAGGAATTTTGGCATGGATCGAAGGTACAAATTTTGAGAAAAGTTATCTTTACCCAATAGGTGATTTAACTTCTTTTTTGATGGAAAAATATATATTGATTATTGGTGCTTGCGGACAGATTGGAACGGAATTGACCCTCACCCTAAGGGAACGCTATGGCAATGATCGCGTTATCGCCAGTGACATCCGCGAAGGAAGCGATAATTTGATGAATTCCGGACCTTTTGAAATCCTGGATGCCACCAATTACGATGCCTTGGAAGAAGTAGTTGCCTACCATGATATCACAGAGGTCTATCTAATGGCCGCCATGTTGAGTGCCACCGCGGAGAAATTCCCCATGCGCGCCTGGAACCTCAACATGAATTCCCTTTTCAATGTTTTGAACTTGGCCAAGGAGAAAAAAATTAATAAAGTCTTTTGGCCTTCCAGTATTGCAGTCTTTGGGCCTAACACCCCTAAAGTGAACACGCCACAAAATACGATTATGGAACCTAGTACGGTTTACGGCATAAGTAAACAATCCGGGGAACGATGGTGCGAATACTACTATAATAAATTTGGTGTGGACGTACGTAGCATCCGTTATCCGGGTCTTATTAGTTGGAAGACCATGCCGGGTGGCGGTACCACGGATTATGCCGTTGAGATTTATCACAAGGCCCTAAGTCAAGGGCATTACACCTGTTTTCTTAAAAAAGATACCTCCCTGCCCATGATGTTTATGGACGATGCCATCAAGGCCACACTCCAATTAATGGAAGCAGATACCGAAAACATCAAAGTACGTTCCGCCTATAACCTTGCCGCCATGAGCTTTAATCCAGAGGAAATTGCCAAAAGTATACAACAACATATTCCCGATTTTAAAATGGCCTATGAACCTGATTTTAGACAGGCCATTGCGGATTCCTGGCCCAAAAGTATTGATGATGCTGATGCGCAAAAAGATTGGAACTGGCAACCGGATTTCGATTTGGAACGTACCACGGCGACTATGTTGGAAAATTTAAAGGTGTAGGAATCAGTTAAAGGATTGCCTAAACTCCCTGGGAGAATAATTGGTTTTAGTCTTGAAGAGTTTGCTAAAAGACTGCGGGTGTTCAAAACCAAGTGCATAGGCAATTTCACTAATACTCCTATTGGTCGTGCTCAGTTGAATTTTAGCCTTTTCTACCAACTTTTCATGTATATGCTGTTGGGTGTTTAGGCCCGTCAAGTGTTTTAAGGTACTACTCAAATAATTTGGGGAAAGGTTTAAGCTATCCGCTATGAATTGTACCGTGGGCAAGCCTTTGTCCATCCCTTCCTTCACATCAAAAAAGGCATCCATAATCTCCTCCAAACGCGATAATACCTCGTGATTGTTCTTTTTTCTGGTGATAAACTGGCGTTCATAAAACCGTTGTGCATAATTGAGCAACAATTCCACTTGGGCGATGATGATATCCTGAGTGAACCGATCCATGTTCGCCTGATATTCCTGTTTTATATTTCTAAGGATATCGGCAATGACCTTTTCCTCCTTTTCGGATAGAAAGAGGGCTTCGGTTAGGGAATAATTAAAAAAGTCATATTTCTTGATGGAAGTGGCCAAAGGGGTGTTCCAGAGAAAATCCGGATGAATCAATAATATCCACCCGGAAGGTTCCTTATCCTTGTCTTTTTCCACATAATTGATGTTTAAAATCTGATTGGGAGCAAAAAAAGACATGAGTCCATCATCAAAATCATATTCCTGTTGTCCATACCGATATTTACCGGGAACATCCTTTTTAAGCGCAATGGAGTAATAGGTCTGTAGCCAACTCACGTTGTGGTTCTCCGGTGTGTGTACTATGGAACTATAATCCACCACACTGATCAAGGAATGCTCGGGCTTGGGAAGCTTACGAATCCGATGGAACTCGCTTATGGAATCGATTCTATGTATGGGTTTGTTTTCCATATTCAAATTTACAGCATAGTTCCCCCTGAGGCTTCAATACGCTGCCCATTGATCCAACGGGCATCATCGGTACAAAGAAACGCGACAAGCCCTCCAATGTCCTCAGGTTCCCCTACCCTTCCCAGGGCCGTTACGCTCGATACCATTTTTCGTTTCTGTTCATTGGTCTTGTTCTCCCCGTTACCAAAATCAGTGGCCACGGCTCCAGGCGCTACCACATTGGCTCTTATTTTACGCTCCCCAAGCTCCTTGGCCAGATAGCGGGTAAAGACCTCCACACCTCCTTTCATGGATGCATAGGCCGAGGACTTGGGAAAGGTAAATCGTGCCAAACCGGAGGAAATATTAATGATTCCCCCACCGTCGTTCATATATTTTAAGGCCTTTTGGGTCAGAAAATAGACGCCCTTCAAGTGAATGTTCATCATTTCGTCAAAATCCGCTTCGGTGGTGTCCACAAAGGGTTTGTAAATGCCCGTTCCAGCGTTATTAATGAGAAAGTCGAAGTTGCTGCTCCCCATGGTTTCTTTAAGGGCTTCTTCCAATCGACCATAAAAGGCATCAAAAGTGGACACGTCACTGGTGTCTAATTTCAAAGCAACCGATTTTACCCCTGATTTTTTTACCTGTGCTACCACATCCTCCGCTGCAGCCTGGTTGGAGTGATAGGTAATAACAACATCCAGACCTTTTTTTGCAATTTGGAAGGCCATATCGCGACCAAGACCCCTACTACCTCCGGTAATTACCGCTATTTTCTTTGTGCTCATAAGTTTTGTTTTTTTACAAAGTTCGAAAAGATAGATCCAAAAAAAGTATCCATATCCATGGATTAAGGAGCCAAATCCAATTTTCGCCCTAAAACAGGATTAAACATCATCACCTTCACCCAAATCATCAGGCTCTATGTGGATCAGTACATGCTCCAAATTGGGTATCACGGCTTTGAGGTGATCCTGTAACCTGTGTGCAATGTCATGTCCGTCCCGCACGGAAATATCGGCCTTCACCATAGCATGCAGGTCGATATGATATTTCATGCCCGCCTTACGGATGTAACACTTTTCCGTACCCACAATGCCTTCCACCTTGTTCGCCTCCGTCCTGATGCTATCCAAGATATCATCATAGCGATGTTCGTCCATAATTTCGCCCAATGCCGGTCTAAAAATAAGATAGCTATTATAGAGGATAAAGCCCGATGCCAGTAAGGCCGCCCAATCGTCCGCCGTTTCGTAGCCTTTGCCAAAAATAAGGGCGATAGAAATACCGATAAATGCCATAATCGAGGTAATGGCATCACTACGATGGTGCCAGGCATCTGCCCTTAACGAGGAACTATGGGTCTGCCTGCTTTTTTTAAGGACAATTCTATAGGAGACTTCTTTCCATAAAATAATGACCCCAAGTACGATCAAGGTCCATGGTTTGGGGACTTTATGTGGAGTATTGATATTTTCAATACTCTCGTACGCGATGACCGTGGCCGACGTCACCAAAAAAGCAACGACCAAAAAGGTTACCAAAGGTTCTATTTTTCCGTGACCGTAGGGGTGGTTCTCGTCCGCCGGTCTTTTTGCGTATTTGAGTCCCAATAAAACCAATAAGGAGGAAAATATATCCGTGGTAGACTCAATGGCATCGGCAATCAAGGCATAGGAATTTCCAAAAAATCCCGCTAACCCTTTTACCAAGGCCAAACAGGTGTTTCCTATGATACTGAAATACGTGGTTCGTATGGCACTTTCCTCGTTCGTCATATTGCTTTGGACACCCTTCAAAACTGTAGCAAAAATACCACCTTCCCATCTTTCTGTCACCGACTTCTGGGATAATTTTAGACCTCTTTTCTACTTTAGGTATTTGTCTTCAAAAGCCCCTACCTTTCGTTTCAAATAATCGGGAGCATTGAATCGAATACCTAAAAACAAATGGTAGAATATTCTGGTATCGTGGTTTACGACCGTAGTATATTCCTGCTTGTATTGCGCACCGGAAAGTGTGGTATATAGCCCTGTATAAAAGCGATTGCCATTATAGCCCGCGCCAATTTTACCACCCCATCGGAACAACAAATTATTCTGATCGGTAATAACTTCTCCAGAATTGAGCCGGGTCGTTAATTTGGTATGTAGATACCCTATTTGGGCCTGCGTCCCCAACGAAAGGTAATATTTTTTGTTGGCCACAAAGGTATAGGCATATCCCGGACCTGCACTTGTTTCCCAATTATTGGATTTTTGCGTACCTGGGGTCTCGGAGGTATCGTCTATAATATAATAGCGTGAATTGAATACCGGAATAAAACTGCCAGCGCTTTTTAACTGCCGCTCCGTTTGGGAGGTAAGGCTTCTAAAGGAAAAGCGGGAATTACTGTAATACCCCGCCGAAAGGGAGAAACCGGTATACCTAAGGTCTGGGAACTGAATAAAGGGATCCCCATGATTACGGGGCGTAAAATCATTGGTATTGGCCAAATAATAGCCTTTGACCCTGTCATAGGACACCTCAAAAAAGCTTTTCTTAAAGTTAAGTGCCGTACCCCAACTAACACTTTTGGTCTTCCCTTTTAGGTTCTCGTTCCCGTTGCCGGGAATAAAGTTCGGGGCTAGGGAAAAACCTAATGAAATAAATCGATAATTGAGATTATACCTTAGATGGGTCTTCGCATTCGGGTGGATAACCAATCGCTCATTGGGCATGCGCACCTCAAAAACCTCATAGGCATTGTTCAGGGAGAGGTCCATGGCCATTTTATTGTCCATTTTTTCAATCCAACCATCCGCCACGATCAATGTGGAATCCTGGGCCTTCATGTGTAAGTGGGCCAAAATAAGAACACCTAAACACAAACGTAATCTAAATGGGATATGGAAAAGATTGCTCTTAAGTTTCATGGTTAGTGCATTGGATGCCCAACTAAATATACAAAACAATCCAATGTAGACTTTTGGATTTCATGGCCTTCACAAAAAAATCATATGCCCTGAAAAGGGTTTTAGAATCCATAGGACTTTCTGGCACTTGCAATCTGTTCCTCCTCCGTGGTTTTCGGATACAGGATATATTTTGGTGCGATAATGGGTTTAGCCTGCTCCACTCTAATTTTAATAATGGTGTTGAATGGAAATTTTCCCTCGGTCATGGTATTCAACAATGGCTCCATTTTATCGAATCCCGAATCTTGCTTTTTTACAAGCTCCGCCGTTCCTTTGAGTTGAAACCCTTTTTGAACCAGTACAGCCAAAATACTGATACATACCTGCGGATTGTGCTTTATGTTTTTTACACTTTGGGGCGAGGCAATGTTGGCTATGATGATATACTCCTCCTGGTAATAGGTGAAAATCTCCTTTGGGGATACATTGGGTATATTATCCGGGGCTACCGTAGCCAACCAGCACAATACACTTTTGTCCATACACCGCTTTATTTCTTTGGATAGTTTCATTTTTTAAGGGCTTACCGCTTTTTTATAGTTTTCCAAACAAGCATCCAAGGGATTTCCAACAGTATGAATGCATTCACAAAATTGGTATCCCGCTTCTTGGTTGGGTGCATCCACAAATTGCTTTTTACAGTCCTTGAGGGAATTCCTGGGCATGACTTCATGGCCAAATTCGGCAAAGGCCACGGTGGCCACTAGGGTCAAGAGTACAAAACCGGCAAACAGGTATGGAAACTTCCAACTGTATTTTTCCGGTTTTTGAACAATCCCCAAATCCGAAAAGTGGTTTAGGGGCAAGAGATACCGTACCCGATCGTAGTTCCATACCAACAAAAAGAGACAGGCCAACACCATCAACGGGGAGGTCACATACGATCCCTCAAAACGCACGGCATAGGAGAGCAACCAAATATTCACGATAATAGGGAAGTATAAGAGTGCGCCTAAGGTCACCGTTCTGGGAATAAGCAACAATATGGCCGCCACGATCTGTGCCACACCAATAAAAGTGTAATAGTAGCCCGTATGGTGCAGGGCCTCCAAATAAGCCCCCATGGGATGTTGTACCGCCAAGCCACTGGCAAAACGTTCCCCAATGATCTTTACCCAACCCGCCACTAGAAAGGCAAAGGCCAAACTGATCCTACAGAAAAGGGAAAATAGCCAATACCAGCGGTTTTGTTTTATAGTGACATAAAAGGCTTCAAATTGTGCCAACATGGGTTACTTATCAGTTTTAAGGGTTCCCAAGTTACTGAAACAAAACATATCTGGGCGGTTTAAGTCCGTTTAGCCTTAGACTGACCAACATCTGCGCGCGATGATGGGTAATATGGTCCGCCAACAGCATTAAAATCTGCCGCTTGGAGCGGGTAAGTCCAAAATAATCCAGTTCTTCCTTGAGGTTATTGACATCAAAGTCCTTGATAAACTGGATGGTGGTATCAAAGGTGTTTTCGATGGTCTCCATCATCTCCGCCTTGGTCTTTTCTGCAACCTGGAGTTCCATATCCGTTTCCCAATTGCGGGCGGGACGGCCTCCCATAAGGGACTGACTGTGCCAATCCATGGCCCAAGCGATATGCATAAGATTTTCAGCAAAGCTGAGCGACTCTGGGGTGGCCTTAAAGTCATATTTTTCCTCGGGCATCATCTCCGCGACCAGCAGCAGGTATTTTTTGGAGTTTTCCATACGTTCCAGATATTCCTGGATATATGCATCCTCTTGGGCGAAGAGCGGTGATGCTATGGTGGAAACGAGTAGTAGGGAAAGGATAAAATAGAGAGGCTTCATAATCGATGATTTTTTAAGATTGATATGAAATTGTTTTTAAACTTATTTTATGGGCCAAATGGTCTTAAAGGTTTCGCAGACCACGAGCATATCCTCAGAAAAAGTTTCTGGGCCATCCTCAAAGGTACTCTCAAAAAATGCACGGTGCGCCTTCTTCCATTTTGGAAGAGGTTCTTCCTGCGTACCCATGTCCATAGCGGCGTAGGCTTCTGAAATTTGCTTAAAAGGTATTGTGTCTACTTGTACAATCTCAATAATGGCCTGTGCCGTACCGTCAAAATTGGTGATGATGCTTTTGGTGCCCACAGCAGGCAAATCCGCCCCTGCATCCCCATACCACTTATAAAGCCCGGATGAAGCCCTCTTTTTCCCGTCTATAACCAGTTTTGCCAACCGATCGGCATCTTTTTGGTTATCGTGAAAAAACCAGGATTCTGGCATCTCCTCGCTTTTCGTTTCTGGATGGGCTTGGCTATAGTCCTCCCACATGGCGTAAACCGTAGGATCAATTTCGGTTTCCGTAGGAGCTTCCGTTTTGGGTTCACTTTTGCAGCTCGCCAAAAGGAGTAGTATAATAAAAGGGAGGTTTTTCATTTATTTTTTTTTTGAAATGGATTTTATAAAATAGGCGAAAACAACACCATTGCTTAAAATCAATGTTGATAACAGTAGTTTATTCATTTGCTATTTCAATCGCTTTCTCCAAAACTTCATCTCGACCTTGCTTAATACCCAAAATAGTGGGCTTTACTTCTAAATCAATTCTTACACCCTTCCTCTGTGTTTCGGTAAAATCAGGATAGAATACGCCTATACCTGAAAAACCTGTCTTAAAACCTCCAATAAACTCCGTTCTACTGACATTGCCATCAGCTCCTAGAGTTTGGCTGCCAATTGTAATTGAATTATTTACTGTTTGTAAGCCCATTGCATACAATTCAGCATAGCTAATTGTACGTGAATTAACGAGAACAATTACTTTTCCTCGATAAGGATTATTGTTATTTTCTCCCATTGATATTGGTTCTTCCCAGTAGAATTTTCCAGGGTAATTCAAGTCGGGAATAATGGAAACTAAAACCTCTCTGGCAGATGGGTTTAAAAAATTCAAAATATATGGTAATGTAAATTTTGGGTAGTTCCTTAAATCAAAAATAATGGATTTTGTATTTTTTATTTCTTCTAAAATAGTGGAAACATCAGATACCTCAACTTCTCCTAAGTTTATATATCCAATATCGTTTTCAAGTATCTTCCACTTATCAGTTGAGGGTTTTTTATACTTGAATTGGTCCAAAGAATACCTTCCAATTTTATTTCCTTTAATCTTGTCGTTTCTTAAAAACTCAATCTCAATGGAATCTGTAGCACCATTAAAAATTTTATTAAAAGCATATGCAAACTTTGCCGAAGTATTTGAACCTTGGATAAATTTACTTTTTTGTTGTAATATTTCATTTACAGTCTTACCGTTTACTTTTTCAATTACATCTCCAATTCTTAAATCATTTATATCAGCTAAGGAATCATTATAAAAACTAGTGATAACTGCTTTATTATCTACCATAGTAAATTTTGCAGGAATATATTTTGAGCCAAAATAGTCATTCGTTAAACTGGTATTAAATCCGGCATGACTATCGTCTAAATTAACGGTGATCTCTAACATCGCTAAATGATAATCCATTTCGGATTGGGGATTCAAAAATTTCGGAATCATTTCTTTTAGTACCCTATCCCAATTTTTGTCCATTTGATATTTGTATGGAAAAAAATACTCTATCGCATTCCAATATCTGAAAAGAGACAATACTCTTAAATTTTCATCTTTCCAGTCAAAGTTTTGATAAGCTTTTTCATTAATCAAAATTGCATTACTCGCTTTTTTGTTTTTTGTTACATAATTACTTTTGCCATGAAATCTATTATTCTCAATGTGTTTTAAGTTCTCCGATAATTCACTGGTGAAAATAGTACTGTCTTGTGTCCATGACAAGTTGAAATTTTTATTAAAATAATTTATTTTGTTTGAGGATGTGCATGACCGACATTCTTTGATTTTTCCAAGACTATCAATCAAAACAGAAAAAACAATAGATAAATCCTCCTTTGTTTTTGCCTTTTTTATTTTTGGAAATAACTCAATTAGTTTCTTGTCCCAGTCAAATTCTCCCTTTGCTACATTCGGATGATAATACTTTAAAAAGCCCCATACTTTGGCAGTTATGAAAAGTTTTTCATTTTCAGAAAGTTCTTGTTGAGAATAGATTGTAACAGAACTAAGAACAAAAACCAATAATATTAGGAAGGCTTTATTCATATTGTGGCTAACGGTTCATGGATCATAAGTTGTGGACTTCTCCATTGGAAGATATACTTCTGAATTTAAAGATAATTGATTGTAAGGATTACCTTTTGGAAAATCCCACAACAATTCATGAAGCGCCGTGTTGTGTTTTAGTGCTTTTATTTTCTATAACTTTTTTAAGTTTTTTAAAATTTTTGTCAATAAAGTAGTAATTCGGTAAACTTGCCTTACAAATCGTTCCACTGGAATTATAAATTACTACTCCATTTTCTAAAGATTTAATATCCGTCATTTTTATTGGGTCAGATAATTTGTTGAGATAAAGGAAATCTCCGTCAAAAGAAAGGTCATCGGGTTTGGGAAATTTCTTTTTTGAAATATAAACTCCTGAAATCAAATACAATGAACTAAAAATAATTGCATCGACTTTTTGCATTACAATACTATAAATCCAGAATCCAAAGCCAATGATTACATTAATTCGAGAAATTAAGTATTGAAAAAAATACAATGTAGAATCAATCTTTTTCTTCATTAAATAGATTTCAAAATTAAAATCTTATCTGTCCAGTATTAAACACAACGGTCTCGGGTAAGATGTCGTAAGCGACCGTAGGAGCTTATGCATTTTACCCATTGTTGAACTAAACCTAAAGGTAGCTTCAGGAGTTATCTAAATCTCCATTCACTACCTTTAAGATGTATAAAACTAATATTTAGCAAATTATGAAAAAAAAGTAGTACCCTGATCGAACGAGCCTGTGAACGTGTTCCAGAATTCCAGGAATTGTATCTCAAACTAAAACGTTCTGTTGAACTATCGGGCAAAAGCCAAAGCACCCTGACCAACTATGCCCGCTGTCTTTCACACATAGCCCTGCATTTTAAGTGCAGTCCACTCGATCTGGATGAAGAACAGGTGCTGGATTATCTACATGTTTTAAAGTCCCGGCACAAGACCCCGTCGAGCAGCTTCTTCAAGCATACCGTTTATGGTCTGAGGTATGCCTACCGGATATCAAATCGTAAAGAGATGCAGGTAATGCTCCCCGCTATTGAGCGTCCCAAAAAACTCCCTGTAGTTTTAAGTTGTAGGGAAGTAAAGCAACTCTTAAAAGCCCCAAAACTACTGAAGCACCGTCTGGTATTGGCGCTGCTTTATGGCTGCGGACTGCGCTGTTTTGAACTGTGCAACCTACAGTTAAAAGATCTGGATTTTGATCGTATGATGCTTCACGTCCGCCAAGGCAAAGGCAGGAAAGATCGGTATGTACCCTTGTCGAGGATGCAGATCCGCGGACTTAAAACATATCTTGCGGCAGAAAATCCTTGCACCTGGTGCTTCACTGGGAACAATACCGAAGGGCGTCCAGTCCCGCTTTCTACCCAAGGGGTTCGCTGGATTGTACGGGAAGCCCGTAAACATAGTGGTATTCAAAAGGAAGTGACCACCCACAGCCTGCGCCACAGTTATGCTACCCACCTTCTGGAAATGGGCTTGGATATTATGAGTGTAAAGGACCTTTTGGGGCACGCAGATATACAGACCACACTGACCTACCTTCACGTGGCACAACTGGGCAGGCAAAAGCCTTTCAGTCCACTGGATCGGCTCTACAAAGAGTAATGGCATCCGCTGCTCACGAAGTGGCCCAGGTATTAAATCGCAACAGGGAGTCTTTAGCAGACTGTTGTGCCACCAGCTGGCAACTAAGGACCCTGCACGCCCTGCGCAAATGTCGTACGGCTGCCCTGGGCGGTCACATTGACCACTGCACGAATCCATCCTGTAATACCTTGCACCTGAGCTACAACAGTTGCCGCAACCGGCATTGCCCAAAGTGTCAGGGGCACAAAAGGGAACAATGGATCAGGGCACGGGAAGAAGAGCTCTTGAACGTTCCTTACTTCCACGTGGTATTTACCCTGCCTTCAGAACTCAACCGCCTGTGCCTGTACGAACCCAAACTGCTGTATGGCCTGCTGTTCAAAACTTCATGGGAAGTCATAGCGGGGTTTGCTTCCAATCCTAAGTTTTTAGGTGCCGGTCCCGGGATGATCGCCATCCTGCATACCTGGGGACAGAACCTGTCCCTGCATCCGCACTTGCATTGTATCGTGCCCGGTGGTGGGGCAACCAAAAGTGGTAAGTGGAAACCTGCCCGGAACAAGGGGAAATACCTGTTCCCGGTCAAGGCCATGAGCAAGGTATTCCGTGCCCGCTTTGTTGCAGGGTTACGTAAAAAAATTAAAACAGAACAACCAGAGGCCCTTTACCAAAGCCTGTTCAAAAAAGAGTGGGTCGTCTATTGCAAGCGTCCGTTTTTAGGGCCACCTCAGGTAGTGGAATACCTTGGTCGCTATACCCATAAAATTGCGATCAGCAACCACCGAATCAAAAACCTGGATGACAGCGGCGTGGTGTTTTCGGTAAAAGATTACCGCCACGGGGGAAACAAATCCCTGATGTACCTGAGCGATACTGAATTCATCAGGCGCTTTGCCCTGCACATACTCCCTAAGGGGTTTGTGCGCATCCGCCATTATGGGATATTAAGTGCTTACCATAAACGCAAAAGTCTTGACCACTTGGGTAAAACCCTGGGGAAGGTACAGCTCCAAGAAAAACCGCCCCTGCAACACCGAATCTGCCCATCTTGTAAAAAGGGAGAACTGGTGACCCTGCATACGTTTACCGCACGGGGACCACCGGCACACTGGATCACAAAACTTAAAAAATACACTAAAGCACAGTAAGAAAATAAACGCCCTTTGAACGGGATAGGGAAGCCTATGTCCGAAACCAAGCAAAAGCGGCCAAAATACCCCAAAAACAGGAGGTTCAATAGAATTTAAGAAGTGATGGACATACTCGGGAGAAAAACAAGACCTCCAAATCACTATACGGTTCAAGTGCAGACCTTAAATAACCCATCCTAAAACAGACCAATACCCATAGAAGGCTGACCGACAGAGAACCGGTTCAGTCAACACGACGTTCATGCTGGGTCGTACCGACCACACGAACGCTAGTTATTAGCACCTGTTTTTATTTATATATTTTACTCCTTCTAGCATTAAACCTTGGTACAGAATTATTGGAAAGAACTTCCCATGCAAAAACTTGATGATCTGCATTTCTACCAACCCTTGGATAGTAGGATGGATTTTGTACAGAAATTTTCTCAGGTATCATTAGGTCCGGATATTGCTCAAATTTATCCTTGATTAACTGATTTCGTTTTGAACTTGGATTGGTGAAAACAAAAAAATTCCGACCATGATTTTCAGTAGTTAGAAGTGGTCGATCTTCACCCTTAGTGTTCGGTTCCAAAAATGTTTTTGAAGTAAATAGATTATTTAGACGTTTTTTCATACCACCCATCACAAAGAAACATGGTATGCCGTATTGATGTCTTACTATTTCTAATCTCACCAAATCCCACATAATGTCTTTTATACTTACAGCTGAATCTCCATACCATTTCGATTCAACAGCAGCTATCATTTGATTTTGGTTATCCTTAATAACTAGATCAATTTGAGGAGGTCTTCCTCTTCCTTTTTTACCTTGATTAAGAATTGGGTGGTTGTACTCCGCATCAACTCTATTCCCATATTTTGCTTTGAGAATATTGCCAATAGGTTGAGTCAGATACTTTTCATCGAACATATCGGCATTCATACAATGAAATTCATATAAAAGCCATCCTGCTACACCTTCCGCTATTTTTTTTACAGTCCTCAATTCTGTTTAAATATCAAGTTTAGTTTGTTTCTTTTTCTCTCTTTTATGAACTCGTTTGTGACAGTTTGTATGAAGAAGTACAGAATGCTCTAAGTCGTCTGTTATGCCACCTTTGGAATGATGAATGACGTGATGAGCTTCTGCTTTTTTAAAGTCTAGTGATTTACTACATTCAGGGCAAATCCCCCTTTGTCTAAAGAACAGAATTCTTCTTTGTTCTTCATTGTGTAGTCGTTCAGGGTCCTTTTCTATTATAGGCAGAAGCCTGTCAAATTCTGAAATCATAATTTCCAGTCTTGTTTTGAAAGAAGCCGGTGTAGTCATCAGTTTTGACTCGGTTTTATACGATTTATATGTGTCAAATTCCTTCTTGGTCATACCCCGTGGAGGCTTCAAGTCATAAATGGAGAACTTGTTTAGGTTACACATGAACTCTTTAGCAAAAGCAGAGAGTTCTGTGTTTAAGTTGTTATTTCCTGCCCGCTTCTTTCGCAAGTATGATATGAGTAGATAGAAAGAAATGACGTCTCGAATTTTGAAGGCTCCCAAAAGCATGTTTATACTATTGTGCATATAGTCAAGGTTTCCTTTGAAGAATTTAAGCTGCCTTTTGGGAACCTTCTTTTCATATTTCTTAATTGTTCCTGTAAGGGTATGGATGTCGAGAGATGGGAAAATTAAGTTGTCAAAATCACCTTCGAACTCCAAAGTCATAAGTTCAGCTGCTAATTGTCTAAATCTGAATCTTCTCTCTGTCCCTAAGAATTTGAAAAGTGGGTGAGTAATCGCGATGTCCTTAAATACATTTTTGAATTCCCCTCGATGGGCATTTAGCTTTTCTGCTTTGTTCAGAGGAGTCCCTTCTTGGAGTCTCAGAAATGTCTGGACAATATCTTCTTCTTTCGTTTCCGGATCGTGACTTTTGAGTTTAAGGTAGTATACAGAATATGCATCGATTTGAAGCTTATCCCTACGTGATAGCTCTGAGTACTTGGTTAAGTCATCGTCAATACCTTTTATTTCATCACTTAGGTAGGATTTGATAGTGAGTAGCCTTTGTTGTCCATCGAGGATTTCATACTGGTCCTTTTCATTAATAAAAAGAACCAGCACTCCTATAGAGTACCGTTGATCGATCGACTTAATCAGTTCAATTTTCTGTCGATCTTTCCAGATGTCCCCCCGCTGATATGATTCATTAATAAATATCTTATCGTTATCAAAAAGCTCTTGTATTTCACCAAGGGCAAAATGATCAAAGTCTATATCTGGTACTGTTTGTCTTGGCATTTTCTAATTTAATAGGTGCTAACAATTGTATATGTGTATAATTACACATATTTCTATTTTAGGGGAAGTGCCTTAAAAATCCTACAAATAATTGATTGGTGCAAATAAAGTTTTGGTTATACGGGGTTTTTAGGTCTCGACTGCCCTTCGACTTCGCTCAGAACAAGCTACTCGACCTTACAGAGGTGATTCGTAGGTGTTCCCAAGTTCTCGACTCCGCTCGAAGTGACAGTGATCGACCTGACAATTGAATATGCGATGTCATGCTGAGCCTGTCGAAGCATTCCACGCCACCAAGCTAGAACAGATTATTCCTCCACACTACGACCGTCCTCAGAATGATAAAAAAAGGCGTACTCAGAATAACAAAACGGGTATGCGTATGTTCATAAATGGGCATGGCCCTATAACGACTACAACGCACAGTGATTGCTAATGCTGCCTAAAACGAATTCTTCTGTTACTATAAACGACTACAACGCACAGTGATTGCTAATGCTGCCTAAAACGAATTCTTCTGTTACTATACTTGCGACTGAAATACACACACATTAATCTATCCTTAAAAACCTAGCGGCGTTATTATAAAAGATGTCCGCTTTCTGTTCCAAGGTCAAAAAATCCGCTTCATTGATGATATCGATTGACTTCCCCAGCAATTCTGGCCAAAGAAACGTGTCCGAACCAAACATAATGCGTTTTCCAAACCCTGCTGCCATGATTTTTTTAAGATGGTACTGGTAAAAATAGTCCGAGGGATACGCCCATTGGATTCCTCCCAGATCCACATAAATCTGAGGGTAATGGTACATCATGGTAATTAATTCATCTATAAACGGTTCCCCATAATGCATTATGGAGATACGCAGTTTCGGGTACTTTTTTAAAACCTCTTCCAATAACAAGGGATTGGAATATGCCGCTACATACTTTGGGCTAAATAAATAGGGACTACCTGGAGCTCCCGTCCCCATATGGATGGCCACAGGTATTTCCATCTCCTCCGCAAGGGCATAATAGGCATCCATTCTTGGATCGTTTGGCGGTATTCCCGCATATTGATTGGATATTTCCCCCAATACCTGAAAACCGTTGTTTTCAAACAATCCTCTAAGACTATCTAAAGGAATTGAATCACGCTCCAGTTGAAACTCCAAACTGGGAATCATGGTATTGGAGAATTTTTGCTTCCATTCCTCCAATATAGGTGTTGAACCACTTACCACGGGCCTAACTTTATACGTTTCCAATTGTGATTGAATTTTTGAGGTGTATCCTTCAAAAGATGTGGAGGACCACATTGGATTTTTACACGAAGGATTTTTTAAGGCAGCGGTCCAAGCTTCACCAAACTCCTGTTTTGGGTCAAAATGAGGAACCAAATTTGAAAGGGGGATACATAGACCCAATTCTTCTGGCGGCAACGTACTATTGTTTTCGGCATGTAAATGCATATCGATAATTGGGCCCTTATACAAGGAAACATCGCCCTTTTTATCTTGACTTATTAGCATTGATTTAAAGGCAGATATAATACTTAAAACAATTAATAATTTAAATGTTCTCATGATATAAAATTGGCAGCATATAGTTAAAATATGCCTTTGGATTGATTGTTTTTTAGGGGGAGTACCTTAAAAATCCTATAAATAATTGGTCGGTGCAAATAATATTTTGGGTAATTGAAGGGCAAAGGTAAAAACAGATTCTTACTCCTCGCCATGATCGTCGTCAGAAGGACAAGAATGGGGGGAATTTCCACAAAATAACCAAGAGCTTCATTGAACTTAACAAAAGAGCTCCCCTCCCTGGTCAGGGAGGGGTGTTTCGGTTCAGCGAAACGGGGAGGGTCGGAGTTTAAGTCACGATACTTTTTCCATCACCGAAAAAGTATCCAAAAAGGCTAGGCTGATTCTAGGATACTTGAAATCCAAGCAGTCCTTGGGCCACATCGCCCAGACCGTTTCCGATTACATCGGAATACTTTTTGGACGATTTCCTTCAGCAATCGCCAAGTCCTCCCGGATTTACTACCTATCCTATCATAGGCCGGTTTTGACTAAACACGAATTTGTGTTACATCGCCCATTGTAACACCAAAAAAAGCTCCCCCTCCCTGGTTAGGGAGGGGTGTTTCGAGAGATCGGAACGGGGAGGGTTGGGGTTTATAAACTATACTTTTTCCATTGGAGCAATAAAGTCCAAAAATGGATATGGGTCATAGAAAGACTATGATTCCCAATAACTGGTTATGCCGTGTGAAACAAAGCATCCGTCGCTAAAAGAGATTCCTCATCCACATTGAGTATGTTGTAATTATGGCAAAAAAGGACGTGGATCATTGGAATTTCAAAAAGGAGAGTTCGCCATAATCCCCTCAAAGACCTGGGAGCAAATTATGGTCATCATCGTAGACAAAATTCTAAGTCTTTTCCCCAATTTAGCAATCTTGCTATTCCTCAGAAATTAGTTGTATCGCCTTTTCCAAAACCTCGTCCTTCCCATTTCTAATGCCCACAATGGTAGGTTTTACTTCAACATCTGGAACAATTCCAACTCTTTGGGTCTCTTCCCCATTGGGATAGTAGACCCCAATACCGGAAATCATGGTCCTAAGTCCGCCAGGAAGAAGAATGGTGGATACGTTACCGTCCGCTCCGGCCGTAGTACTGCCCAAAACCGTGATGTTTTCCCCTGCCTTTAAGGCCATGGTCGTATATTCTGCCATACTTTGGGTGAGTTCATTGACCAACACTACCAATTTGCCTTTATAGGCTTCACCGTCATTGGGAATCTCCAAAGTATCCGTAAACGTGAATTCACCGGGATGGTCAATATTGCCCTGAGTAAATTTTACGAAAGGTGTGGATTGGGAAACAAAGTAGGGACCAAGACTAAAGGGGACAAAGATTGCAGGGTAATTCCTGATATCCACTATAATTCCCTTGGTACCCTTGAATTCCTCCTTTATTTTGGAAACATCGGATTCCTTAATGTTTTGAAGGTTTACATAACCGATATTGCCATCCAGGATCTTATAGGAACTTCCCTCGCTTTTTTTATACCATCTGAAAATCTCTAGGCTATCCTTGGGATATAAGGTCACGCTTTGTGTCCTTGGTTTCCTATCTTTCGAGATTAAAGTTATATCCAATTCCTTGTTGTTGGAACGCAATATATCCTCGGAAAGATTCCGTAACCGAGTGGGGACATTGGAAGCGGGATAATATTTTGTTTTTTCCGCTACAATTTCGTCAACGGGCTTTCCTTGGATTTCAGAAATTATATCCCCAACTTTTAATCCGTCCCTGTTTGCGAACTCCTCATTGTAATAGTCCGTCACTACCAATTGGTTCTCAATAAAACGCACATGCACAGGCGGATAATTGATTCCCTTCCAAGCATCTAACTGCTCCATATCACCATAAATATTGGCGTGCGTGTCCTGTATCTCCGCAATAAGTTGAAGCGCGGCCAGCTCGTATTCCAATTCATTTTTAGCATTTAGAAAGACAGGAATGTATTCGGCCAGTTTGGTGTTCCAGTTTTCGTCCATCAGGTGCCTATATGGAAAAAAGTAGTTGATCATGTTCCAATAACGGTACAGGGACAATAACCTATAACCATCATCCGGATACGGCATGTCATAGTACGAATTCTCATTTTTAAATTCCGGATTACCTACATTGGCGGCCTTTGTAATGTAATAGTGTTTTCCTTGTGAGCGGTTTTTATATACATCCAATAAGGCCGATTTTAAATCTTCTTCCTGTTGATATATCCATTCCAAATCTGGCTTTAGAAATGCACTTTCATTCGTGGGTTCACAATTTGTACAGTCTTCCAATTTGCCCAAAGACGTTATCCTATCCACTAATTGCCGCTTGCTTTCATTTTTATCCGTCGTCTTTATGTAGGCAGGTAAAAATCGAAAGAGTTCAAAATCCCAATTGTAATTGCCTTTTGCAATTTCCAGGTGGTGGTATTTAAGAAAACCCCAAACCCTACCTAGCAATTCCAAGCTCTCGATTTGCTTAGGTGATGGCTCCGTAAGTTCAATCCGGGAAGCATCAATAAATTCTTTATCCAGCTCTGCCTTGCTAGGTTTATATTCTACTTCCTTGAGCATCTGCACATCCTTTCCATCTATAGAAAGTACAAAATCGTCGAACCAAGCTTCTCCCTTTCCTACCAAAATACCGGCCACGTATATTCTCTGGGCATCCTCCGGATAATTCAGGGTAATACTATACTGCTCCCAATCCTTTGTACCGGTAATCTGCCGTCTTTGCATATTATCGAAAGCCAAAGTACTTCCGTTACCATCTACCCGCAGTAAAAGCCCTGCAAACCCGTCGGAGACATTTTTAATCTTCATATAACCCTTCAACTCGATGCGCTCACCCTTATAATTAGCGGGTATTTCATAGGCTATACTTCCAAAACCGTCCTCCGATTCACCGGAGTTTATCTTCCCAGCGTAGTTCCCAGAATGGGCCAAGGTATCTATTGAAATTTCATATTTCCCCCATTCAATCCAACCATCGGCTAATTGCAGTGGGTCTTTCTGGGTTTCGAAGCCCAGATTGTATTTTGAGCTTTCTTGGGCGGTACAGGAAATCATTATTGATGCTAAAAGGAAAAACAGGAATTTCTTCATTCTAAATAATGGTATTAGCGATACATTATAATTTTGGGGGGAAGTGCCTTAAAAATCCTACAAATAATTGGTAGGGACAAATAAAGAGCTGAACTTTAACGTATTGATAATAAATACAAACGGCCAAGACTTGTATTTAGATTGGGGTTCGCAATTATAAACAAAATCCTACCAATCCACTTCCAAGGTCTGTCCTTGTGTAAGGGTAATTTCTTTTTGTTTGCCGTTGTAGACCAGCGTTGGGTTTCCGGCTACCGTCGCGGTAATCACCACTTTTTTTAATTGGGTATTTTCCCATTCCAGCGCTACCTCATACCCCCCTCTGGCCTTGATACCTGTTATGGACCCAGATTCCCAAGTATCGGGCAGAGCGGGCAAAAGGAAAATTGTATCGTCCCGGGATTGCATCAACATTTCAATGACTGCTGCAGAACCTCCAAAGTTGCCATCTATCTGAAATGGCGGGTGGGCGTCCAATAGGTTGGGATAAGTACCCCCGCCTCTACGCGACCCCTTCATGTCATCCGGACCTACATAGTTGAGCAATTCCCGGTACATTTTATAGGCCCGGTTGCCATCCCACAACCTTGCCCACAGATTGATTCGCCATCCTTTGGACCATCCCGTGGTATCGTCTCCTTTTATTTCCAAGGTGGTGCGGCTTGCCTGGGCCAATTCCGGGGTTTCCTCCATCGTGATATGGTGCCCGGGATACAGGCCAAAAAGATGCGATTGATGCCGATGTTTTGGGTCCTCATCTTCCCAATCGTAATACCACTCCTGTAGATTCCCCTTTTTCCCGATTTGATACGGGTACAGTTGATCATGGACGGTCTTTACCCTTTCCCTGAATTCGCCATCGCGATCCAAAATTTCGGAGGCCTTGATAAAGTCCTCGAACAATTCCCGAATCATGGCCAAATCTGACGTGGCGCCGTACAAGGTTGCCCCTTTATACCCTTCTGGGGTGATAAAAATATTTTCGGGAGAGGTACTTGGGGAGGTAATGTAGTTGCCTTGCTTGTCCTTTACCAGCCAATCCAAACAAAACTGAACGGCACCCTTCATCAAGGGATAGGCTTCCTGGGCCAAATAATCTTTGTCCTGGGTAAAGGCATAATGTTCCCAAAGATGGGTGGACAGCCAAACCCCGCCCATGTTCCAATTGGCCCAACTGGGACCGCCCGAGTTTTCACCTACAGGATTGCTCATGGCCCAAATATCCGAATTGTGGCCCACGACCCAACCCTCTGTATCATAATAGGTTTTTGCCGTTTCCCTGCCCGTAGTCGCCACGTTGCCAATAAATCCTAATAAAGGTTGATGCAATTCGGAGAGATTGGCGGTTTCCGCCATCCAATAATTTTCCTCCACATTGATATTTACGGTGTAGTTGCTGCTCCAGGGAGGTCGCATATACGGATTCCATATTCCCTGCAGATTTGCTGGAACACCAGGAGTTCGGGACGATGAAATCAACAGATACCGACCAAAATTAAAATACAGTTCCTCCAAACTTTTATCCTCTGCTCCATCGGTATATTGCAATAAACGTTGATCGGTGGGCAAAGCTGCCTTTTCAGAAGCTTCAAGGTTCAATTCCACCCGATTGAACAAGGCTTGATAATCGGTCAAGTGGTTCTTTTGTAAGGTGGCATAAGATTTTTCCATGGCTATTTCCAGGCGCTCTTTGGCAAGGGCTTCGTTATCCCAACCTTCCGTTACAGGGTTTTTGTCAAAACCATTGAAACTGGTCCCGATGGAAATATAGATTACGGCTTCGGTGGCATTGGAGAGGGTCAGTTTGGAATCGGTAGTAGTTATCTCCCCGTCACTACTTTGTATCTCGAATAAGGAAGTGAACCGAGTCCCCCGATTTTCATCGAATTGAACCGGTTCCGGTGCATCGTCAATATAGTTGGGTTCCACATTGTAGGGCGCATATCCATTGACCATTAATTTATCCCCTTCGATTTCAGTCTTAAACTGGAGTAAACTTTGAAAATCAATACTACAATTGATGGCCTGTTTTTTGTCCGATGTCAACCGAATGGTCATAATTTGGTCCGGATGGGAAACAAAATACTCCCGTGTAAAATGAATACCGTTGTTTGTATAGGTCGTTTTCGCCATGGCCTTGCCAAGATTCAGTTCCCGGTAATACTCCGTCGATTCCCCGGAATGCCCAAAATCGATTTCCAAGGTACCCAAGGGCATATAGGATTGGGAATAGGGGCCCTGGAGTTTACTTTGCAGGGAATCGGCCAATCGATAATTTTCTTCAGCCAGCGCCTTACGTATTTCCGCAACGGCTTTGTACGCATTGGGATTGGGATTGGGTGCAACCGGTTCTCCCGACCATAAAGTGGCCTCGTTCAGGTATATTTTTTCTTTGTCAATCCCGCCAAATAGGGCCGCACCCATAGTGCCATTGCCCAGTACCAAAGTTTCCTCAAAATATTGGGCCGGTCCGTCATACCACAGGACTTTATCTGCCTGTGCGCAAAGTTTTGAAGGTAGCAAATAGATTAGAAAACCAAGACACAATAATTTCTTCATGAGGTTCTTGTTAGTAATACGGGCATAACCATTGGGCTAAAGATAAAACTAAAAGAAAAAATTCTTCCAAAAACAAAAAGCCCTTCCAAAATGAAGGGCTTTTCAAAGGTTTAAAATTTTAAATCATCATGGCACCACAGCGGATGCTACTCGGTTTACTTGAAACTGTAGGTATGCTGTCTTTTAAACGTATTCCAGGTATGCTGGATACCAAAAAGAAAGCAATTGTCCTTGGGCACCAAATCCTGTGCGGAACGGTTGACCGGTCTTTGAAAAAACAAGTTTGTGCTTTCGCTCTGCTGGGAAGGTTTTTGAAATGGCTTCATAGGATACTGTTTTTTTTTGTTACTAATTTTTTTAGCTCGATTTTAGATGGCTAAATCACCCTTGGGACGTACCCTCAAAATCACTTTAATACAAAACTTAACTATATAAAAATCATTTTGTTAAGACTGAATGTATTAAAAAAACAAACCCCTTGATCGGATTATAATCCTTTTGGCAACAGAAATGTCACCGTGATAATTTCGGTGGCTTGATTTTGTCGATTACGGATTTTTGGTATCGGTTTTTTACCAACCCTATTTAGCCCTGTACAGGTCCAAGCTCATCCTTCAAAAACAAAATATGCTTCCAAAACAAAAAAAAGCATTCCGTACCTTTGTAAGGAATGCTCTCCACTAGTTGGTTATGGTTATTAAGAGCGCAAAGGGATGTTCAACCCAACGGCAAAGGCGCCCACCATTTGTTCCACATTTGGTTGATAGTAGTACGTAAACCCTAGGTCCACATTATGGTGTTTCCCCAACTCCAGGCCAAAAGAAAGAGGCATGTGATAGATTACGCCAGTCTTGTCAAAATCATCAAAATACGTCATTGTCCTAAAGCTACCAATGGATGTTCCCACACCCAGTTCCAGATAAGGGGCTACCCACGGAATGGGGCCGCGCAACCGTGCCTTTCCTCCCAGCAACAAGGCCTTGGAGGAGGCACTTTCATCCGTAGGTTCCCCATTAAAATCCTTGCCTTGATTTCCGGTGAAAATGAAACCTGCATAGGGTCTAAAGGACACCCAAGAAGCAGCCTTTAGCACCAATTCACCTTGTAGGTAGAGTCCGTCGTTGTAAATGTCTCCCAAACTATTGTTGGGATAGCTCAAACCATATCCAATCAGGGCGTTTACGGATTTTTCCTTTATAAATTGTGCACTAGCACCACTTGTGATGAGGATTAGAAATACTATAAAAAGATATTTTTTCATATTTATATTAAGTTTTAATTGTTGTGGAATCAAATTTGCCCCAGTCTCTGAAGATTTATTTGACTTAAAATAGCGTTACGCCCTATTTTTCTGATACCAGTTTTAATTCCATTAAATTCTTTTGTACACCTTTATCTAAATTCTTTTGGAAATATCCAGTAAAAAGGTTTGGGAAAACACCTTGAAGACTTTCTTCTACATAAACCTCCGTTCCTTTTCCTGCACTTGACAGGAACCAGTTATGTATGGCTTTGGCTCCAATGGTATTTCCGGTCCATCCCAATTTTTCTTCGGGAATCATAGTATGAATTTGTGAATTAAAGGATAAGCCTCCTGCCTTCCATTTAAATGCAACTCCTTCACCTAAATCTTGGTTCAAAATAGCTTGTGTAATATCAGATTGCCAGTTTGGCCAGTCATTGATATTCGTCAATAGCCCCCATACTTTTTCTTTTGGCGCATCTATATAAATATTGAAGCTTGATTGTACGGGTGCATTTTTGTTTATAGGAATATTCATATCACCAATATTTTTGTTTCTTGTTCTATTTGTGTCATATTCAAACTGCTCGTAAATAAAAAAGGTCGCAATCAACACTGAAACAAGTGAAACTGCATAAATGAGTTTTCATTTCATTTGCTTTTACCTTTATTCTAAAACTTGAGACGAAACCAGAAGCTTAAGCACGAAAACCCCATTTTTATCCTTATAGTTATACCCTAGGGTGGTTTTATGTTCCCTAAAAACCTTCATGTCCGGACTGGTCATGAGATTATTAGTTAAAAAGGGCTCCATGGTACCCCTGAATGACAAGGTATCGATCTTTTTACCAATTCCCTTTTCAGGTTTATTGATGTTGGAATCTGGTATTTCAGTCACTATTGCAATGGATTCCGGTAAACGATACCCGCAACCGGAACAATACTTGGCCAGCGAGGAATTCTTGGCTCCACACTGTTTACATTCAAAACGCTCCATTATTTGGTAGAAAGAACCCCGTATTGATGGTCGTTCACCAAGGTATCCTGCAGTGATGGAATACCCAAAAAACGGCCAAGATCATAATTGCTAAACTCACAAAAAGATTGGTTTTGAGGTCTTTGAAAAGATTTCATAATAAACACATATTAAGTTAACAATTTTTTGCTTGATTGATAAAGGCTCTAACCTCCCTCAGGGTGTACCCATTAAATCACAAAAGTGCAAAAACCTAGCCTACATATGTATTGTATTATCATGGGTAAATGTATAAAATAAATAGGTACAATAAACGTGTTTTAAATCCCTGGTGCGCAAAAAATTAAAGGCCCCATCAGAACATAAAAAACCTTTCCTCATCTATCTCATTTCATTGACTAATCAAAGAACAAAAGCGAATTGTTTCAAACCGCCAAATCATCCTTTATGATCTCAAGGGATGTTTTCGATTTGCGTTCCAACAAGGCGAAGCCAAAAGTAAGAACGCCCACCCGGCCTATGAACATTAACAGTATAACCAAACCCTTTCCCAGATCAGAAAGTTCACCAGTAATACCCGTGCTGAGACCTACAGTGCCTAAAGAAGATGCTACTTCAAATAGGATTTGCCGCAATTCGAATCTTTCGGTATAAGTCAATAGGAAAGTGAACAGAAAAATGATACTCGTGTATAGAATAAATGTCGAAGTAGCCACATAGAGTCTTTCAAAAGGAATGATCCTATTTAAAAAGGTAATTTCTCGCTGGCCGAACAACCTACTTTTGAGTATGGATATCATGGCCGTCAATGTCGTAATCTTCATACCGCCCGCTGTTCCTGATGGCGAGGCACCAATGTACATTAAGAATATCACCAGTAACAAAATGGGAAGGCTCAATCCCCCTGTGGGGATGGTATTAAAACCTACCGTTGTCATAGCGGTCATGGCCTGAAAAAAGGATTCCGTCAATTTTGAATCCGAATTTTGAATACTAGGTTCCGATGCATATACAAGGAGGGTTCCCAACCCCAGAAGCACCACGAAGCCATAGGTGATGATTTTTGTGGTAAAGGAGATTTTTTTGGACCTACCGCTTATTCGATACCATAAATCAGTGATGACGATGAACCCTAAAGAACCCGCGATGGCCAATACGGATATAATGGTATTGACAAACACACTGTCGCTATACCCTTCAAAGCTGTCATTGAACAAGCCAAAACCAGCGGTACAAAAGGCCGAAACACTATGAAAAATAGAGAACCAAATCGCTTTTAGGGTTTCCATGCCGGATTGTCTGAATGCAATAAAGAAGCAGATGGCCCCCAGTACTTCCATAACCACAGTAAAAACCACCACACTCTTTAGGAAGTCCTTGATTTTTATAGCTTTAGGCATGGTAAACTCCGCACCCAATATTTTATTATGCCAAGCCGATATGTTACGCGTTGTAAATAACAAGTAGTACGTTGTTAGCGTCATATAACCGATACCCCCTATTTGAAAAAGGGCCATTACAATGAGCTGTCCAAAAAAATTGTAGGAATCGTATAAACTTACGGTTACGAGTCCGGTTGTAGATATGGCCGAAGTGGAAATGAACAAATTGTCTAACAGGCCGACACTGGTTTTATGAAAGATAGGGAGTGAGAGCAGTACAAACCCTACTAGAGTATACAGGAAGAAGCCCCATACCAAATTCATTTGGGGGGATTTGCTTATCTGTAACTTTTTATACCAGCGAATGAATTGCTCAATCCGACTTTTCTTCTTTTTCATTCCGCAAGTTTACGAATCACAAAAGTAGTTCGCATGCTTCAAAAAAGGTGCTTTCTAACTAAATTTTAGCTTCCTTTCAATCGCCTTGATCATTTCATTGGCTATGTCCTTGCCGGTAGCATTTTCAATCCCTTCCAGACCGGGAGAGGAATTTACCTCCAACAACAAAGGCCCTTTATTGGAACGGATAATGTCCACACCGGCAACGGCCAGATTCAGTGCCTTGGAGGCCTTTAACGCCAATTTCTTTTCCTCTTGGGTAATCTTGATCATGGAAGCCTTACCCCCTTGATGGATATTGGCCCTAAACTCCCCTTTTTCCGCTTGGCGCTGCATACTCGCCACTACCTTGCCGTTGACGACAAAGCAACGGATATCTTGGCCATTGGCCTCTTTGATAAACTCTTGCACCAAGATATTGGTGTTTACACTCTTGAAGGCATTGATCACACTTTCGGCTGCCTTGTTTGTTTCGGCCAAGACCACACCTTTTCCTTGGGTACTTTCCAATAATTTAATAATCAGAGGGGCTCCGTTCACCATTTTGATAAGATCCTTGGTATCCATGGGCGACTTGGCAAAACCCGTGATTGGAATATGAATATCATACTTTGAAAACAGCTGTGAGGCAAACAATTTATCCCGGGATTGGGTAATGGACTCCGCTGAGTTTTGGCAATACACCCCTAAATTATTGAATTGACGGATTACAGCACAGCCGTAAAAAGTGACGGCCGGTTTTATACGTGGAATAACGGCATCAAAATCCCTTAAAATATTCCCGCCTCGATATCGAATTTCCGGGGAATGGGCATCCAGTTTCATGTAAGCCTGTTCCACATTTAAAAATACGATTTCATGCCCACGGGCCTCGGCCGCTTCCATAAGGCGCTTGTTACTGTACAAATTGGGATTACTGGCCAACAAACCGATTTTCAATCCCGTTTTTTCCTTGTAATAAGGTTTATATTTTTCACCGATTTCCTCCTCGGTAAAATCCTGTACCTGATAGTTAATTGCCGGGTTCACAATATAGCGATCTGTTAAGGCCTCACGTCCCAGAAGCATCCGGAACTCCATGGTGTCCCTATTCGCTAAAGTCAGTTCAATATCAAAGGTGTTATCCCCTAAGGTAACAGGCGTACGCACTACCAAACGTTCTTCGGAAATTCCGCTGGAGCTCTTCACCATTCTGCGGTCTATTAAACGGGCCTCACAGGTAATGGCAATACTTCGGTTTTCCTGTAAGGGGTTCACCTCAAACTTCACCCATTCCTGGGCACCTTTATTGAATATTTTTAAGTTGGTCGCTTGAATGGACGATGTCTTTGCCCCGGAATCCACCCTTGCCTTAATGGCCGGGACACCAAGCTCTTTAAAAATACACCACTCTTCACTTCCTATAATGTCTAAATTTTCCAATGTTATTTTTTTCTTAGTTCAAAAATATCAGTTCTGCGGTCCCTAAGGTTGCGTACCGCACCAAATTGATTCAATTCCCGCAACAGACTAATGTCCACGTTCGCAATCAATATCATTTCTGTATTGGGCGTTGCCTCTGCTTTGATTCCGTTGGTTGGAAAGGAAAAATCGCAGGGGGTGAACACCATACTTTGTGCAAACTGAATGTCCATGTTCTGTACGTTGGGCAAATTCCCTACACTACCTGCAATGGCCACGTAGCATTCGTTTTCAATGGCCCTGGCCTGGGCACAATTTCGCACACGGGAATACCCGTTCTGCGTATCGGTCAGGAAGGGTACAAAAAGAATGTCCACCCCTTCTTTGGCCAACAGCCGTGGAAGTTCTGGGAATTCCACATCGTAACAGATCAACACCCCAATTTTACCACAGTCGGTATCAAAGGCCTGTAATTTGGTGCCGCCCTGCATGCCCCATACCTTGGCCTCGTCCGGGGTCACATGCAATTTTTCATAGCGTTCCATGGTACCGTCCCTACGGCATAAATAGCCCACATTGTACAGTCTACCATCAATGACTTCCGGCATGCTGCCTGTGATAATATTGATGTTATAGGTGATGGAAAATTCCGAGAATTTCTGTACCAAAACTTCGGTATGTTTGGCCAGCTCACGGATGGCGTCCGGAGTGCTCATATGGTTGTTTCCCGCCATTAAGGGCGCATTGAAAAACTCCGGAAATAGGGCAAAATCCGATCGATACCCTGATACGGCATCGATAAAATATTCCGCCTGCTGCAAGAGTTCTTCAATATCCTTATACGGACGCATCTGCCATTGGATCAATCCTAAACGGACGATGGTCTTGTTTACGGATACCGCTTCCGAAGGCTTTTGGTAATAAATGTTATCCCATTCCATGAGAATGGCGAAATCATTGGAATCCTTATCCCCTTCCAAATACCCCTTCATGACCTTGGAGGGGTGAAAATCGTTACTGATCTGAAAGTTCAATACGGGGTCCTCGATTTCCTTATGGCGTACCTTTTCAATATACTGCTTTGGGGTAAGCTCGTTGGCATACTTATGAAAATTGGGCATCCTACCCCCAAAGACGATACTCCTTAGATTGAGCTTCTCACATAGTTCCTTACGGTAATCATATAACCTTCTGCCCAGACGCATGCCCCTAAAGCCAGGGACAATAAAAACATCGATACCGTAGAGCACATTGCCATCGTCTGAATGGGTATTAAAGGTATAGTTGCCCGTTACCTTCTTATAGGTATGACTCGTCTCGAATTTGGCATAATCCACAATAATGGAAAGGGCGCAACCTGCCAGTTTTCCATTGATCTTAATGACTACCTGACCTTCGGGAAACTTCTTGATCAATCTATCGATTTCCTTTTCCGTCCAGAAAGCATCGTGCATATTCAGATAGGAAGATACCATGGCGGCCTTTAACTCCTTATAGTCCGAAAGGTTAAGGTACTCCAGTTCTATATTTTCAATTTCCTCTACTTTCATCTCTTGAAATTCTTTTTTTTTGGAAGGTCTGATGTGTCCCGTGCTCGAATATTTATACGGTAACCAGCTCAAAAAAGTCTGGTTTAATGGCATGTTCCCTTATCGATTTACACCAAAACCGACCTTTGACAAAAAAGTATGGGTTTAGGCAAAAAACCCAAACCCAATAATCTCTCTATGTAATTGATGTACTTCCGGTTTGAGACGACCCAAGGTTAATCCACGTCATCTTCCCCATCCACCATGTCCTTGGGATCAGGCTCCATGATTGCATCTGGATCATCATCATCAAAATCCTCGTAATCGTCTTCATCGTAGTTTTCCATCGTATACTCCAACTTGGCACTAATCTTTACCAAATATTTGGTGTCCTCCGTTAAAACCTCAACGGCCTCGATACGTTCACCTTGGGCATTTTTAAAGGATATGATATTACGATCATCATACCCATCAGGGTATCGCTCCACCAAAAGTTTCAGTACCTCGGGGGTCAACTTCTTGAAATCTACAATGACTCTTTTTAAATGTGCGTTCTTGTCCATAATAATTATAAGTCCAAAAGATAAGCAAAAATTAAAGGTGCAACAATGGTCGCATCACTTTCTATAATAAATTTAGGGGTGTCTATATCCAGTTTTCCCCAGGTAATCTTTTCATTGGGTACGGCCCCGGAATAGGAACCATAACTGGTGGTACTATCACTGATCTGGCAGAAATAGCTCCAGAATGGCGTATCCGTACGTTCCATATCCTGATACAGCATAGGGACCACACAAATAGGGAAATCCCCGGCTATACCTCCACCAATCTGGAAGAACCCGATACCGTTTTCGGAGTTATCGGTATACCAATCCGCCAAAAAGGTCATGTATTCAATTCCCGATTTCATGGTACTGGCCTTCAATTCTCCTTTTAAAACATAAGAGGCAAAAATGTTCCCCATAGTACTGTCTTCCCAACCCGGACAGATAATGGGCAGGTTTTTTTCCGCTGCAGCGTACATCCACGAGTCCTTCAAATCTATTTCATAATACTCCTCCAAAACACCGGAAAGTAGCATTTTGTACATAAACTCATGCGGTAGATAACGCTCTCCCTTATCATCTGCATCCTTCCATATTTTAAAAATATGTTTTTGCAGCCTACGGAAGGCTTCTTCCTCTGGAATACATGTATCCGTTACTCGGTTCAATCCTTTTTCCAACAGATCCCACTCCTCTTGTGGGGTAAGATCTCTATAGTTGGGTACACGCTTATAGTGCGAGTGCGCTACCAAATTCATGATATCCTCTTCCAGGTTGGCCCCGGTACACGAGATAATCTGCACCTTGTCTTGGCGGATCATCTCCGCGAAAATTTTTCCCAATTCTGCCGTACTCATAGCCCCTGCCAAGGAAACCAACATCTTGGCTCCATTATTCAGTTGCTCCTCATACCCTTTGGCGGCATCCACCAAGGCGGCAGCATTGAAGTGTAAATAATATTTTTCAATAAAATTGGAGATTGCTCCCTTATTCTTCGTCATCATTAAATTTTAAACTATTGTTCGATTTATAGTCCACATCATAAGTGTTGTCATACTCCTCATCTGCGTCCTGTCCCATAAACTTATAACTCAACATCTTATAATACAACTTTGCGGCAACAAAATCTGAGGATTTAGCCGATGGATTGGGGCAGAGTTCGACCAAATCGAACCCAACTACATTCTTTTCCTCGAAGACCTGCTTTAAAAACTCTAGGGTCTCGTACCAAAGAAGCCCGCCAGGTTCCGGTGTACCCGTAGATGGCATAATGGAAGGATCCAAGGCATCCAAATCAAAGGTAATGAAGACATTGTCTGTCATGGCCTCGATGACTTTATCCATCCAATACTCATCGGCTACCATTTCATGGGCGAAGAATGTTTTCTCTTCGTCCATAATCGTTTTTTCTATGGCATCCATGGAACGTATCCCAACTTGCACCAGATTGGTGGTCTGGCTGGCTTCGTGTAGGGCACAGGCATGGTTGTATTTTGTGCCAGCATAAGATTCCCTCAAATCTGCATGGGCATCTATATGCAATACGGTTAGGTTGTCAAAGCACTCGTTAAAAGCACGGATGGAACCAATGGAAATGGAATGCTCCCCTCCTACCAAGGTTACAAATTTATTTCGTTTTATATAGTCCTTTGTGATTTTGTGGACTTCGTTCACCATGGCTTCCGGCGAGGTGTGGCCCTCAACGGCTTCTGCCAAGTAAATACCTTGTTCGTACACCTCGGTATCGGTCTCTATATCATAGCGCTCCATATTCTCAGAGGCTTCCAAAAAGGCCTTGGGTCCGTTTACCGTTCCCTTACCCCAAGTCGTGGTACCTTCATAAGGGACCGGAATCAAAATAACCTTAGCGGTTTCCAATTGTGCGAATTTGTCAGGTATACCTGCATAATTCTTTGATGTACTCATTGTTTTAAAGTTTGAACAAATTAATTAGATAGTTCTTTTTTGGCCTTTGCCGTTTTTTTATTTTTCTCTTTTTGATACTCCCCATAACCCAAAATTTCCAAAAGGTCCTGAGCAGTCTGTTGTGGACTGTATAACGTGGTTACCAATTCTCCCTTATCGTTCTTGTCAATAAGGATATGTTTGGGCTGCGGAATGAGGCAATGCTGTAAGCCCCCAAAGCCTCCTATAGTTTCCTGATACGCCCCGGTATTAAAGAAACCAATATACAAAGGCTTGTCCCTTTTGTATTTGGGCAAATAGATGGCGTTCATGTTCTGTTCGCTATTATAGTAATCGTCACTATCACAGGTTAATCCACCCAATAGAACCCTTTCATACTCATCGTTCCAACGGTTGATGGGCAACATGATAAAACGTTTGTTGATGGCCCAGGTATCGGGTAGGGTAGTAATGAAAGAAGAATCGATCATATTCCATTTCTCACGATCGTTCTGCTGTTTCTGATAGAGAATTTCATAAATGGCTCCACCACTTTCCCCTACGGTAAAGCTCCCGAATTCCGTAAATATATTGGGAACCGGTACGTCGGCCTCGGCACAGGCAATATTGATTTGGTTCAGGATTTCGTCCACCATATATTGGTAGTCATACTCAAAGGCCAAGGAATTCTTTATGGGAAATCCGCCACCGATATTAAGACTGTCCAAAGAAGGGCAAATCTTTTTAAGCCTTACGTAGACCTTAAGACATTTTACCAATTCGTTCCAATAATAGGCGTTGTCCCTTATACCGGTATTGATGAAAAAATGAAGCATCTTAAGTTCCACCTTATCGTTGTCCTTGATCTGGTTTTCGTAGAAAGGCACAATATTCTTGTACCCGATGCCCAGTCGTGAGGTATAAAACTCAAATTTTGGCTCTTCTTCCGAAGCAATGCGTATGCCCACCTTAAAGGTATCATTTATGCTATCCGATAAAAGGTCTATTTCCTCGTAGTTATCAATAATGGGGATACAGTTGTCATGCCCGTTATTGATCAACCTCGCGATATTCTCAATGTATTGTTCGCGCTTAAACCCGTTGCAGATAACATAGGCATTATCCTTTAGTTTACCATCCTTTTTTAGCTGCTCTACAATGTTGATATCAAATGCAGAGGAAGTTTCAATATGTATTTCGTTCTTTAAGGCCTCATGCATTACATGTTGAAAATGGGAACTTTTGGTACAATAGCAATAATGGTATTTACCCTTGTAGTCGTTCTTTTTAATGGCTGTAGAAAACCAGTTTTTTGCCCTGGCAATATTTTCCGATATTTTGGGTAAATAGGTGAATTTCAAGGGACTTCCATACTCTTCCACCAGTTCGTTCAAAGGAATATTATGAAATTTCAAGTTGTCTCCATCCAGTTCAAATTCCTCTTGTGGAAAGAAATAGGTTTGATCGATCAGATCAATATATTTAGTATTCATTTAAAAAAGTACTTTTATTATGTTGGAAAATACGTTATATAATTTAAAAAAGTGTGCTCATATCATGTTAAGAAAACATGATGTATTGTCCAATCAAATAAGAATTTGTTCCTGAGTAGTGGGAATGAAGAAATAGATGTGCTGACTTTGCACAATCGAAGTATTAAAAGCGGAAGTTAGCTTTAATATTCGGCTGCTTATCTTATAAGCCATTTTTGGGTTTGACTTCCTAATTCCCAAAAATCCGAACATAGAAACAAATTGCATTCTGTTCAGCTAAAGGCAAAGGCCTTACAAAGAGATTTCTCTTATTTTACGGCACAAATGAAAACAAAAAAATTGAAAAAACAACGGTTTTGAAACAAAATACGTTCAAGGGAACAAAATAGACCAAAGAGGTTGATTTTTTTATTTCATAAAAACCACAAGTTATTTATATTCAGTATCTTAATCCCTATCTTTAGACATAAACGCATTAAGATGAAACATAAGAAATATATAGAAAAAATCCATTTTGCGATTTTTGCCTTGTTGGTCACCTTGGCAAATGCCCAAATTTCTTCCGGCGTGTACCTATCCAATGAGGAAAATATTCGTCATGAGCTTAAAATCGATAAGGGTTATCTCACACATACTATCTACAAGACGAATCCCGCCGAGTTTGTAAAGACGCTTGGAGGCTTCTACACGGCCGATGGCTACAACATCAAAATTAATCTCGAGTTCAATTCCGACTTTGAAAAGGACAGTCTTAAAGTGATGGAGATACCCTATTCGTTTAATGCGAATAATATCACTTTTCAGTTGGAAAAAGCCGTTACCTTAGAAAAAAAGCAACCCATTGAACAAGACTTGGATGGACAATGGTTATTTGCCACTCGTGGCCCAGATACAGGGCAGGAACGCCGTGGCGAGGAAAATCCGAGAAAAACTTTAAAATTCTTGCTGGATGGACGTTTTCAATGGATCGCCTACCAAACGGAGACCATGCAATTTTCCGGTACCGGAGGGGGAAGCTTCACTTCCAAGGACGGAGTTTACACAGAAAACATTGAGTTCTTCTCAAGGGACAATAATCGTGTGGGGGCCAGTTTAGAGTTCAATTACGAACTAAAAGGCGACGATTGGCACCATACGGGCCAAAATAGCCGGGGCGAACCGATGTATGAAATTTGGTCCAAAAGAAATTGATGTAGTTCCTTTTGCATAAAATTGACAAAAAGTTCTATTTTTGCCAGCCTATTTGGCCTCGTACCTACCTAAAGGTAGATAGGGTTCTATAAATAGATTGAGTTTTAGGGATACGATAAATTGAATCTTGAAAACTTTGAAAAAGTGAATATTGGCCTCGTAGTTCAATGGATAGAATAGAAGTTTCCTAAACTTTAGATGCAAGTTCGATTCTTGCCGAGGCTACAAATAAATGCATATAGATGCACCGAAGGTGCTGCAACCGAAAATAAAAAAAGGACAGCTTGCTGGTCCTTTTTTTGTTGGAGTTTGTAAAGCGATAGCCATCTGTATGCATTTTCAACATGAGCTACCAAAGAACAACGAAGTTATCTCTTGCCGAGGCTTATTTTAGATATCAAGAAAATCTAAATATTGTCTATAAAAAAGGACCACTCGACTGCGCTCGAGGTGACATAAAGATAGGATTTACGCATTATCAAATACCCGGAATATCCTAGTCAAAAATCATTAATCCTTTCCTCCACTATTTTTTAACTGGCTATCCATACTATCTTCAGCGAATTTTCCCTGGACGCTCCAACCCCCATCTACATAAAACAATTGTCCTGTAACATAACTGGATTCATCAGAGGCCAAAAAAACGGCTGGGCCAATCATTTCTTCAGGTTCACCTGTTCTTTTCATGGGAACCACACGACCCCAATTCTCCCGATATTCCGGATCCTCTTCCAAGTTTCTTGCTGTGTTTATCGGGCCTGGACCAAATGTATTGACCCTAATCTTATACGGCGCCAGTTCAACGGCCATTTGCTTGCTCATAGCCTCGATTCCCCCTTTGCTCGTGGAGTAGCAAATTAGGTTCTTTACGCTCAATACCGAACATATGGAAGATATGTTGATAATACTACCTCCGTTTTTGTTCTTTTTCATCAATTTGGCCGCCTCGATGGCACAGAACAAGGTCCCTTTAATATTCAGATTGATGACCTTATCAAACAAGGCTTCCTCGGTATTAAAAAAATCACTCCAACCTGTGATGCCGGCATTGTTGACCAAAATGTCCAATCGTCCATATTTTTCCTCGATATATCGGAACATATTGCGAATATTTTCCACTTTGGAGACATCGGCCGCATACAATTCCGCTTTGCCTCCCCTGCTACTAATTCCGTCGACAACGTCCTTTGCATAATCAGCTGCAGGTAAATCATTTATGATGACAATGGCACCTTCCGCAGCAAACCCTTGGGCAATTTCCCTACCTATACCTTTACCTGCACCCGTTACCAACGCAATCTTTTTATCGAGTCTCATGTTCAGCTATTTAATTTTATAAATCCTCCGTCAATAGGATAGTCCGTACCTGTTATAAATGCGGCCTCATCACTACATAGATATAGTGTCAAATTCGCTATTTCCTCGGGCTTTGCCATTCTACCGATAGGTTGCGTTTGCGATAATTTTTCAAACATTTCCTCTTGGTTGTCCGGAAAGTTTTTGACAAGATAGCCGTCCACAAAAGGTGTATGTACCCTGGCCGGCGAAATGGAATTGCAGGTGATATTGTCCTTGATAAAATCCTTGGCTACGGTTAGGGTCATGTTTGCCACGGCGGCCTTGGACATGGAGTAGGCAAACCTATCCTGAATTCCGATGGTTGCCGCTATGCTTGCCATGTTGATGATTCTCCCACCACCATTTTTCTTCATGAGGGGTATGGCCGCATGCAAGCAATTATAAACCCCTTTTATATTGATTTGATAAATTCGGTCTAAATCTGCTTCGGTTGTCGTCTCTGCCGTACCAATATGGGCAACCCCTGCATTATTGACCAGAATATCTATTTTTCCAATGGATTCAAAAGTGGAAACAACCTCCTGTTGATGGCTTACATCACAAATATGCACCTGACCCTTTCCCCCATCTTTTTGAATCATAGACAATGTTCCCTGGCCTTCTTCCTCATTTATTTCTAAAATATGAACTGTTGCACCCCGTTTTGCCAAGACCACTGCAATGGCGCGTCCTATCCCACTTCCTGCTCCCGTAACAACGGCTATCTTATCCTTTAAACTGAACATATTTTACAAAATTGGTTATGCATTGCTGCAGGTTTGTTCCTGTCTGCCCAAACCTTCTATTTCCAAGGCCACATTATCCCCAGCCTTTAAGTACTTGGGCGGCTTCATTCCCAGACCTACCCCTGGTGGGGTCCCGGTAGAGATTACATCTCCTGCCTCAAGGGTCATAAACTGCGAAAGGTAGTGTACCACATAATAACAATCGAAAATCATGGTATTGGTATTTCCGTTTTGCATCTGTTCCCCATTGACCCAAAGTTTCATTTTTAGATTATGTACATCCTCGATTTCCTCGGAAGTTGCCAAAAACGGACCTAAAGGGTTAAAGTTATCACAGGATTTTCCTTTCGTCCATTGCCCGCCCATCTCCAGTTGAAAGGCCCTTTCCGATACATCGTGGGATATACAATAACCGGCAATATAGTCCTTGGCTTCCTCAGCACTGCTCAAATATCTGGCATCTTTACCAATCACAATACCCAACTCCACTTCCCAATCGGTTTTTTCACTATTTCTTGGAATAAGAATATTGTCATTGGGCCCAACTACTGTGTTGGCCCCTTTTTGAAAAATTATGGGCTCCTCCGGTATGGCCATGCCCGATTCTGCGGCGTGATCCGAGTAATTAAGTCCTATACAAATGACTTTACCCGGACGGGGAACACAAGACCCCAACCGAACCTTGTCATCCACCTCTGGATACTTGGATAATTCCAGACCACGTAGTTTTTCGAGTCCCCCATTTTGAAAAAAGGAGCGGTCCCAGTCCGTAAAGGTGCTGGATAAGTCCCTTCTCTTGCCTTTAACATCCAAAATTCCCGGCTTCTCCGCTCCAGGTTTGCCAAATCTTATAAGTTTCATTTTTAATTAATTTTAATTTTCAGCTGTGGTCTTGCACTTTTAAATTTTAAAAATGTAAGTCTAGTATTATATAATTTGTTTCCTCTTCAATTTCCTAATTGCATTATTTTTGGCTTTATACTCGTATTTTCCTTTTTCCACATCAATTTTTTCCAATATTTTAATTGCCTCGGGGTTACCAAATCTTCCTAAACCTTCAATTGCATGTCCTTTTACAGAGGCATCTGATAAACAATTAATCAAAACATCATAAGCCTCATCGGATTTTATTCTAGCTAAAGTTCCCATTAACATTTGTCTAGCTATTCCAAAGGATTTATTGCGACAAATATCCAATATTTCAGTATATGAATTTTTGTCATCAATTACGTAAAGAGCGTTACCTACAATCCATAAATTTTCTCCCTTTTCCCTTTTAAATAAGTTGATTAGCGTTGGAACCGCCTTTTGATTCCCCTTTTCAGTTAAAGCTCTGATAACCATTTCCGCCTCATTTCCATTAAGTTTATCAAGATATTTAATTAAAATATCTACATAAGGTTTGGACGACATTTTGGAATTTACTAGTCTATCAATTGGCCTAAGAACTTCTCCAAAAACTTCCATATCCTTAATTCCATGCTTTTTAAGCTCCGTATTAAGTTCATTATATAGGTCCATAAATTGTCACAGCTAAATGTTATATAAGAATCCGGGCGCACCTTGATAACCACAATCTTTAACTACAAATAGGGCACCTGCCAAAGGTTGTTCCTGTAATTCCTTATCGGTCAGATCTACCTTTGCCGAAGTTACAAAGAGATCTTTTAAATCCTTTCCGCCGAAGGTACAGGAAGTGATTTTTGCTGCCGGAAACTTAATGCTTAACAACTTCTCTCCCGTTTTGGGGTTCCAACGCGTTACCTGCCATCCGCCCCAATGGGCAATCCAAAGCATCCCTTCTGAATCAATGGTCATACCATCGGGAAAACCTTCCTTCTCTTCTATCCTTATGACCACTCTTTTGTTTTTAATATTTCCGTCGGCCTTATCAAAATCGTAAGCTACAACGGTTTGTGTTGGTGTGTCAATAAAATAAAAAGTTTGGTGATCCAGGCTCCAGGCCATTCCGTTGGAAATGGTAGTGTTCTTAATCTTTAAATCGTTTTCATTATTTGAAAAGGCGTAGACCGCTCCTGAATTGGCATCTTCGGATAGGGACATACTGCCCACCCACAATCTGCCCGCCGGATCACACTTCCCATCATTGAACCTATTACCCGGTAAATGGCTTTCAGGATTATCTACATATTCTATCTTTCCAGTTTCCCTGTCTAAAAAACCGATACCCGATGTAGAAGCTAAAATAAAATTGTTGTCGCTGCATACCGCAATACAGCCAACCATTTTTTTAACCGGATAAATCTTGTGATTCTTTTTGCTCGGCGAATACTCGTGAATTTCCCCGTTCAAAATATCCACCCAACAGATTACATTGTTTTTAGAATCCCAAACCGGTCCCTCGCCTAATTCACATTGGTGACCATGTACAACTTCTACCTCCATGATTTATATTTCTTTCAGAAATTCTGGAATATTCACAAGCAAGATCTTAACTATTCCTTTGATTTTTCCTTTGCAAAATTCAACAGAAGGGGAATGGCCGGATACACCATGTTATGCCCGTACCCATCCAATTCCATCAATTCCACATCAGGATGGCCAATAACTTTCATCATCCTATAAAAATAGGCGGTTTCCTCGTACCTGCCCAGCATTTCCAATTCCCTGTTTCCGGTAATCAACAACATGGGCGGAGCATCCTTCCTAATATGGAATAAAGGTGCAAACTCATCCACTATCGCCTGCGTACCAGGTATACCCATTTCCTTCCGGATGGTAAAATGGGTGATGGAATGCCCACTAAAGGGAATAAGTCCGGCAATTTTATTGGCGTCAATGTCATACTTGGAAAGGTAACCGGTATCCAGGCCTACCATACTGGCCAAATAGCCTCCCGCAGAATGACCCGTTACAAAGATTTTGTTATTGTCCCCGTGATATTTTTCAATGTTTTTAAAGGTCCAAGCAACCGCAGCTGCGGCATCCTCAATATAAACAGGGTGCTGCACTTTTGGATGTAAGCGATAATTCACGGTCACGACCACCACTCCTTTTTCCTTCAATCCATCAGGAATATGCTTTTCACCGCCTTCCAATCCCCCACCGTGAAACCAAACCACAACGGGAACATCTGTAGTGTCCTTGGGATAATAGACATCTAGTTTGCAGCGCTCTTTTTGATAGTCCGTTTGTGAATCCGTGAGTCCATTATAATACCCAATATTCTCTTCTAGGGTATAGGACAGGTCCTGGGCCAAGGCCGGAAGACCTATGCACATTACCAAAATCAGAAAGAAACTTCTTTTCATGCTCTACTTATATTTATTAATCCTGAATTTCGACTACCATTTCAACTTCAACGGCCATATTTCCGGGCAATGAACCCATCCCTACGGCAGCCCTTGCGTGTTTTCCGTTTTCACCAAAAACTTCGACCATTAGGTCGGAATATCCATTGATCACCTTGGAGTGATCGGTAAATTCGGGTCCCGCATTGACCATGCCCTTTACCTTCACGATTCGTTTTACCTTACTTAGATTGCCCAATTCCTCCTTTAGAACGGACAATTGGTTGATACCCGCTTCCCTAGCCGCATTGTAGCCTTCCTCAACCGTCAGGTCTGACCCTACTTTCCCTACTACATTTTCCCCATTTGCTTGCTTTGGTCCTTTTCCGGCCAGAAAAAGCAAATTTCCCGTTCGTACGGCATGCACATAATTTGCAACAGGTTTTCCGATAGGTCTTAAAGCAATGCCCAATTGTTCCAGTTTCGCTTCGGGATTATAGTCTGCTGCAGGTTCATTTTTCTCTGTGGTCTCGTTTTCGGAAACCTTGGTTTGGCAACTGGTTAGGACCAAAAGAAAAAATATGGGAATCAGTTTTTTCATAAACTAAAATAAATTGCGTGAATATTGAACCAAGGTAATCTTTAACATTTTACTTTACAAATACCTATATCTCCTGATTTACATTCAATTAAAATTCAATCCTACCTTTTTAAAACCTATTAATCATTCAATTTTATACAGTTAAACTATGATTTTCTTAAAAAACAAGGGAAATTATGGCATTTTTATTAGCTTAGCATGCTAACCAAAAAACATAATAACAAAACCAACAAATATGACGAGTTCAACAGCAACTTCAAACGTAAATGCGAACAGACTGTTCTATGCCAGTTGTTTCGCCTTGATTACCACTGCCTTTTCATTTAGCATTAGAGCAGGTATCTTACCCCAATTAAGCGAAGAGCTAAGCCTCACTGGAGAGCAATTAGGATTTATTAATTCTATGTGGTTTCTTGGATTTCCTTTGGCAATGATCGTAGGTGGACTTATATACCATAAAGTTGGCGGCAAAGCCATCATGCAATTTGCATTTTTTGCCCATACTCTAGGGATTATTCTCACTATATATTCCGGAAGCTATATTGGCTTGTTGATTTCCACTTTGTTTATAGGACTCGGTAACGGTTGTACCGAAGCAGCTTGTAATCCCATGATTGCAGATGCCTATCAAGGCTCACGAATGAGCAAGATGCTTAACCGTTTTCATATGTGGTTTCCTGGAGGAATTGCAATAGGTAGTTTATTATCGAAATTCATGACTGATGGCGGTTTATCATGGCAGACCCAAATATGGATAATTCTAGTACCTACGATTATTTATGCTTTCCTATTTTTTGGACAATCTTGGCCAAAAGCAAAAGTGGAGGAGGCAGCAACTTTAAGCGGCAATTTTAAATCAATATTCTCCCCGTTATTTCTTTTTATTGCCTTCTGTATGACATTAACCGCCATATCTGAATTTGGACCAAACCAATGGGTGGGTCTTATCTTAGATAAAAGTGGTGCCAATCCAATGATTATTCTTGCATTAACCACTGGATTAATGGCCATAACGAGATATTTTGGCGGTGATTTTGTTAAAAAATTCGACCAATCAGGTGTACTTCTTGGTTCTGCTATTTTAGCTACCATAGGAGTGTATTTATTTAGTACCCAAACAGGTGCTATGGCTTACTTGGCCGCTATCTTTTTTGCGTTCGGAATAGCACTGTTCTGGCCTAATATGATTGGTTTTGTAGCCGATAAAATACCAAAGAGTGGAGCATTAGGAATGTCTATTATAGGAGCCATTGGAATGTTCATGACAGGAGCCGTCCAACCGGTTATTGGCGGATGGATCGATAGTGATTTAGCTGAAGCAGCTAGAGAAGGTTTTACGGGTGATGAACTACAATTAGTAGCAGGACAAATGACGTTAGAAAAACTTACTCTTTTCCCCGGAGCTTTAATAATTCTTTTCACGATTCTATATTTTTGGATGAAAAACAGAAAATCCGGTGAAGTGGCTACTGCTTAATACCTTATTATCAATATTAAAAAGGGACCATAGTTATGGTCCCTTTTTTATTATATGTTATTTATTATTCTTCAGTAAAATTTCCAGTATTTCGATAGCCGCTTCACTAATTTTAGTTCCCGGACCATATATTGCAGTTACTCCTTTTTCTTGTAAGAATCCGTAATCCTGTTTCGGAATGACACCTCCCACCACGACAAGTATATCACCTCGATTATAGGCCTTAAGTTCCTCAATAACGGCCGGTACCAAGGTCTTATGTCCCGCCGTCAAGGATGAGATTCCCAAAACATGTACATCATTCTCCACGGCCTGTTTCGCCACTTCCCTAGGAGTTTGGAACAGAGGTCCTATATCCACATCAAAACCAAGGTCTGCATAGGCGGTAGCAACCACTTTGGCCCCACGATCGTGTCCATCCTGTCCCATTTTGGCCACCATGATCCGAGGTCGTCGTCCTTCTTGCTCCGCCAATTGGTCCGCTAGCTGAACTGCCCTTTTAAAACTTTCGTCCTGTTTAATTTCTTTGGAATACACCCCCGAAATGGTATTATTGGCTGCGGTATGCCTGCCATAGGCTTCCTCAAGTGCCTGACTGATTTCGCCTAAGGTAGCCCTTGACCTTGCCGCTTCTACAGCTAAAGCTAGTAAATTATCTCGCTGACTGTTTTCTTTAATTGAATCTTTTGCTGCACTGGTGATACGATTCAATATATGACGTACTTGTTCTTCATTACGTTGTGCCTTCAATGTAGTCAACCGATCTATTTGCTGGATTCGTACCTTTTCATTGTCAACCTCCAAAATACTAAGGTTATCCTCTTGTTCCAGACGATATTTATTTACCCCAACGAGTACGTCCTTTCCACTATCCAATCGGGCCTGTTTTTTGGCGGCGGCCTCCTCGATTCTCATTTTGGGAATTCCGGCCTCAATCGCTTTGGTCATTCCTCCAAGTTCCTCCACCTCTTCAATAAGCTTCCAAGCCTTGTGTGCCAATTCATCGGTTAAGGTTTCTAAGTAATAACTGCCTGCCCATGGATCTACGGTTTTGGTGATTTTGGTTTCTTCCTGAAGAAACAATTGCGTTTCCCGTGCAATTCTTGCCGAAAAATCAGTAGGTAATGCTATGGCTTCATCCAAGGCGTTGGTATGTAAACTTTGCGTTCCTCCAAAGACTGCCGCCATGGCTTCTATAGTGGTCCTAGCGACATTATTGAAAGGATCCTGTTCCGTTAAACTCCAACCACTGGTCTGACTGTGGGTACGCAACATAAGCGACTTTACGTTCTGTGGACTGAACCCCTTGACCATTTTGGCCCAAAGCATTCTTCCTGCCCGTAACTTGGCTATTTCCATGAAATGGTTCATTCCAATACCCCAAAAGAAGGAGAGCCTTGGCGCAAAATCATCGATTTTTAGACCTGCCTCCAAACCTGTCCTAATATACTCCAAACCGTCTGCCAAGGTATAGGCCAGTTCCATATGGGCGGGAGCACCCGCTTCGTGCATATGATACCCGGAAATACTGATGCTATTGAACTTGGGCATATTTTGGCTGGTATATTCGAATATATCGGCTACCAAACGCATCGATGGAGCTGGTGGATAGATATAGGTGTTGCGAACCATAAATTCCTTCAGGATATCGTTTTGGATGGTTCCCGTCAATTGCTGCTTGGAAAGACCTTGTTCTTCGGCAGCCACGATATAAAAGGCCATAATAGGAATTACGGCACCATTCATGGTCATGGAAACCGACATTTTATCCAACGGAATTCCGTCGAACAACACCTTCATATCCTCCACGGAATCAATGGCAACTCCGGCCTTGCCTACGTCACCTACTACTCGTTCATGGTCACTATCATAACCTCTATGGGTTGGAAGGTCAAAGGCTACCGATAGGCCCTTTTGCCCTCCTTCCAAATTTCTTCTGTAAAATGCATTGCTCTCTTCGGCCGTTGAAAAACCGGCATACTGTCTGATGGTCCATGGTTTTTGAACATACATCGTTGCATAGGGACCTCTTAAAAAAGGAGGTGATCCGGCAGGAAAATCCAAGTGTTCCAATGGATCCAAATCGCTTTCAGAATACGTTCGCTTCAATGGTATTCCCTCTGCAGTCTCAAATTCACCAAGCGGTTCCTTTGAAGGATTATCGATTCTCCCTGGTTTAAGACTGATATGCTGTACGTCCCTTCTACTCATCATTAAGCCTTTTTTGTTCAATGGCCTCTGCCAAACGGGATTCAATGATGGGTTCGACCAAGGTTTTTCTGGGGCGCTTTTTAACAAAGGGATATAACTCTAAATCGTCTTTCATTCGGTCTGAACCATTCAAAAATTTATTGGTACCCACAAGTACCTCCGTACCCTTGTTAAATTGCTCCTGTTGTCTGTTAGCGGCTTCCCTGATGTTTTGCTGAACAATTCCGCCTTTTAACTGTTTTAGGAATCCCCCTTCCTTTTCGACGGATTTAAATAAAATCAATGCCTTTTCGGCCAATTGGCGGGTAAGGGACTCAATATAATAGGCCCCATCAGCAGCATTTTGAACTTTGTCCAGATATGCTTCCTCCTTAAATATCAATAACTGATTTAAGGCAATACGACTTGAAAAGGCATTGTCCTTATGATAAAGTCTGTCATAAGGCTGATTAAAAACGACATGTGCACCACCAAGAATGGCCGACATACATTCCGTAGTTGTGCGGACCATGTTCATGTTGTAGTCGTACACCGTTTTGTTTCTTCGGCTTGGTTCGGCAACGATATGGCAGTCAATATTTAGACCATATTCCTCCATTAAAGTACACCAAAGAAGACGTAGCGCCCTTAGTTTTGCGATCTCAAAGAAATAGTTGCCCCCAGTGGCCACCTTGAAAGTGAATTTTTCCATTCCATCCAGCACCCCTTTGTCATACAAATGCTGCACATATTCATTGGCATGGGCAAGACCATAGCCAAGTTGTTGCACAATATCCGCACCTGCATTTTCATACAACGTGGTGTCAACGCTCAAAAGGTTATCGGCTTCGGTTTTTAAAAGTCGCTCCAGAATTTCATGATCTTTTGTTAGGTTGTGGAACCAATTTCCAGTGCGTGCCAAATTACCTATGATATCAATATTGAGAAAGAAATTTGAACATCCCTTTTCAGCATAATTAAGTAGAGACTCTATATATGAAACCGACAGGAAGGAAAAATGGAAAGATACTGGAATCTGTTGCAAATCTATATCCTTAAGTAGGGCCTTAAACTGAACTTCTTCATTGGGAACACTAAAATGAAGGGTTTCCACGCCCCTTTCCAAAAACTTAAGGGCTCTTTTATTCGCTTTTTCGGGCACTCCGGCATATATGGACTGTCCTATTTTCCATGTCTTTTCGGAATCTATTGACAGGCAGATATCCCCAAGGTCTTCCCTATGATAAAAGGGTTTTACATGGATTCCCTCCCTAGATTTCCATACTAATTCCTCATTATAATCAGCTCCCTTTAAGTCATACTGGATTTTTTGCTTCCAAGCTTTAGCGGAAACCGGAGGAAATTCTTCGAAAAGAAGTTCTGCTTTTTTCTTTGACATCACTCAAATATCTCAATGGGTGTTACTCAAAGATACAATAAGAAAAAGGGATATACGATTAGGAAAAGTGGCCCTAAAACAAAATGGGCACTTTAAGAATTTACCCAGTTTTTAAAAGCCGTGGCCTTGGCCTTGCTTACCACCACCTTTTCCTCACAAGAAGGTGTAAGGGTTACTATGAGCTTACCATTGAAATAATATTTTATACTTTCCAAAGCATCTTTCTGGACAATAAATTGTCTGTTGACCCTATAAAATTTAAAGGGATCCAACTCTTCCTCAATTTCTTCCAATTTATTATCCATCACAAAGGATTGATTATCCTTGGTTACGGCCTTGACAATACCCGTATCTATTCTAAAATAGGCGATGTTATTAGTTTTTAAGGGGATAAGCTGATCCCGCTGACTTACAAGAAAAGTCTCCTTATAGTTTTTTGCACTACCCCCTATCAAGTTCAACAAACCCTCGATCTGATGTTTATCTATACCTTTTTCGGTCGTTCTACTTTTGAATTTATTTATAGCTTCAAGGAGTTCCTCCTCGTCGATAGGTTTTAGGAGGTAATCAATACTGTTCACTTTAAAGGCCTTTAATGCGTATTGATCATAGGCTGTGGTAAATATAATCGGGGTAGTTACCTCGACTTTTTCAAAAATCTCAAAAGATAAGCCATCCGCAAGATGGATATCCATAAAAATAAGGGAAGCTTTATACGGTTGGGCGAAAAAGGCAACGGCATCGGTAACCGATTCTAACACCTGTTCTATTTCAATGGTATCATCTATAGATTGAAGTAGATAGGCCAGGTTTTCACTTGCCGCCAATTCGTCCTCTACAATAACTACTTTCATCATTCTTTGGTCAATGGAAGCTCTATGCTAAATATTTGGTCATCTGTACGTACAGTAAGCTCTTGCTTAAGAAGTAGGGCATATCGTTTTTTTAAGTTTGATAAGCCATTTTTTGTTCCATCAGCCAAATTTGTTCTAGGTCTAATCCTATTTTCTACAAAAATGGAATCCCCTTTCTGGAAAATGTCAATTATTAGGGGATTGGAAGCTGATATTTCGTTGTGTTTTACCGCATTCTCAACCAACAATTGCAAGGCCAGCGGAGGTAATTTTTTATCAAGATATTCATCGCCTATTTGAATGTTAAGCTTAAACCGATCCCTATATCTTGTTTCTATAAGATAGGCATAACTTTCCAAATATTTAAGTTCCTCCCTCACGGTAACCAAATCCAAATCTCCGCTCTGCAAGATGTACCTGTACATGTGTGACAACTTGTTTACAAATTGGGTCGCCGGTTTATTTTCCCTAATTAAAGAAGTAAGCGAGTTTAATGAGTTGAATAAAAAATGTGGATCTATTTGGTTCTTAAGTGCCGCCAATTCATTCTGTAAATTTTGCTGTTTTAATCTTTCGTTCTCCAAATTGCTTTCTTGCTGGTCTGTCTGCAATCTTAAAACGCGGGCTATAAAGAATAGTACCACTGCTAGAACCACATAGTTAAAATTGGTGAAACCTTCATCCTTCCTGTCTATTTCATGGCCAATTACATACATGAAAAAAGATTTGAACAAATACAGAAAAAGTAGAATAATAATGGTGTCCGCCAAAATGGCAACTATCATTCTTAACGTGTGCGAACCGTTCAATTTGAGGTATACCAAATTGGTATTTACTTGCAATATCATCCATGAAAAGGCCACAAAAAAAGCATACCGATATAGAAAATCGATAAACAAATCACCGGACAGGTCAATATTACCCCCACTGAACATATTGTACAGGTAGATTGACCTTGGTAGGGAAATTAAAATGGCCAATAAGAGCGATATCTTAATTATCTGACCATTCTTAATAGGTTTTAACATCATGGGAATCTGCATGGTGGGTATGGTTTCAAATGTACATTAAATTTGGTTGGTTTTATTGCTCTGGATTTAAGAAGAATGGGCCCTCAAATGAATGAAGGCCCATCAAAGGGTGTTAACTAACAACAATCAACCACCTATTTTGCATATGCATCAAAGTTTTGGGGCAGGTACTGTGTCACATCAAAATCCAACACTACTTCTTCCTCTTCCTCGAGCACGATAATATCCTTTGCGTCCAATTCCATTCCTTCATACGGGTTAAATCCCAATGGCAGGTATTCTGAAGTGTCAAAGCCCAATACAACCTCTTCTTCCTCTTCGAACAAAACGATTTCGCTAGGATCCATGTTCGCAGATTCCATTTCCATTTTTAGTCCTTCAGCAAAAGGGTTATTTTCCAAACTATGCCCATCATTATCTGCTCCTGTACAGTAATGTGCTGCTTTTGAAGAAAGCAATAAAGCTCCCAATATTCCAATTCCTATTAATACACTTATTTTTTTCATGATATTTATTTCTTAATTATAAATCTGATTGTGAATTCTTTACAGGACAAATGTAGGAGCTATGTACCTACATCCTGGGAATATTAAAGTGAAGTGACCGAAAATGAACCTGAAACTGCTTCATGCTTAAACGAAGTACAGAGGTATTCTCAAATTCAAGTAAATAATAGCCCTTGAATTCGACTAAAATGAGAAATCCCAATAGGGTACTGGCTTGAAATGCTGCCCGTACCCTATTGGGATACTATCTATATCTAAAAAAAACAGAATTAGTGTTTAATGCAACTAATAAAACCTAAATGGATTTTTGGGAAAATTCACCATCCACCAATCGCCAAATATGTAATGGATTGTCGTTTTTAAGTTCATCGGGAAGCAGACTTTCAGGATAATCCTGATAACATACCGGTCTTACAAAACGTTTTATGGCATTGGTACCTACAGATGTAGAACTTGGGGCCGTTGTGGCAGGAAACGGACCTCCATGTACCATGGAATGGCAAACCTCCACCCCAGTAGGATATCCGTTGACCAGAACCCTACCTACTTTTTGCTCCAAAATATTAAATAGTTCAGCATATTCCTCCAAATCTTCGTCAGTACCATGGACCGTGGCGGTCAAATGACCTTCCAATTCCCTGGCCGCCTTCAAAAGATCTTCCTTGGCAGTGGTCTCAACGACAATGGAGGAGGGCCCAAAATTTTCTTCCGATAACTCTTTGCTTTTCAAATAGGTATCTATAGTGGTTTTAAAGACCTTTGAACAAACCCCAATCTTATGGTCTACTTTTTTGCCTTCGCCTAGAACCATCAACTTTTCGTTTTTAGACAATTCTTCCAAACCCTTGTTATAGGCGGACTGAATTCCTTCGGTCAACATAATGGCCGGGTCTGTTTTACTTACTTGGGCAGAAAGTTCTTCTAAAAACTCCTCTGATTTTTCACCTTTGGGATAAAAACTCAATCCCGGGTTGGTACAGAACTGTCCAACACCCATGTTCAAGGAATTGGAATACCCTTGTGCGATTTGTTCTGCCCTCTCCTTAAGCGCTCTGGGCAAAATAAACATAGGATTGGTACTGCCCATTTCAGAAAAAACAGGGATAGGAACAGGTCTCGAGTTCGCATAATTGAAAATAGCCATTCCCCCTCTGTAAGAACCTGTAAAACCAACAGCCTTGATATCCTCATGTTTTACCAAGTTTCCCCCTACTTCAATGGAAGTTCCTTGCACCATGGAAAATACACCTTCTGGCAAACCAATCTCCTTTATGGCTTTTTGGATGGCCCCAGTAATCATTTCAGTGGTTCCAGGGTGTGCAGGGTGACCTTTGTATACTACAGGACATCCCGCAGCCAAAGCTGAAGCTGTATCCCCTCCTGCCGTTGAAAACGCCAATGGAAAATTACTGGCCCCAAAGACCGCAACCGGTCCCAAGGGAATCAACATATGTCGTATATCCGATTTTGGTAATGGTTCCCTATTGGGCTGGGCCAAGTCGATTCTAGCATCTACCCAAGAACCTTCCCTCACCACACTGGCAAACAATCGTAACTGACTCATGGTCCTTCCACGTTCACCAGTAAGTCTGCCTATTGGCAATGCCGTCTCCAAATGACAACGTTCCAACAAGTCATCTCCAAGGGCATTGATTTCGTCTGCAATTTGTTCCAAAAATTTTGCCTTGGTTTCATTGTCCAGCTTCCTATAGGCCTGAAAAGCCTTTGCGGCATTTTTTGCCGCTTTATCCACATCCTCTCGAGTTGAATTTTTAAACTCGCCTTCCAATTTTTCCCCTGTTGCCGGATTTATAGCCTGATAATACGTTGTATCACTATTCATTTGATGATCTTTTTCCTTTGTTTTTAATGTATCCCTAAAATTACTAAATGTGTAACAGTTGACCTTGGGTTTTGTAGTTGGATTTTTGACTATTTTGTTCGTAATCTGTTTAAAATCTATAAATCACAGTTTCTTTGACATGTTTTTTTGTGCTGAAATATGGACTTTCACTTTTGTGGCAACAGTAAAACAATAACCATGAATTCAAACGATAAATTTTGAATCGATTCTTTCTACTAGACTCCATGTGAATTGAAGAATTCCCTGAAAAACAAACAACTAAGTCCATTATAAGGAAACGCCACGTTTCCAAGGGATAAAATCGTCTTGCCCCAATGCATCGGCCTTTGCCTTTATTTCTCCACTCGCTACTTGGATTACATATTCCAATATTTCAGCTCCCATTTCTTCAATCGACCTTTCGCCTCTAATCACCGCTCCCGTGTCAATATCAATGATATCCGGCATTTTTTTGGCCAATTCCGTATTGGAGGACACCTTGATTACCGGAGCGATGGGATTTCCCGTAGGAGTTCCCAAGCCGGTGGTAAAAACAACAATATTGGCTCCAGAGCCAACCATTCCCGTAGTGCTTTCTACATCGTTCCCTGGGGTGCAGAGCAAATTAAGTCCTGGTCTAGTCACATATTCGCCATAATCCAATACCCCTTGTATGGGGGATGTGCCCCCTTTTTTAGCTGCACCGGCCGACTTCATGGCATCCGTGATGAGACCGTCCTTGATATTTCCTGGCGAGGGGTTCATATCAAAACCAGACCCCACCCGTTCCGCGGAATTCTCATAGGCCTTCATCAATTGCATAAAACGTTCGGCATCCTCGTCGCGGACGCATCGGTTCACCAGCTCCTGTTCTACCCCGCATAACTCGGGAAATTCAGAAAGAACAGGAGAACCTCCCAGAGCGGTCAACAGATCAGAGGCATAACCTAGCGCCGGGTTAGCCGAAATTCCAGAAAATCCATCGGAACCCCCGCATTCCAGTCCCAATTTTAATTTTGAAAGGGGAGCGGGTTTTCTTTGAATGTTATTTGCTTCTTTAATCCCTTTAAAAGATTCCTTGATGATAATATTCAACATATCCTCTACGGTTCCCAATTGCTGTTGCTCATAGATCAATACGGGTTTCTGTAAATTAGCATCCAAGGATTTTAAGGCCTCCGTTAAAAGATCTATTTGTAAATTTTGACATCCAAGGCTTAAAACCGTAGCTCCCGCCACATTGGGGTTTTTGATATATCCTGCCAATAATTTGGCCAAAGTTTCCGAATCTTGACGAATACCACCGCATCCTCCTTGGTGGGTAATAAATTTAACCTCTATATTTTCAAAAGTTCGTTCACCCGCCGTATCATCTGCATCAATATCATTGAGGCTACTACCTAGTATAAGTCGCCTCAAGAGTCGTCTTTGTTTACTTATTTTTCCAATGGCCAATTCCTTTTCAAAGGCATCCTTTAGTATCTCTATATTTCTATTTTCACAGAATACCAAGGGAAAGAACAGCCATACATTTTGGGTACCAACCTGGCCATCCAGCCTGTGATACCCCATAAAAGTTCGTTCCTTCCACTGGGAAATATCGGGAGGGTTCCAAGTATATCTATCCGTTCTTCCTTGTACTTCCGCACTCTGATGCTTTACATTTTCCGTAGTTAAAAGTCCCCCCTTTTGTATAAAGTGGAGAGCCCTACCTACTAAAACCCCGTACATAAAAACGCTGTCTCCCTCCTTTAAATCCTGGAGGGCTATTTTATGTTTTGCCTTGGTAGGATTTAATATGGTAATGTCCTGGCCTTCAAAACGTACCACGTGGCCTTGGGTTAAGTCCGCCAAGGCTATGCCGACATTGTCCTCGTTATGTACTTTAATCAACTGTTGCATCATGCTTTTATTTATAGCTGTCCACAAATTTCGTGAATCCCTCCTCTACACCATTTGCTTCCAAATGGTTTATGGCCAACTCAATGGCTTCAGAGAGGCCGTCCACGTTGTTTAAATCGGTATCCCAATAGTAAGTATTGCCCAATACCTGATGAACGGTATTCGACAGGTTGGGAAGATCCCAGAGCTTTTTAAAATTATCAATAATAGCCGCATCGTCATTCAATGGCAAATCCACACCCTTCCATTGGCCTTGATAAAATCGGATTAAACAAGCAAAGGCAAAAACCATTTTTAATGGCAGCCTTTTATTTAATTGAACATATTCCAATAGACTTGGCAGTACCCTGACCTTAAACTTGGAGATTGAATTTAACGCGATGCTGGACAATTGATGTTTGATAAACGGATTTCTGAAACGGTCAAGGACATCCTTTGCAAAATCCTCCAATTCCCTTTTGTCCATTTCCAACGTAGGAATTACTTCCTCGAATATTAGGGAATGAATAAAGGTACCAGTGAAAGAATCGTCTACCGTATCCTTTACAGTTTCATTACCATAGAGCAATCCTAAAGGTACCATGGCCGTATGTGCCCCGTTTAATATCCGTACCTTTCTTGTTCTATACGGTTGCATATCTGGAACAATGCGTACATCCAAATCGGTCTTATGAAATGGCAGTTTCTCCTTTAAATAGGCATCACCCTCTATTACCCATAGGAAAAAGGCTTCGGCACTGACAATCAATCTATCCTTATAATTCAATTGACCATGATATTCCTCAATATCATCCTTTGGATAGCCCGGGACAATCCTATCTACCAAGGTATTGTGAAAAGTACAGGCATTAAGCACCCAGTGTTTAAAGTCCCCGGAAAGCCCCCATAGGCTTATATATTTTAGGATGATGGTCTTTAGGGTATCTGCGTTGTAATTGATCAACTCGCATGGAATAACGGTCAACCCTGAATCCTTGCTTCGCTTAAAATATTGAAATCGCTCATGCAGAAAAAGGGTCAACTTTCCCGGAAATGAATTGGGAGGCTGCATTTCCTGCGTATCATTTTCATCAAAGCTGATTCCGGCCTCGGTGGTGTTGGATATGACAAACTCGAGTTCTTTTTCCTTCGCCAAGGCCAAGAATGCTTTGAAATCTTTATAAGGGTCAATACCTTTGATAATATTCTTAACAAGTATCTTTTCCTGAACCTCAGCCCCATCCTTAATACCTTTGGTAAACAGTGTATACAATCCGTCCTGCTCGTTGAGCAAGGATACCATACCTTTTTCAATGGGTTGCACCACGGCCACACCGGCATTGAAGCCTACCTCATCGTTCAAAACTTGAAAAGCGTAATCCACAAACGCACGCAAAAAATTACCCTCTCCAAACTGGACCACTTTTATGGGTAAATTATTTACGCTATTATTAAATTCCCTATTTAGATTTTTCATAAAATTCTATGGATAGTTTCTTCCAAGACCCTGCGAAAGTTTTATAATAATCTTACTGTAATTCGTTTGGAAAAGGACAACAATTCCTTGGTAAAACGCACTATCTAATTTTGGAAATAGAGTGCCGAACACAATAATTTCATCAAAATAGTAATAAATACCTGGAATTCCTTCTAAGATTCTACTCTTCTTATGGATTTGATAAGGGCCAAAGTATCCTTGACCGTTTTAGTAAGTCCATCAAAATCCCTATTTGCCAGTACTTCCTTGCCAATAAGTTGCGAACCCATTCCTACACAGGTCACCCCGGCGTCGAACCAACCTTTCAGGTTACCCTCATCGGTACTTACACCACCTGTGGGCATGATGCTGGTCCAAGGTTGGGGCCCTTTGATTGCCTTTACAAAACCGGGGCCATAGGTAGAACCTGGAAACAACTTTATAATTTCGCAACCCAGTTCCTCGGCCCTATTGATTTCAGTCAGTGAACCACAACCTGGAGACCAAAGTACCTTTCTTCTATTACAGACAAGGGCGATATCCTCCCGCAGGGAAGGAGTTACGATAAAGTTAGCTCCCATTTGCATGAACATACTGGCAGCGGCGGCATCTGTAATGGAACCAACACCCATGATCATTCCGGGTAGTTCCTTAAGGGCATACTTGTTCAACTCGGAAAAAACCTCAAAGGCAAAGTCCCCCCTGGCGGTAAACTCCATAAGACGGGCACCGCCCTCATAACAGGCCTTCAGTACTTTTTTACCTAATTCTATATCTGCGTGATAAAACAAGGGCACCATGCCTGTTTCCTTCATGACCGCAGCCACTTCCAATCTCGAATATTTTGCCATAAGCCCATCCTAAATCCTTCCCAAAGTGAAGAACTTCATTTTTTTAACTATTAATACTCAATTTTAAACATAAATCTATTCATCATACTCCTTTGGAGGGGTTTGTTTAGGCCTATCTCGCCACCCTACCGGAGGCGTCTCCTCCCATCAGCTTTTCGACCTCATCGACCGTTACCAAATTGGCATCTCCCTTGATCGTATGTTTCAAACAGGAAGCGGCAACGGCAAAGTCCAATGCGGTTTGGTCATCGCCTTCATACTTCATCAAGCCATAGATGAGTCCGCCCATGAAGGAATCGCCCCCACCGACTCTATCCACGATATCTGTAATTTGGTACTGACGGGTCTCGTACATCTTGGAACCGTCCCAAAGTACCCCAGCCCATGTATTATGGGAGGCCGATATGGAACCTCTTAAGGTCGTAATCACCTTTTTGGCCTTTGGAAATTTCTTCATCATCTGCTTGCATACGGACAGGAAAGCTTCTGCCTTCACGTCTGCCCCATCTTTATGGACATCCAGGCCTTCCGGATGTATACCGAAATGCTTTTCGGCATCCTCTTCGTTTCCTAAGATGATATCACAATAGGAAGTAAGTTCCGTCATTATTTTTTCACGGTCGCCCCCATATTGCCACAACTTTGCACGATAATTTAAATCCGTAGAAATCGTAATCCCTTTCTTATCGGCGGCTTTTACCGCTTCCAGGCAAACATCGGCGGCACCTTGGGAAATAGCCGGGGTTATACCCGTCCAATGAAACCACTCTACTCCGTCAAACACATCGTCCCAATCGATCATGCCCGATTTAATTTCCGCAATTGCGGAATGTGCCCTATCATATATTACCTTACTTCCACGACTTACCGCACCGGTTTCCAAAAAGTAGATACCCAAACGGTCCCCACCGAACACAATTTTATTGGTGCCTACGCCCCTCTTACGCATTTCCATAAGCGCACACTCACCAATATCATTTTTAGGTAGGCGGGTCACAAACTCTACGGGCACACCATAATTGGCCAAAGAAACGGCTACATTGGATTCTCCCCCACCATATACCACATCGAATTCGTTCGCTTGGGAAAACCTTAAAAAACCGGGAGGTGACAATCGTAGCATGATCTCACCGAAAGTAACTACTTTTTTCATTATGAATTTAGATTGAAAATTGTTTTAAATATTAAAATATTCCTTTGCATTATTATAACTGATGTCCTGTACCATTTTACCTAGCCATTTTGTGTCATTGGGGAGCTCCCCATTGGCAATATCCCTTCCGATGAGATTGCACAAAATTCTTCTAAAGTACTCATGACGTGGAAACGAGAGAAAGCTCCTAGAATCCGTCAACATCCCAATAAAGCAACTCAACAGCCCTATATTGGATAGTGCGTTCATCTGCTTTTCCATACCATCCTTTTGATCAAGGAACCACCACCCGGACCCAAACTGGATCTTTCCCCGGATAGAACCGTCGTTAAAATTACCGATCATACTCGCCATCATTTCATTATCCCTTGGGTTGATATTATAGATTATGGTCTTACATAGTTGGTCATGGGTATCCAGCTCATTTAAAAACTTGGATAAAGCTTCCGCTTGCTGCCAATCCCCTATTGAATCCCAACCGGTATCAGGTCCCAATTGGGCCAGCATCCTGTTATTATTGTTTCTTAAAGCCCCTAAATGAAATTGTTGCACCCAACCATACTCATGATATTTCCGCGAAAGGAACAAGAGAATGGCACACTTGAAAGAATGCATTTCATCATTGCTGATGGTTTTGCTGTCAAACCTTTTGTTCAGCACGGTGTTCAGATCATGTTCATTGAAGGAAGCGAAGTACATATGGGGAAGTCCGTGATCCGCTATCCTGCAACCATGGGTATGAAAGTATGCTATTCTTTTTTCAAGCGCATCGCACAAGGTGGCAAAGCTCTTAATGGCAACCCCAGAAACTTCCGAAAGTTCTTCCAAATAGTCAACAAAACCCTCCGCTTCAATGAAAATGGCATTATCCGGTCTAAACGCCGTGCTCACCTTGGTTTTAAAATTGCTTAGTGCCAACGTTTGGTGATGCTTTAGAGTATCCGTGGGGTCCTCCGTGGTGCACAAAAATTCAACATTCATTTGTGTGATCAATCCCCTACTCCCAAAATCTTCACCCTTTAAATGATCGTTGGCCTGATTATAAATCTGTATAGCGTTATCCGACGATAAAGTTTCCGAGATATTAAAATAGCGCTGCAGTTCCAAATGGGTCCAGTGATATAGTGGGTTTCGCATGGTGTAAGGTACCGTGTACGCCCATTTTTCGAATTTCTCTCGGTCCTTCGCATTCCCCGTAATAAATTCCTCAGAAATTCCCAAGGTACGCATGGCCCGCCATTTGTAATGGTCTCCATAAAGCCATGCCTGGCTCAAATTGTCAAATTTGGTATCATTTGCCAGCATTTCAGGTGACAAATGATTGTGATAATCAATAATTGGCATATCATGGGCGTACTCATGATACAGTATTTTGGAGTATTCATTCTCCAATAAAAAGTCGCTATCCATAAAGGACTTCATAAGTTCATTTTTAAGGTTGGTCCTTCGGTTTTCATCCTTTTTTAACAATGGATGTTGTCCAAATAGCTAAAATTAATGATTTTGGTACTATACGGAGGTACCCAGGCTTAGTTTTCATTGGATTATTCCATATTTTGGAGCTTTTGTTAAATTTAATTGTTGTCTCTATATTATTCAACCAACATGGCAGTGTCCGCCTTAAATTTAGGTTTTATTTGAGATGGGCAATAATGCTTTCCCTTAGCAAGAGGCCTCAGTATATAATAGCAATTTTTGATAATCAGTATGTTTGGACTTAGGGTTTTTGAAACAGTGTCGCTTTATGACCTACTACCTTGATATTTTGTTGTTTAAAGCATTTTCAACACCATAGTTGTAATAAATTTTCTTTACTGAAAACATCTCTAATACTTTTGCCATGCTTTGGAAATGACCATAAAACTGTATATTGTGACCTACCTTTGAAAAAGAGGATAACATATATTTTTTAATGAAAGAATGAAAAATCTAAAGAAGACATTTAGGTGGTTTGGACCCGATTTTGGTGTATCGTTAGCAGAGATAAGGCAATTGGGCGTACAAGGCATAGTGGCGGCCTGCCAGGAAGTACCGTTGGGCGAGATATGGCCCAAGGACACCATTGGGGCACTTAAGGCTCAAATAGAAAACCATGGTATGGAATGGTCCGTGGTGGAAAGTGTGAATGTGCATACGGCCATCAAGTACGGACTCAAGGAAAGGGATCTGTATATATCCAATTATATAGAAACTTTGAAAAATTTGGCGGCCCACGGTATTTATAACGTATGCTACAATTTTATGCAACTCATAGACTGGACCCGCACCGATCTCGATTATATTTTGCCAACCGGAGCCTCGGCCCTTAGATATAGTCCTATTTCAGCAGCGGCATTTGACCTTTTTATCTTGGAACGCGAAGGAGCCCAAGAGTCATACTCAAAAGAGGAGTATCTAGAAGCAAAGACCTATTTTGAAGCCTTGTCCGATTCAGAAAAAAAGAATCTAAAAGCAGCTATTCTGGCCGGTATGCCAGGTTCCAGAAAAGAAATAGATTTAAGCGAGTTTAAAAAGAACCACACAACCGTACTGGGTATAAAAAAGGAAACACTTCAGGAAAACCTGTCCTATTTTCTCAACGCGGTGATTCCAGAGGCAGAAAAGTTGGGGGTACGCATGGCCATACATCCGGATGATCCTCCATTTTCCGTTTTTGGAGTGCCCCGTATAGTTTCCAATTATAACGATATTAAGTTTTTGCTGGAATGCTGTCCTTCCCCCAGCAACGGGCTAACCTTTTGTTCCGGTTCTTTGGGTGCATCGGAAACCAATGACTTGGTGAAGATCATTGAGGATTTTGGGGACAAGATTCATTTTATACACCTCCGTAACGTATCCCGTGACCAAGATGGCAGTTTTTATGAGGCCGACCATCTTAGTGGTTCCGTACCTATGCAAAAGGTCATGAAGGCCATCGTACAACAGCAACAAAAACGACATATGACACAAAATGGCGTTGTGGACATACCCATGAGACCAGATCATGGACATGTTTTGTTGGATGATAAAAAGCGCCAGCAGGAATTTTACTCCGGTTACTCGCTCATTGGTAGAGCCATGGGACTTGCCCAACTTTCCGGGTTGGAAATGGGCGTACGGGCAAGCTTGGATGTATAAAAAAACATAATGTTGATTCACAAAATGTACACTATCGCTTGGAAAGGAATACGCACAAGGATTTTGTGGGTATGTACTTTGCTTTTGTTACAATCCTGCGCTTTGGAAACGAACACCAAGGTGCTCTATTTTGCACATTCCCTTCCTGTTACCCATCCAGTTCACAGGGCCATTATGGACATGAAGGAATCCCTGGCCAAAAAATCAGGCGGGCAATTGCAAATAAAGGTATTTCCTGATGGACAACTGGGAACAGAGCGCGAAGTCCTGGAACTTCTACAAATAGGAAGCATTTCCATGACAAAGGTAAGCGCGGCCTCCCTATCCAACTTTGCCCCGGATTACCAGGTAACCAGTATTCCCTATTTATTTAGGGACAGGGAACATCTGTTCAAAGTATTGGAAGGTGAAATTGGGAAGGAACTATTGATGAGTAGTACGGAATATTTACTACGTGGGCTATGTTTCTATGATGCCGGGGCCCGAAGCTTTTATGCCAAGAACCATCAAATAAAAAGTCCAGAGGATTTAGAGGGGATGAAAATTAGGACCATGAACGACCAAATGTCCGTTGATATGGTAAACACCCTTGGCGGTTCCGCAACCCCCATGGCCTATGGCGAACTTTATACCGCCTTACAGCAAAATGTGGTTGATGGAGCGGAAAACAACATCCCATCCTTTGTTACCAGTAACCATTACGAGGTCTGTAAATATTATTCGTTCGATGAACATACCATGGTACCCGATGTGGTAGTGATTGGGACCCGTTTTTGGGAAACATTGAGCGATATAGAAAAAGAATGGCTTCAGGAAGCTGCCGATGAAAGTGTAGCAAAGCAAAAACAATATTGGAAAGAAACGGTGGCAGAAAATATGAAGGTGTTGGAAAAGGCCAATGTTCAATTTTTATACCCGGATAAAAGCGAATTTTCAAAGAATGCCGCTCCGATCATGGAGAAAATGATGAAGGATGAAAAAATGAAAGCGGTAATTGAAAAAATACGGTCAGAATAATGCAAAAAACCTACAACCTCATCAACAAAATAATCGAAAGCCTTTTAGTAATTATCTTCGGCTTGTTGGTAATAGACGTCGTTTGGCAGGTGGTATCCCGTTATGTCGTGGGCCAATCCAGTTCCTTTACGGAGGAATTCGCACGTTTTTCACTGATTTGGCTAACGGTACTTGGCGCAGCCTATATCAACGGACAGCAAGAAGGTCATTTGTCCATGGATTTTTTGCTTTTAAAATTGCCTGAGGCCAAACGAAAAAGAAGACAAAAGGTAATCCAAATAAGTATGGCCGTCTTTGCCTTGGTAGTTATGGTCATTGGCGGTGGTAATTTGGTTTATACTACACTTCGGTTGGGACAAACCTCCTCTGCACTTCATTTACCTTTAGGGTATGTGTACAGTATTGTGCCCCTATGTGGTCTTATCATCATGTTCTTTTCTTGGTACAACTTTAAACAACTAAATAGAATATAAATGAGTATAGAACTTATAAGTGTTTTGGTCCTTTTTGTAAGTTTTGCCTTCTTATTGCTCTATGGGGTACCAGTGGCCTACTCCATAGGCATTTCCACTACTTTGGTACTTATTATCAATATGGCCTTTAACCCCTCTGTAACTACGGTGGCCCAGCGTATGACCACTGGTATAGATAATTTTGCGCTCCTGGCTATTCCGTTTTTCATCCTGGCCGGGGAGCTCATGAACCGTGGGGGCGTGGCCAATAGGCTTATTGCTTTGGCCAAATCCCTAATAGGCAGTCTTCCAGGAGGACTGGCCTATGTGAATATCATTTCAGCCATGCTATTTGGGGCGATTTCAGGTTCGGCCATAGCCGCGGCATCGGCCATTGGGAGTACCCTAACTGACAAAATGGAAAAAGAGGGCTATCCCAGGCAATTTAGTGCCGCCGTAAACATTAGTTCATCCACTACGGGCCTATTGATACCGCCCAGTAATGTACTCATCATTTTTGCATTGGCAAGTGGTGGAACGGCATCGGTGGCCGCCCTATTTGTGGCAGGGTATATCCCCGGTATTTTGGTGGGCCTTGCACTTATGATCATGGTCTATTTTTATGCAAAAAAGAAGAAGTTACCCAAGGCAGATAGGGTAGGTTTTAAACAGCTTTTTATTCATTTTAAGGAAGCCTTTCTCAGCCTTACGCTTTTGGTTATTGTGGTTGGAGGAATCGTTGCCGGTATTTTTACAGCGACTGAGGCTGCGGCCATAGCCGTTGTATATGCCGCTTTTTTAGGTTTCCTGAACAAGGAGCTACGTATTAGGGATATTAGGGGAATTTTGTTGAAAAGTGCCAAAACAACGGCCATTGTCATGTTCTTGATTGCCACTTCCATGGCCATGTCCTGGGTCTTTTCCTTTGAGGGCATACCGCAATTGCTTACGGGACTCATGGTAGACTCCGTAAGTAATCCCATACTGATATTCCTTTTGATCAATATAATATTGCTCATCGTAGGAACTTTTATGGATATGACGCCCGCGGTTCTAATTTTTACTCCTATTTTCCTTCCCGTTGCCATGGCGCTTGGGATGCATCCCGTACAGTTTGGTATGGTGATCGTATTGAATTTGTGTATTGGAGTTTGTACCCCCCCGGTGGGTACTTTACTTTTTGTGGGCAGTGGCGTGGCCCAAGTACCGGTTGGCAAGGTTATTAAACCCTTAATACCGCTTTTGTTGGCTATGGTTCTTGTATTATTTTTGATAACTTATTTTTCTGGTATATCATTGTGGCTGCCCCAATTTTTTGGATTGATCGATTAAGGCCAAAATACCAGAATGAGACCCAATACTGTTTTTAGCTGGAAAATAAATAGTATTCTTTTAAATGCATTTTGATTTTCTAAAGACAAAAATATTACTGAAGTATAGTCGATTAGATTTAAAAGTTTTCACCTACCTCTTGGGCAATCTGTTGTATACGTTTACTTTAAACGAAACAGAAATACTCAGTACAGGCTTGGGCTCCCTTCGACAAAGTTTATATTGAGCGTAGCCGAAATGCTCAGGGTAAACTTCTTGCCGCCAATGGGTAAAAAAAAAGAACCACACTTTCGTGCAGTTCTTTTTGTTTTTGCTCCTCCTCTTGGGCTCGAACCAAGGACCCTCTGATTAACAGCGGTCGGATTATGGATACATATTGATATGTTTCAATTCATAATTAATTGTTTATTAGTTTTTTAATAAAATTTAATCTTTTATAAACTGATTTGAAACCGTATATTTATGTGCAAATTATGTGCAAATTATGTGCAAATTTTTATCTACCTTTAAAATATGCAGACGAGTTTAAGCCTAAGTTTGGATACCCGAAGAAAACGAAAGGATAATTCATTCCCTATAATTATTCGGTTGGGTCACTTTCAAAAAACCACTTCGATTGCCACTGGCCAATCCGTAGAAAAAATGTATTGGGACGATTCAAAAAAACAGGTAAAACGTTCCTATAAAGGGGTGAAATCTGTAAATTTTTTGAACAACCTGCTCCTCACAGAACTGGCCAAAGCTCAAGAAATTGTTAACCGACTGCATTACAAAGGAGAACTGGATTTTTTATCCGTTAAGCAGTTAAAAGATAAAATAGTTCGAAAAACGAAGTATGATTCTTTCTATGTATATGGTCTGAATCAAGCTAAGGAATTAAGGGTTGCGCAGCGCTTTGGTACTGCCAGAAACTATGAAGGGGTGATAAGTATCCTAAAAGTGTTCACAAAACAAAAGGATTTAAAGTTCAACGAATTGAACCATGACTTTTTAAAACGCTTCGAACGATTTCACTTATCAAAACCTGGTAATAGCCAAAATGGTTTAGCTTCCTATATGCGGACTATAAAAGCGATATATAACAAAGGCATTAAGGACGATATAATAGAGAGGGAATATTATCCTTTTTACAAATATCAAATTAGAACGAATCCAACTGAAAAGAGAGCAATAAAGGTAAGGTATATCAAAAGAATTTTAGAGCTGGATTTAAGTAAGGAACATTCCTTATTTCATTACCGAAACTATTTTCTTCTTTCCTACATGACCATGGGCATGTCCTTTATTGATATGGCGTTTCTACGAAAGGAGAATATTGTGGACGGCAGAATCAAATTCCAGCGTAAGAAAACATCTAAAATGTACGATATTAAAGTCACTGAGCAAATGCAGGAGATTTTAAAATTCTATACCACCAAAAAGAAAAGAAAAGACTTTATTCTTCCAATTCTAAAGAGAGATTCGCTAGAACTTCAATACAAAGATGCGCAATGGGCATTAAAAAATTATAACAAAGGCCTTAAGAAGATCGCGGAGCTTTGCAAAATTGAAGAGCGTTTAACCTCTTATGTTTCAAGGCATAGCTTTGCTACCCACGCCCTATTTAAGAATATTCCCTTGCCGGCAATTTCCTCGATGTTAGGCCACAGTAAATTATCTACTACACAGATCTACCTAAAATCTCTTCCAAGCAATGTTCTAGATACCTATCAAGAGGAGATGAATGTTCTCTAAAGACCCTCAAATCAATTATATATTCGACGAATTAAAAGTCTCGTAAAAACATTTTTAATGAAACTACTAAAAGAGACGGCTAATGGGACACGTTTCACAAAATTCGTCTAGACTAGGAAAAGTGTGCCGTAAATCGGCCATTTTAAAGAATTGTAGTTTTGAAAATGAGTTTGAAAATAAAAAGAACCCTACTCTCTATCCTATTTTCTTTTTAACTGAAAAATCAGTTCAAATTCCGAAATTCACTGGGCGAATGTCCTACCCTTTGTTTAAAGAGCCTTGTGAAATGTTGTGGATATTTAAACCCTAATTCATATGCTATCTCACTTAAAGATTTTGATGGGTCAAATACGCGTTCCTTAGCAACTTCTATCAGCTTGTTCTGGATGTACTCTTGGGCAGATTTTCCCGTTTCCTTTTTCACCAAATCTCCAAAATAGTTGGGCGAAAGGTGCAAGCGATCCGCAAAGTAACCCACAGTTGGAGTGCCATGCTTTTGTGGTTTATCTGATGAAAAGTACTGGCTCAGCAAAACATCGAATTTCTCCAAAGAACCTATATTTTCTACCTCTCGTGTAATGAATTGTCTATCATAAAAACGAGTGCAATAATCCAAAAAGAGTTCAATGTTGGCTACGATCAACTTTTTACTGTGCTTGTCCAAGTTTTGTTCCAACTCAAACTGTATTTTTTCGATCAAACTTAGAATCACTTTTCGTTCTTTATTGGAAAGATGGAGTGCTTCGTTACTTGAATAGGAGAAAAAACTATAGCTATGCAATTTTTTTCCCAATTCCGTACCTATCAATAAATCAGGGTGGAATAGTATTGCATACCCCTTGGGCACATAATCAGGGTCAAAACCGCTTAATTCAATGGTTTGACCGGGAGCCATAAAGACAAGGGTTCCCTCATCATAATCGTATGGCTTCCCTCCGTAATGCATTTTGCATCCCTTGGCATCCTTCAAGAAAACAGCATAGCAATTATAATGGAAGGCATCATAGTCTTTGTTTTCGTAGCCTTCTTTGTTTACGTCCTCAAAATCAACAATACCCACTAGAGGGTGCAACACCTCTTGTTTTCTCAAATTAAGGTAATCTCCAACGGTGTCGATGTGCAGTACATTTTTCATTAACCTCTAATTTTTTGTTAAAGATAAGCCATTGATTACCAGTAATTCAAACGGTTATTGGAAAATCCGTAATAGTGGTAGGTATAACCGTAATTTGGGTAAGCCTATTTGGTTTTTGACCCACTACTTTTGTATCAAACCGATAAAAGGGAACAAGATTTCGGCCACTATTTTTATCTGTAAAGTTTAAAACATGATGAACTGATTGGGATAATCTTTAAAAAATAAAAAATGAAAACAAGAACATTAGGAAAGAATCTGAAAGTATCAGATATCGGTCTCGGTTGTATGGGGATGAGTTTTGGATATGGCCCTGCGAAGGACGAAAAGGAAATGATACAAGTCGTCCGAAAAGCGGTAGAAATGGGGGTCACCTTTTTTGATACCGCCGAAGTGTATGGGCCTTATATTAATGAGGAATTGGTAGGAAAGGCCTTAAAACCGTTTAAAGATCAGGTACACATAGCCACCAAATTTGGATTTGGTTATCAAGATGGAAAAGTGACGGGCTTGGATAGTAGTCCTGACACTATTCGGAAAATGGTGGATGCTTCCTTACAGCGTTTACAGGTAGATACTATAGATTTATTGTATCAGCATCGGGTTGACCCAAAGGTTCCCATTGAGGAAGTTGCGGGTACGGTTAAGGATTTGATAGCTGAGGGAAAAGTGCAACATTTTGGACTTTCCGAAGCAGGTGTCGAAGTAATCAAAAGAGCACATTCGGAGCAACCGGTTACTGCCTTGCAAAGCGAATATTCATTGTTTTGGCGGGAGCCGGAAGAAGAAATCATGCCCGTATTGGAAGCATTGGGTATCGGTTTTGTACCTTTTAGTCCCTTGGGGAAAGGTTTTTTGACAGGCAAAATAGATAGGAACGCCAGTTTTTCCGATAATGATTTTAGAAGTACCGTGCCTCGATTTTCCAAAGAGAACCTGAGGGATAATTTTGTTTTGGTAGATTTGGTTACGGCTTTTGCCAAGGAAAAAGAGGCCACTCCGGCACAAGTTGCTTTGGCTTGGATTCTTTACCAAAAACCATGGATCGTACCCATTCCCGGTACTACAAAGTCTTCAAGGCTGGAAGAAAATTTAGGGGCGACCGGTATTTCTTTTACAGATGGGGAACTGCAACAAATTACGGAGGCCACCTCAAAGATTGATTTGGTGGGTGAACGCTATTCCGAAGCGAACCAGAAAATGATAAACCGCTAGTAAGTAGCGAAAAATTAAAAATAATAGCAAAAGGATGAAACAGCTTATAACAATTGGTATTGCCATAGTGATTACTGCGTTTCTTGGCGTCACAAATCATGTGAATGCCCAATCCAAGGATAATACAATCGTGAATTTGGATGCGAAGCAACAATCCATAATTGCCATTGCCTCACTCACCGCAAAAGGCGACCTGCAAACTTTGGAATCCGCTTTAACGGAAGGTCTGGATGCAGGATTGACCGTAAGAGAAATCAAGGAAGTTATGGTGCATCTATATGCCTATTGTGGATTTCCAAGGAGCTTGCGTGGTTTACGGACGTTTATCAAAGTTTTGGACAAACGCAAGGCGGAAGGGGTGGAAGATCAGCTAGGAGCGGAAGCTACCCCAATAGAAGATAATCGTACAAAATACGAACGGGGCAAAGCGAATTTGGAAACCTTGGTACAGGCCAAATTGGACGGTCCTCCGGCCGATTATGCCCAATTCGCCCCGATTATCGAAGTCTTTTTGAAGGAGCATCTGTTTGCGGATATTTTCGACAGAGACATTTTGGATTATCGGCAAAGGGAACTGGTCACGGTTTCCGTTCTGGCAACCATCGGCGGTGTGGAGCCTATGCTGCATTCGCACATGAACATCTGTTTGATTCAAGGAATTACGCCAATTCAATTAAAGGAATTGATGGATGTGGTGGGGAAAAATGTAGATCAAGAAAAAATCGATTCGGCCAAAAAAGTATTGAACGAATTATTGGAATCTAAAAAGCAGTAAGGAAATGAAATATTTAGGATTATTTATTTTAATGAGTATGCTATCAATACATAAGACGATTAGGGCACAAAGCGAGAAAAATCCTTTTGGATTGGTATATGAGGGAGCAATTACGGAGAATGTGGATGGAAAAGTCAACATACTTCCCGTTAGGTATAAACTGAACGGAATCGATATTGCGGCAAATGTTTATACACCAGCCAATTATGACCGAACAAAGAAATATCCGGCAATAACAATTGCACATCCTAACGGAGGGATAAAAGAACAGACAGCAGGCCTATATGCACAGCATTTGGCAGAGGCCGGTTATATTACCATTACGGCAGATGCTGCCTATCAGGGTGCAAGTGGGGGCCAGCCACGCCATATGGACAAACCCCAATTTCGTACAGAAGATATCCGAGGAATGGCCGATTTTATTTCACAGTATCCTGGGGTCGATAGAGAACGTTTAGGTGCTTTGGGCATTTGTGGCGGCGGAGGCTATACGTTGAAAGCGGTTCAATCCGATAAACGGTTTAAAGCAGTGGCAACCCTGAGTATGTTCAATACAGGAATTGTACGAAAAAATGGCTTTTTGAATTCGCAGATTTCGACCATTCAAGAAAGGCTAAAGCAAGCTTCAAAGGCAAGAGAACAGGAGGCTGGAGGCGGCGAAATTGTTTATTCCGGAGTAGACGGTATTACCGACGAAGAACTAGCAAAAGTTTCAACGCTTTTTTATCGTCAAGGCTATGAATATTATTTTAGAACCCACGCCCATCCCAATTCGACGTTTCTTTACACCACAAGCAGTTTAATGGATTTAATGGCCTGGAATGCTACCGACGATATTGACCTCATAGACCAACCTTTATTAATGATCGCCGGTAGCAATGCCCAAACATTATATTTGACCTTGGATGCTTTTCCAAAGGCGACCAATTCGAAAAGCAAGGAATTGTTCCTTATCGAAGGTGCAACGCATATAGAAACCTATTGGAAGCCAGAATATGTGAATCAAGCCGTAAATAAATTAGTGGACTTTTACCAAAACCATCTTTCAAATACAGACCTATGAACAGAAAAAATCTTTTAGCGATTATATTGATGGGAACGTTTATATTTTCCTGTAAGCAAGCAGCCGAGAAAAATCAAACCGTCGATTTGAATTCCCAACAAGAATTGATTTTCCCTAAAGGGGAAAAGGTCACGAACAATAATTTCATTGGGGATGTATGGGTACATATGCAAGTGATGGCGGATAGTGTGAACCAAAATTCAGTGGGAACGGTAACCTTTGATCCCGGGGCTAGGTCCAACTGGCATTCACATCCCAACGGACAGATTATTATGTCTTTAGATGGCGAAGGCTATTATCAGGAAAAAGGTAGTGAGAAAAGAATACTACGAAAAGGCGATGTGGTCAAATGCCCTGCAAACACTCCGCATTGGCACGGTGCAAGCGCAGAAAAACCGTTTATACAAATCGCTATAACAAGTAGAGTTGACGGTCCGACGGAATGGCTAGATCCTGTGACCGAAGAACAATATTTAAATGGAAATTAAGAAGTACCTCTATACTTTTAAATTAATAAAATCTTAATGATGAAAAATATCAAGACAACATTGTTATTGCTTTTAATGGTTCAATTATTGGTAAATGACGTTTATGCTCAAAAGCAGCCCATTACCCTTGTAGAACAAGGCAGTTTTACCGTGGGTGGTAGCGTTAAAACCAGCCCTGGTACTTTTGACCCAGTTGCCCATGGCGCATTTAATCCTTCCAATCAGGCTACCGAAGGACAAACCTTGCATGGAGACCATGCCACTGTTTTTTATCAAATTCCTGATAGTGCAAAAAAATTACCTTTGGTTTTTTGGCATGGGTATGGACAGAGCATGCGTACCTGGCAAACGACCCCAGATGGCAGGGAGGGGTTTCAAACGCTATTTTTAAGACGTAATTTTCCCATATACCTCATTGACCAGCCCCGTAGAGGATTATCAGGGAGGAGTACGGAACCTACTACGATTTCGGCAGCCACGGATGATCAATTGTGGTTTGGGATATTCAGATTGGGGACGGGAAGCACATTTTATCCAGATGTTCAGTTTTCCGAAGACCCAGAGGCGCTGAACCAGTTCTTTAGGCAAATTACCCCGGATACGGGACCATTGAACATTAACCTTAACATAGAGGCGGTTTCCACGCTGTTCGATAAGATTGGACCAGGTGTTTTGGTCACCCATTCCCATAGTGGCGGTCAAGGTTGGTTGACGGCCTTAAAAAATGGGAACATCAAAGGCATTGCATCCTATGAACCCGGTAGTAATTTTGTCTTTCCGGAAGGCGAAGTCCCCGAGACCATCCACTATGTGGGAGGAGCTTTAAGTGCGAGAAGCGTACCGATGACAGAGTTCAACCGATTGACGGAAATACCCATTGTTATCTATTATGGGGATTATATACCCAACGAACCTGTAGCGCACCCTGGTCAGGAACAATGGCGAGCCGCCTTGCAAATGGCAAAGCTTTGGACGGCAACGGTGAATAAGCATGGGGGTGATGCCACCTTGGTACACCTTCCAGAAAAGGGTCTTAAGGGAAATACGCACTTTCCGATGTCCGACCTGAACAATGAAAAGGTGGCCGTACTGCTAGCGGAATGGCTAAAAGAAAAAGGGTTGGATAAAAAATGACACTATGCTGACTAAAAAATTGGGGCTGTTATTGGTATTACTGCATCTGTCTTTACTTGGTTTCGGGCAAAGCGATGATGCCCTAAAAGCCGATGCTGATCAAGGGAAAATGATGGTTCGCATTGCGGAACTTGAAATTGGGACGGACTATCTGGATGAATATTTGGAGATACTCAAAGAGGAATCGGAAGCATCACTTAGGCTGGAGCCCGGGGTAATCTGCATTTACCCCATGTTTCAAAAGCAAAATCCTACACAGATACGACTTTTGGAAATTTATGCCAATAAGGAGGCTTACGAATTGCATTTGAAAACACCTCATTTTCAAAAGTATAAAACAACCACAGCAGAAATGGTAAAAGATTTAAAACTGATTGATATGGAAGCTATTGATCCTGAATCGATGTCGATGGTTTTTAAAAAATACAAGTTCTAGTTCGAAATGGGCGAATAACTTTGGATGCTGGAAACTATTAGTTCAACATGCGATACTCCTGAGGGATATACCCCACCATTTTCTTAAAAAGTCTTTTGAAATGCTGTGGATATTTAAAACCAAGGTCGCATGCAATTTTATTTAACGATTTATCAGGGGTCGGATATTTTTTGTTTCGCTACATGAATAAGGTTGCACTGAATGTTTTTCTTTCATCTAATTTCTTTCAGTTAAATCAAGTTCACCATTCAGTGGGTACCCTGTACCTAAATTTAAATTCGGAACAATAATCATCGACCCATATCTAATCTTTTGTGTTGGACAGAGAAGAAAACTATTGTTCGAATTTAGTTAATACTTTGTGAACAAAGGGTTTATACCCCTGTAATCCGTAATAATGGTAGGTGAATCCGTAATTGTGGTAAGCCTATCCTATGAATTATACCATAGCTTTGGAAAAGGTAATTTATAATCTAAATCAATTAAATAAAACAAAATGAGAGCATTATTGATAGGCTTGTTTATAGGTATGCTAAGCATATCTTCCTTTGCGCAAGAAGCTATTTTTCCGATGGGGGCAAAAGCGAAAAACGTACACCATACAGGTGATATTTGGCTTACGCATGTTGTAGATGCCGATGAAACTTTTAAACATAACGTAGCCCAAGCGGTTTCAGCACCTGGAGCATTTCTCAATTGGCATTTACATCCAGACGGCCAACAATTGTTGATTACTAGCGGCGTTGGTTTTTATCAGGAAAAAGGAAAGGAAGTACAAGTGATGCGAGCTGGTGACGTTATCAAATGCCTTCCCAACGTAGAACATTGGCATGGTGCCACTCCTAAAAGTGCAGTGACCTATTTGGCGATAGGTGGTAGCACACCTACCAAATGGACAGATGAACTTAGTGTTGAGGATTATAACAAAATACCGCTTCCTGAAATTAACAATTCAAGTCTTGAAAATGAGATCAAGGAACTTTCTAAAGCCAAATGGAAATGGATGGCCGAAAAGGATGTGGACAAGTTGGCCAATTTGTTTCATGACAAATCAAGGTTTGTACACATGAGCGGCTCCTGGAAAAAGGACAGGGAATTGGAAATCATCGAGACGGGAAGTATTTGGTATAAAAATGCCGATGTACACGATGTGGTCGTGGAAACTTTTGATGACAATACCGTGGTACTTTGGAACAGAATAACACTTACGGCCCATGTTCGTGGTAACGATGTATCCAATGAATTTACCGTGACCGAATTCTATAAAAAAGAAGGCGACGATTGGAAATTATTGGACCTTACCTTTAGCAGCGTTCGTGATACCCATGAAATTGCGCATTAATACTTCAGAACAAATAATTTATAAAAATGAACAGGAAAATAATACTAAGTCTATTAGTTATGCTCATCACAGGAAAAGTCGCCCTTGCCCAATCGACTGATTTAGAAAAGGAAATCAGAGAGCTGTCCATTCATAAATGGCAATGGATGGCCGATAAGGATGCCGATAAATTGGAAGGCCTTTTTCATGATAAAGCCAAGTTCGTCCACATGGGCGGCACATGGGGAAAGGACCGCGAAGTAGAAATCATTAGAGGTGGGTTCATCCACTATAAAAAAGCTGATGTCCATGAAGTCATGGTCGAAGTCTTGAATGATAATACCGTTATACTTTGGAACCAAATTACACTCTTGGCCGTAGTAGGCAGTAATGAAGTGACCAATCCCTTTATGGTAACGGAGGTTTATGTAAAGGAGGATAACACTTGGAAATTGGCCGATCTGACCTTTAGCAAAACAATGACAAGGGAATAACTTGAACAACGCAACTTAATAAACACTCAAATGAAAAAATACATATTAGGATTGTTGGTACTCCTTGGAGTTACTATTTCCGCGCAAGAAAGTACACCCAAAGTAAAGACCAAATTAGGGGTAATTCGAGGCGTCTATGAAGATGGTGTTGATAGCTTTAAAGGAATACCCTTTGCGGCTCCTCCAGTTGGTGAGTTTCGTTGGAGAGCCCCTCAACCATTATCCCACTGGGAAGGTGAATTGGATGCTACGGAGTACGGTGCAAACTGCGCACAGTCCGGATGGGGCGGTGCCCCGGGAACCATTAGTGAAGGTTCATCCGAAGATTGCCTGTACCTGAATGTGTGGAAACCCGCTTATGTAAATTCGGGTGCGAACCTGCCGGTCATGGTTTGGATTCATGGTGGAGGCTTTGTTGGAGGAAGTGGTTCCGGAGCTGGAATCGCGGGTGATGAATTTGCGAAGATGGGAGTGGTTTTAATCACCATTAATTACCGTTTGGGGCGTTTGGGCCATTTTGCATTTCCTGCTTTAAGTGCAGAACATCCTGAAGAACACAAGGGTAGCTATGCTTATATGGATCAGATTGCGGCACTTCAGTGGGTACAAAAGAACATTGCTGCCTTTGGCGGAAATCCAGATAATGTGACAATTTTTGGTTTTTCTGCCGGAGGGGTTTCCGTACATTCTTTGATGACCATTCCAGATGCAAAAGGACTTTTTCATAAAGCCATTAGCGAATCTGGTGGTGCCCGAGATGGTGTCCTTACCGGAAGGCCAATAAAGGAAGAAAATGCAAGTGCTTTTTACCCCTTATCGGCAGAAACCATTGGTATCAACTTTGCCAAAAAACACGGAATAGAAGGTACGGATGCCGATGCCTTGACCAACCTGCGCGCATTGCCAGTGGAAGAAATTGTGGATAGCGGTCAAGAAACGGATGGTGAAGGAGGCCCTAGAATCTATTCCGGGCCGATTTTGGACGGCAAATTGGTAACGGAAACTGCCGAAAGTGCCTACAACGCTGGTAGACAAATGCAAATACCGTTGATGATCGGTTCTAACAGCGCCGAAATCGGAGGTAGTTTTGTCAACAACAGTAAAACAAAAGAAGAACTATTTTCACTTTTTGGCGAGTTTAAGGAGGAAGCACAAGCTGCCTATGATCCTGATGGAAGTAAAGCATTCGAAGAGGTGATTACCAAGTTCAATACCGATTGGGTGTGGGGAGAACCAGGACGTTTTGCCGCAAGAGCTTTCGCGGAACAAGGTGAACCCACGTTTATTTACCATTTTGGGTTTGTACCCGAACCTATGAAGGAAAGAATGAAATATGGTGCCGGCCATGGTTCCGAAGTTGGCTATGTGTTTAATAATCTTGATGCACGTTGGGGCAATCCCGAGACCACTCCAGAGGACAAGAAGGTGGCGGAACTTATGAACGGATACTGGGTAAATTTCGCCAAGACCGGAAACCCGAATGGAGATGGATTACCAAACTGGCCAGTCTATACTAAAAATGAAGGTGAAATCATGGATATACAGTTAGATGGTGAAGCCGTTGGAAAACCAGACCCAAGAAAAGCCAGATTGGATGTCGTTGAAAAGGGTGTCAAACTTAGAAACAAACTACAATCACGAGGAATTTAGTCCATTTATTGGGTTTTAAAATATTACGATAACAGCATATTGGTATGGAAAAGAAAAGTAATTCAGTAAACAGAAGAAATTTTATTTCGAAATCCGCCCTTTTGGGAGCAGGTATAGTGGCAGGCCCAATGGCCTTTGCCAATGAGAAAAATTCACCTGGTACAATTGAGGGTTTAAAAGCAGCTTCCAACCCTGAAAAGCGAATGTTGGGCGCATTGGAAGTATCGCCAATTGGGTTGGGTTGTATGAGCATGAAAAGTGGCAGCTACAATCCACCAAGAGATACCAAGGATATGATTCCCGTAATTCGTGGGGCTTATGATTTGGGCGTTACCTTTTTTGATACTGCCGAAGTGTACGGCCCATTTACTGATGAGGAATTAGTAGGTGAGGCACTGCAACCTATTAGAGACAACGTGGTCATTGCCAGTAAATTTGGGTTTGACTTTTCAAATGGAAAAAGGGCAGGTAGAAATAGCAAGCCAGAGCATATTAAAAGCACTGTAGAGGGCATGTTGAAACGCCTTCGTACCGATCGTATCGATTTGTTGTATCTGCATCGTTTGGATCCAAACGTTCCGATTGAGGACGTTGCCGGAACGGTTAAGGATTTGATCAAGGAAGGGAAGGCGCTCCATTTTGGACTTTCCGAAGTTTCACCAACGACCATACGAAAGGCCCATGCAGAGCAGCCCGTTGCTGCCCTTCAGAGCGAATACTCCATTATTCAGCGTGCCCTTGAAAATGAAGTAATAGATACCTGTGGAGAATTGGGCATAGGGTTCGTGCCATGGGGACCGGTATGTCGTGGATTTTTAGGCGATAAGTTTAACGAGCATAGCCGTTTTTCTAGTGACTCCCGCTTATCTCAAGTGCCCTATTTTACACCGGAAGCTATTGAAGCTCACATGGAGGTGCTCAGGCTGGTACGCGAATGGGGTCGAAAAAAGGATGCCACTCCGGCCCAAATAGCATTGGCGTGGGTCATGGCACAAAAACCTTTTATTGTTCCTATTCCAGGAACTACGAAACTGCATCATGTGAAACAGAACCAAGGTGCACTGAACGTTACTTTTTCCGATACGGAATTAAAGGAATTCAGGAATGCTTTGGAGAAGATACAACTGGTAGGTGTCCGTGGGCCGGAAACTGCCTTGGTAGATCAATAGAAGAATACGTCAAAAAAAACTGTAGTTATCGATATTGAAAATATGGATTCGTCCCTCTCAACAAATCAAAAAACCTATATTCAAATAGCCCAAAATTTTTTGATGCAACTGAGCGGACAATTCCCCATTACAGAGGACACACAACCCATAAAGTTGCGCAAAGCCTCAGATTTTGCGGATATTTTAAATATTCATGTAAATCACTTGAATAGGTCCGTCAAGTTGTATACTGGAAAAACGACTACCCAAAATATAAATGAACGTTTTATTCAGGAAGCAAGGGCATTGCTCAAAAGAAATGACTGGTCAATTACTACCATAGCTACAGTCTTAGGATTTAGGGAAGTAAATCATTTTAGCACCTTTTTTAAAAAACATGTAGGACATACGCCAACAGATTTCAGAAAATTGAAAATTAAAAAATGATAATATCTCGTTTACTATTTATTATTTTCTTGGTATCCGTATGGTGTAGTGCCCAAGGGTACGAGAATAAAGCGGACAACATATTGATTGTCTATTTATCAAGAACAAACAATACTAAGGTTGTGGCCGAAATGATCCATGAAAATGTGGGCGGTGATCTGGTGGCACTGGAATTAAAAAATCCTTATCCGCAAAACTACAAGTCGATTGTGGAACAAGTGGCAGAAGAAAATCGTACCGGGTTTCTTCCGCCCCTAAAAACACAGATAAATATGGACAAGTATGATACCGTTTTTTTAGGCTTCCCCACATGGGGAATGCAACTGCCTCCACCAATTAAAAGCTTTTTGACCCGGCACGACCTTAAGGATAAAACGGTCATTCCTTTTAACACCAATGCTGGGTACGGTATTGGCAGTACCTTTCGAACGGTGGAAAGCCTTTGCTCCGATTGCAACATTTTAGAAGGGTTTTCGGTAACCGGGGGTATTGAGAGAGATGGAATTTACTTGGCCATAAAAGGGAACCGTAAAGTAGAAGTGAAGGAATTACTTGTGGAATGGCTTGAAAAGCTTAAACCCCTGACTATCATAAACTAAAAACAATTAGGATTTTGACAAAGTAGGTTAAAACTGTTTGAATTTCGTAGGCAACACCCAATATATAATCTTTATTTTTAAGTAAATTTTTTAAAAATGGCAATATTCAACTTAAATATTAACGGATCGGAACACAGTGTAGATGTTGATTCAAATACTCCAATGCTATGGGTACTAAGAGACCATATTAAATTGGTAGGTACTAAATATGGTTGCGGTATCGCTCAATGTGGTGCCTGTACGGTGCATTTAGGTGACAATGCGGTACGTTCTTGCCAATTACCTGTTTCGGCTGTTGGGGAGCAAAAAATCACGACCATTGAAGGACTGTCGGAACATGGTGATCATCCTGTACAAAAAGCTTGGCTGGAAATCGATGTACCCCAATGCGGATATTGCCAGGCAGGGCAGATAATGTCGGCCTCGGCCTTGTTGAAAAGGAATCCCAATCCGTCGGTCGAAGAAATTGAAAGCGCTATGAACGGGAATATCTGTAGGTGTGGAACGTATACGCGAATCAAAAAAGCAATAAAAACAGCCGCTAGTTCGGAAAACGTTTAATCAAAAAAATTAGGAGATGACAAAGCTAAAGACGCATATGGGACGTAGGGCCTTTATCAAGAATACAAGTTTGGCAAGTGGCGGTTTGGTACTTGGCTTTAGTATTTTAAACTCCTGCAAATCTGAGCAGGCAAAAGAGATGGCTGTCAGGGAAATGCCCAAAGAATGGTTCGAGATGAATTCGTATCTGAAAATAGGTGATAACGGGGTTGTGACCATTTATACGCCCAATCCGGAATTCGGTCAGAATATCAGGACATCCATGCCCATGTTGGTAGCAGAAGAGTTAGATGTAGATTGGAAAAATGTACTGGTTGAACAGGCGCCCTATCATGCAGACAAATATGGATTTCAATTTACGGGGGGCAGTAGGGGAATAAGTGCCCGATGGGAGCCGCTTAGAATGGCCGGAGCAACCGCAAGGCAGATGTTGATAGCGGCGGCGGCAGAAACCTGGCAGGTACCCAAGGAAGAGATTACCGCAGAAGCAGGAGTATTACAACATGCAGCCACCAAAAAATCGGCCGGGTACGGAGAAATGGCTTCAGTTGCAGCAACACTTACCGTACCCGAAGAAGTACAACTAAAAGAGGTAAAGGATTTTAAACTGATCAGCCGTTCGCAAAAAAATGTAGATGCAAAAAGCATTGTAACCGGTAGGCCTTTATTTGGCATGGATATTCAAGAGGAAGGAATGTTGATCGCCATGATCGAACATCCACCAGCTTTTGGTTTGACCTTCAAATCAGTGGATGGTGAAGCGGCCAAAGCCATGCCTGGAATCAAGGATGTGGTTACGATCAAGAGTTTTAAGGACGGATATGAAAAAGGCGGTTTCGACACCAACGCTTTTCCTGAATTGGTTGCGATAGTGGGCAACACTACTTGGGAGGTGATGCAAGCTAAAAAGAAATTAAAAGTTGAATGGCAACCCATTACCGCCTATTCGGAAATAATCGCTGGGTTTGGTGGAAAACAAACGATTAACATACCCGCAGGACTAGAATCTACCAAGATCCATAAATCACAAATGGAAGCACTTGCTGCAAAACCGGGAAAAGTTGTCCGAAAAGATGAAAATCCAGAAGTAGCCTTCAAAAATGCAACAACAATTTTGGAAAGAAGTTACTCGGCGCCTTTTCTTGCTCATAATAACATGGAGCCCTTGAATGCTTTTGCCCATGTAGCAGGCGAAAAGGCGAAAATTGCAGCACCAATACAGATTCCGTCTTTGATCATCCCTACCATTGCTAGTAGTCTGGGAATACCGAAAGAGAATATTGAGATGGACCTTCCAAGAATGGGCGGTGGTTTTGGACGCAAGGCCTATGCCCACTTTGTAGTGGAAGCGGCCCTGATTTCACAAAAAGTCAATGCCCCTATAAAGTTAGTATATAGCCGTGAAGACGATATGACCAATGGTATTTATCGCCCAACCTATCACGCAACCTATCGCGCGGCTTTTGATGAAAACAATAATTTAACGGCATTACATGTTAAAGCAGGCGGGGTGCCGGAGAGTCCATTGTTCGCCAATCGTTTTCCGGCAGGGGCCATTGATAATTATATGGCAGAAGAGTGGACCATTGATTCCAACATTTCCATAGGTGCCTTTAGAGCTCCACGATCTAATTTTATGGCCGGTGCCGAACAAGCGTTCTTGGATGAAGTTGCTGAAACCATGGGCAAGGACGCCATTCAATTTCGCTTGGACCTGCTAAAACGCGCCAAGGAAAATCCTGTAGGCGAACGGAATGATTATGATGCCGATAGGTACGCCGGAGTCCTGGAATTGGTTCGTGAAAAATCGGCTTGGAAAGAAAATGATTCAACAAAACATCGAGGTGTATCGGCCTATTTTTGCCATAACTCCTATGCGGCGCATGTACTGGATTTAAAGATGGAGAACGGTAAACCCGTAGTTGAAAAAGTAGTTTGTGCCATTGATTGTGGAGTGGTGGTAAATCCCGATGCAGCAACAAACATGGCAGAGGGGGCCATTACAGATGGTATTGGTAACGCCTTTTATGGGGAATTGACCTTTCAGGATGGGGTGCCACAGAAAAACAATTTCCACCAATATCAAATGATTCGCATGAACGAAGCGCCAAAGGAAATCGACGTACATTTTGTACAGAATGAAATAGACCCCACAGGTATGGGAGAACCGCCATTTCCCCCTGTTTTTGGAGCGGTGGCCAATGCTTTGTACAAAGCAACGGGCCAAAGGCATTATGAACAACCTTTTGTTACTGGAAATCAAATAGTAGGATAACCGATTATACCTAACTTAACGGTTGGCCTTTAATAAACAGCTATATACAAACGTTCATTTATTGCCGGATTCATTTTTTGAAAGATGGTCTTAAGAATTGAACAATTTTTTGGACAATCAAAAACTGATCTTTTTGCACATATCGTCCCAAATCCTTACCCAAACTTTGCGCCTGGATCCTGTGGAATTTTTGTAGTGTTCCGGCAGATAAGCGTTAAGCAAAAATTCCATAGGGCGCACACTACTTTTGATTTGGAACGCTATCTTTTTCTTTTATCCATTTTTTATACGACTGATAATGCTTAGGGTTTTGGTCAAAATATCCTTTTAGATTTGAAATTACTTCTTGCTCTCCCTTCGCAAAAGCCTTTTCTTGAACAGAGGTTATGCCAGAAACTTTGAAAATCAGATAACCTATGATAACCAAGGATATGAACCAAATCGAGTAATGAACCCACAACTGTACCTTCGGAACCAATCTTGCACTTGAAATCTGCTCGGTAATTCCTCGAACGTATTCATCAAGCTTTGAATTATTCGCTTTCTCGGAATTCAGATGCTCTCGGAGCAATCGTTCGATTTCCGAGGTGTCCGGCCTGATTTTGATATGGTCCGCATTCTTGGTCAGTTTCTCCAGCTTTTCCAGAGACCTGTTGAACCCGTCCAACTCGTCGGTGAGCAGTTCCATTACCTCGTCCAATTTTTTATATCCCATAATTTTCGGTTTTAAATTCCAATTCCCGTGTCGATGGCCTTTTTGATGGTTTTCTTGATGATGTTCTTGGCGATGCCCGTTGCGAGGTTGGTACCCAGTTCCACCGTTTTCCCTAACAGCTGGACCGATTTGCCGATTTCCTTTGGTTTGGTTACACCTTTGTTCCGGGAAAGCTGTGCCATTATCCTTCCCCCGGACATGGAACGGTGTACCTCGCTTGCCTTGAAATTATGGCCTTCATATTGGAACCGGAATCCCTGTAACTTGTTGGCCCGGTTTATTGTCGGGATGACTTCCACGTTCCTTTCCTGCATGGCCTTGATGTAGGAGTCCAATGTTTTTGGTCTATCGCTTTCCATTACTTTATGATGGATGTCCTTTATTTCCATCCGGACCTTTATGGAATCCAGTTCCTTTTCCAGTTGTACCTCCTTGACCGTAGTGAGCCCCATTTCCTTGGCAACGTTCTCCGCCGCCAGTTGGCTGCGCTTTCCGATAAAGCTGTCGTTATAGGCCTTGCCATCGAACCCTATCCTGTTCACATATAAATGGACGTGGGTATGTGCCTTGTCCCTGTGCACGAAGGCGATGGCCTGTCGTTCCTTCAGCTGCATTTCTTTTATGAACCGTTGGGTCATTTCCCTTAGTTGTGCTTTGGTCAAATTCCTACCGTCCTTCCGGGTCGGGCTAAGGATAAAACTGAGGGTGTTCTTTTGGCAACGCGTGTTCTCCTCCTGGACCAGCCTGAACTCTTCGGTGATATCTTTGGGGTTTTCCCCTGCCAGGTGTTGACTAAGGACCACCTCGGCACCCTTCTCCTGGTTCCAACCGTAATCGATACTTGTCCCGGTGTGCGCTATGGATGTCCCTTTTCCTATCATTTCTTGGTCCTTTTAAAATTATGGAGGTGCTTTCTTATTTCCGCTGCCAAGGTCTCGACTTCACTGGCCAGTTTCGGATTGTGCTTCCTGAACATATTACCGATGCGGGTAAAATTTCCCTTGTACTTCACCAGCATTCTATAGTGGGCCAATTGTTCTTCGGTCAAACGCTCGATGACCGAATTCCCGAAAGCCGAACTGCGGCAATATTCGGAGAGGGAAATACCGGCCCGTTCCGCCCTTTTCTTGAGCAGCTTCTTCTCGTAGATGGAGCACCGGAACTTGATGTAGGTCCTCTTCATTTCTTTTTTACTTTGCGACCATCGGGAGCAAAGCAAGATCGTTTTTGTGGCAACAAAAACACATCTTGCGCTTCCTGACCAAATCCATTTTTAGCATTAAAAATCAACCATTCGTTCATGTCCTTATACCCCTCGTATAAACTTGATTTGTCCAAACAGTTATTGGAATGGGCCAGCAAGTTTTGGGTCGTTGCTTTACCAGTTGCATCATTGTCCAGATAGAAGTCGATTCGGTCGTAATTATCCATTGGCTTAATCGCTTTTTTGACCAATGCCGTAGAGTTCAGGACCAAAAAATCGTATTCGGTTTCTACTTCTTTATTAAATTCCAAAATGGATAATAGGTCGAACATCCCTTCGGTAACGATGAGTTTTCGGTTTCCATTTTTGATGTGGGTGATATCCTTCGGGGAGCTGGAATTCTTGTAATATTTGTTCCGTAGTTCCCATCCACCGGAATCGTTCTTCAATCCTATGGCGAAGTATCGTCGTCCCTTATGAAGATAATGGACCTCCCTACATATGGTCGATGCCGTAGAAATGGAAATTTTCCGTTCAAATAGATAGTTTAACAACCCGTAATGCCGAATAGGACGTGCATGCAGAATTTCTAGCCCTGTATCCTTTTGGGTTCCAACTGGAGGCTGCCGTTGAAAAGAGAAAGAGGTCTGGCCCTGCTCCAAGAACCTTAAGGTTTCGCTAACGGAAGAATTATTGATTTGGCATATTAGGTCGATTACATTACCGCCTTGTCCCGCCCCATGGTCATACCATCTATTGAGTTTCCTGGACACCTTGAAAGAGGCTTGGGTCTCCGAGCGGAACGGGCTCAGGAACCAAGCTTCTTTTTCGGTCGATCTGGTCGGAAAGTGCCCGAGTTTTGCCAGCGCTTTTTCGATGGGAAAAGCCCGGGCTCTTTCGCACGTTAACTTGTTTGTTCTTTCTTTTTTCATAAGCCGAATGGTTTTACCTGTTTTTTTGATGATATGATGACAACACCTTCTAAGGCCCCTACGGTATTAGGTTTTCCCTGTCATCGTTTTGTCATCACGTCATCGTTCTTCATTTTTTCAAAGTGTTTTCCGTCATCATTATTTTTTTTGATGACAGAATGATGACAGAATGATGACAGCCTCGGACCCCATGAACATTGGCCCCGTGCTATTCCGTCATCGTATCATCAAAATTTTTGGTCAAAAAGTCCTTTTCCACCGTAAAGTATCTTCCCTTGGCATCGGTCATGTGGATATCTCCATCGCTCCAAATGGTCACTTTTTGGTATTTGTTGGAGTTGTCCTGGTTGACGAGTTTCCAATCGTTCTTCAGCAATTTCCGCAATTGGGTCAGGTCGGTCTTGACACGTGTCTTGTTCAGCAGGTGCAGCGCATCGATTGGACAGAGATGTATTTTCTCGGTATCGAACTTTTCCATGACACTGAACAGGATACTGGCCAGTTCCTTCTCCACCCGATTCCGATTGTTCTGTACCAACTTTATTAGCGCCGCAGTTCTAATCTGTTTTGGGGCAAACCACATTCTGGTGGTATGCCCGGACGATAATCTTCGTTTTTGCAGATAGTATAGGAAAGCTGGTATTTCGGATACCAGTTGTTGGAGGAAATCCGTTTTCTCTTTTTTGAGCGTTGGTATCTTCAGTACCCAAAACCGGGTCTCGTTCCCATCTATCTTGATAAAGTTGTCCTCGTTGTTGCTACAGAGAACGAACTTCCCGAAGAACTCCACTTCCCGCTTGTCCTTTCCCTTGGCCTCCAATTTGTTGATATTGGTAGTGCTCAGGTACTTGATGCGCTCGGTAAGCTCTTCCTTGTTGAACAGTACCTCGTCGATACAGATGAGCAGCTTGTTAGCCCAATCCGCGTTGAACTGGCTGCTGAAACTGTCATTGGTCAGATAGGTCAGGTTGTTGTCGAAGATGGCCTTCAGCCACTTGAGGAAAGTGCTCTTTCCCGTGGAACGTTCCTTGGAGACCAGGCATAGAATGGGCAGCACCTGGACCGGTTTTGTATACAGTAATTGCAGGTAGTCCAACCCCATTTCATAGTGCTTCCCGAATATGTGTTCGACAAATCCCAATGAGGTTTGGTATTCCCCTTCTTTGGGGATTGCCGGTAACGGGGAATAGGTATTGTAGAAGCCCTTATATTCCTGTTTGAAACCGATGTGGCTCGGGATACAGGTGAAGCCATCGTACTTGGGCACCTTGCTCAAATAATCCTTCCCATGGTCCTGGCGGATGGTCTCGATGTTCCAGTGCACCAGGATCTCGTTGAAATGCCCGGCGATAGTCGGTGCCTGTACCCGTTTGTAGTACGAGGTGCCCACCCTTAAATAGGGAATTGATTTCATATGATAAGGTTTTAGAGGCCAATGGTGATTCCAGAGGCATATTGTGAATCGACAAAAATCCAGGATTCGTATTACCTAACGAATTGGTTCCGCTATAGTTCCGGTCTCGGGAACGGGTCTGCGTTCGTTCTGGAGCAGCCAATCGACGATCTTCTTCCTTTCGAAAAAGATCAGTTTCCCGTTGGGCTTGGAGTGCGGGATATGCCCCGCAGCCGTCAGTTTGTACAGATAGCTTCTGGATATTCCCGTATAGTCACAGGTTTCCTCAAAGGTCAGTACCTCTTTATTGGCAATCAACAGCCTTTCCAAACGGTCGAGCCGTTCGAGTATCAAAAAATTGTCCATTTTGTTTCTTTTTAGATTAAAAAATGAACAAAAGCGCTTTTGTTTTCTTTTAGAGAATTCCTGGTATAAAGGTAAAAAGAAGGAGGGGAAAAGGTAAGGCTGATTGACTAGTTTTATCCACAAATATTTGATAAACAATGACTTGTACCAAATCGGTATAAATGAAACCAAATATCATTTGGTGAATAATAGTTGGTTTCAAAACGATACAAATGCTACCATTTGCGTTTTTCTAAAAATGGATGGATTTTGGAGTTATCAACAATTGAAATTGAGGATTAAGAAAATAGGGCCTTATTTGAAAAGATTCAAACCAGTTTATTCTAGAGCTTCAAAATCTTATAATCGGCAGGGATTATCTTCCAGAAGTTTTGAAAATCGAAAGCTTTACAGTGCAATGAAAAATCGTAAAACATTTAAATTTTGATGAGAAATCCGTATCTCGTACTGATTTGGTTTCAAATACATCCAAATAGTACCAATTAAAACTATACAAGAATTAAAATGGATTATGTGCAAATTATGTGCAAATAAAAAAGGCTCCAGGAGTGAAAACTCTCTGAAGCCTTGCTATTGCTAGCTCCTCCTCTTGGGCTCGAACCAAGGACCCTCTGATTAACAGTCGGTTCACTTATGGTCCCATATGGTTTTATATGTCTTGAAATGCCCATTTTACTGGGATTTTACTTATCTTTAATATCACTACAAACCATTTAAAATCAAAAAAAGCACGCCAAAAGCACGCCACTTTTTTAAGCTAATAATTATGGCCACAATCAAGATAGCCTTTGATAAACGGGCAGATCACAGAACTAAAGATAAAAAATTTCCTTTGGTATTGCGCGTAGGGCACGCCAGAAAAACCCGAGATATTCCTTTCAATTTACATTTGAAGGAAAAACAGTATGATTTTTCAACCGGAAAGATTACTGGAATTATGAACGCTACAAGACATACCAAGCGCACCCGTAAGATTTATTCGGATGTAGATTTATGGATGGATGAGCATGCAGGCGAAATAAAGAATTGGGAGATAAAAAAATTGAAATCTGAAATCGAGCGAATATTCTTCAAGAAGTCCCCATCTAATTCCATACTCAACCATGGTGCGGTATATCTAAATCGACTGCGACTTGAAGAACGTTTTTCCACGGCAAGTTCTTACGAAGACGCTCTGAAAGCCTTGATTAAATTCCGCAAAAGTCTAAAAGGGGAGGATGATACGGTTTTAATCAAAACACTTTTCGAATTAAAAGACGGCAAATTAAAAGTGCTCGATGATTACAAAGATTTGGATATGGAAATCAAAGCAATGGACTACGCCTTTTCAAAAGATTTTAAGGCATACATGAGCAACCGCTATAAATCAAAAAATACGCCCGCTATACACCTTAGAAGCTTACAGGCCATCATGAACGATGCAGGAAAAACATATCAAGACCTAAAAGACCATAAGCCATTGTCGAGTATTAAAAAACAAAGCCATGAGAATGCACCTGCCCCTCTTAGTTTAGAAGATATAAACGCTATCAGAAAGTTAGAATTAGAAGCTCGCACTCCGATATGGGATACCCGTAATTTTTTATTGTTCATGTTCAACAATATGGGCATGAACCATTTTGACATGGCCATTTTAAAACGTTTTCAATTCAACGACAATCGCATCAAATATTTCCGTAAAAAGACTATTTATGAAGGAGATTACTTTAGCGTTCTACAAAATGAAGAATCCCTTAAAATAATAGGATATTATCTGAACGGCCAAAATGATGATGAGTACCTGTTTCCTATAATTCCAGAGAGTACTACGCCTGAAAGATTACATATGGTAAACAATGGAAAGGTCAAGACATTCAATAAGTACGCTAAAAGAATTGCGAAATTGGCAGGGATTGAAAAAAAGATAACTACTTATACATTGAGGGATACTTGGACAAACATCGGCTTGGATATGGGTATCGACATCCGCAAAATTTCATCGGGACTTGGGCATTCTAGTGTTCAGGTAACAGAAAAGCATTATGGAAAAAGCGTTTCAGAGAAAATACTGGACGAAATAAATGCCAAAATCACATCATCATAGGAAGTAGACTAGTTCAATTATAACTACCATAAACTTAGTTATGTCCGGGGTTGGTCTCGGGATTATCCAAATGAGCAGAAAGCGGTTTTTGGTTTTCTATTTGTCCTAGCAAATAGATTCTTTTCTTTCTTCTCCCTATCCACAAAAAAGCGCCCGTCAGGGCGCAAAATCATTAACCGAAGGCAATTCTCTTAAATTTACCACGGAAGCCCCATACCCCTACTTTTCCTCTTGTTTTTTGCAAAATCAGTAAACTCGTCCTTGAACCCATTGTACATCTCTTCGGTGTTTGTACTACTACCGCCCAATATTGAACTGATAGCATAGGCACCTTTGCGCAGTACCTGATTTTGCTGGATACTGGATTGCCTTTCGGAAGCGATGATTATACTTTGACGAAGACCATTATCCATATGGTGCTGTACCATCTCACGATGTAAGTTCGGGTAGACTTTTTCGGCCGTTAACATAAAGGCCACTTTATCGTACACACCTCTTTCTATTAGATGTCCTGACCACAGGTTTTCGAGCCTGTTCCTCCTATCTTCAACCAAGTTATTGATAACGGGTTGCTGTTCTTTTAATGTTTCGGTCAAATTGGGAATTGAACTCAAATAAAGGCTTGTTCTTCTAGAGAGTGTATGACTCGATTCGTTACCTGTATAAATCGACTTGACCCTCAGCCCCTCTTCCCCTTTTACAAAATAGAACCCCTTGGCATTGAAAAGGGCGATATAGTCCTTTGCCGATTTTTCGAAAGGGGCATGCCTACGTTCGGCATGTTTTATATATGCACTTAATGCCAAGTTTTCGTACCGCGTTTTATATTCCGGGTTCATTCGTTTATAGAGCTTGGGGAATATCATCGGCAAGAACATTCCGGCCGCCGTCAACTTCGGACCCCTTTCGGACGACTGTTCGGACAACATTTCCAACATCAAATGGTTTTGACGCACGAAGCCTGAAGACACATAGTTTTCCATTTCCTTTGGAAAAGATAATTTACCCAACTTCACAGGCACGGCATGCTTGTTCGAATTGGTAAAGGACAATCGGTCATTATGATACTTCACACCCAATGCTTGGAACAAAAGACGAACGCTTCCCTGCTCCGTGCCGACGTTGAAGATTTTATTTTTCAATACCTTACCTATGAGATTGAATTTGTTCTGCAGGGCGGCCTTCTCTTTCTTGGTCTCAAGTTCATACAATCTAGCTCTGACCAATGTAAAGGTATCGTGTAACGATTTCCTGAATTTCCCTTTTTTTGTTTCGGGTACATAACTTTCCAAAAAGCGAAATTTTTCCGAAGTATTTAAGTTCGGAACGATATCGCCAAAATTCCTGGTCGCGATATGTTCCGATAGCAGTCCTCCCCGTTTCGGGGATTGTAGGTAGGATGTTGTCAATGCTTCCCTTATCGTTTTTTGGACTTCCAATTTGAACTGTTTGCTCTCGGTATCGATTTGCGTGGGTTCGTTGCCGTTACCGAAAATATCCAAACGGTTTTGCATTCGAATTTTTTGGGAAAGTTCCCTTGCCCTGAAAACGTACATCGATTTATCATATACGGTATATCCTTCGATGAGATTTTCGTTCTTATCTAGTTTGATATCGATATTTTGATATTCTTTGGCAACTTCTTCCAGATCATACGGATGTATAGTTTGGAAAAGGTCGTAAGTTGTCCCTATCTGTTTCAAAAGGCGTTTGCGGTGTATCGGCAACAGCTTCGACTTGGAATGGATATCGAATACCTTTTGCAGTTTCGGGCCGCTCAGGTTACGGTGCACCTCGGAGCCGTTGATGAAACTCGTTCGATAGCCCTTTTGGTTGTCCAGTCCATATTTTACCCCTATCCGTCCCGATTTGTTTTCCCTGGTCTTTACTTCGATATGATAGGGTTTGACCAATCTCGCGAGTTCCTCGAAACTACATACCTTATATCTTTGATTGATGGTGTTGAGCACATCCCGTAAATAATATCGGGTTCCTTGGTTTGCATCCGCACCTACTTTTAGTTTCGGCAATCTGTGTATCGGCAGCTGTTCCTTTCGTCTCATTGTTGGAGCTGGTGTCAGGCAGTATTTCTTTTCGAGCTGTTGCCGTGTCGCCATGCTCCTTCTATGGCTATTGTAAATAGGCAGGACTTTTCCATCTTCTTTTACGATAGTGGTTACGATATGGACGTGTTCGTGTTTGGTATCCTTGTGCCGTACGACAATATAAGGCTGGTGTCCAAAGCCCATATTCTCCATATATTCCTCGGAAATTTTATAAAAGGTCCTGTCATCCAAATGTTCCCCGTGCGGAAGGTTCAGGCAGATATGGGCATAGCGGTTCTTGGTGGCGTTGCGCTGTCCCTGAAAATACAGCACGCTCCCGAAAAACTTTGGCGAAATACTTTGGGAAAACGTATTGCCGTAACCGAGTACTTGCACACCTTCCTTGCCGAGGACATAGTTCAACGTTCCCGTACAGGTTTGGCCGTAAATGATCTTCGCTATCATGCTGGTTTTTCTTCTGTCGCAATTTTGATAAGTGAGTAAAGCAATTCGTTTGTTCTTTGTATCTCGTTTTGCAAACTACTGTTCGGACTTCTCAGATTTTTATGGTGCGCAATCTTTACCAGTTGGTTAATATTGTTACCAATTTTATTGAGATGGTAGGCAAGGTTCGAGGTGTCCGGGAGCATATCCTTTTCTCCGGATTCGCTTTGCAAAACCAATCTTCTTAAAAGCGGACTTATCGTTCCCCTTTGCGAAATATCCAGATTATAGGATTGGCATAGTTGCCTCAATTTTTCATATTCCGAATCGTTGAACCGCAGCATGATGTTATGGTACCGCTTCTTGTTCCCCAATCGTTTTCGACCTCTTTTCCGTTCTTTCATTTTTATTGCTTTTCAAGGCAAAACACTTCGCAAGAAGTAGACAATTCTGAGTTACTCAGAATGCACCTCGCTATCCGTTTCACGGATAAATATAATCAATGAAATATGAATACAACTAACTTATAATCAATTATTTAACTCGTAAAATCAGATAAGACCATATGGGCTCAAATGGGTACAATTACGAAATTTATCTGGTTCGATATGACATTGAAAAAATGGAAGGAAATACGGAAATGTTCAGGCTTTTTGTGGGTAGGGGGAGAAAAGGGCAAGCGACTTTTTCGCCGCTTGTTCTTTTGCGCGGCCGCGAGGGTGTCGGGCAAAACTGGAACGGAAAGACGACCGAAAGCGGGCGGCCAAAGGTCGCCTGCTCGGGAGGATTGGAGTAGAGGGTTTGTGCGACTTCCGCAACGGCTTGGAGAACATACGATTGGGTGCAAAAGTTAAATTGTGAATAGCATCCTCGGATAATTTCTTTACTGGGTATCTTTGGGTAATCTCAAGATTTTAATCTGCAAACATCTCTAAAATTTAAAGCACTTTGATAAGTATCAGCGACAGAATGTTCATCACGAAAGAGGTCAATTCGGCTACCGTGGCCTATTTTAAAAAGTCGGTTCTTCGTAAACTTTTGATGGCTTTTTCCTTCGAACCGCTATCAAATGATAGCGTTATTACCGACTTGTTTCAAAGCGTCAATCACTATGGATTTGACTTGCCCTATGAAATCAGACTTGGCCTATTTGAAAAGTTATGGCGGTTCAAAAACAGCCTTGAAAAAGACTAACTTACCGCGCTGTACTTTTGGGGCCTGGACCGAAAATACATGTGCTATTTCGAGGATTATTTAGCCGACTGCGACAACTATTCGGGAAAAAATTTCGATACTGAATTCGGCAGGTCGCTGGCCTATAAAATCTATGAGCCTATTGCCAGTGGATTGGAGGAGGATGTTATGGAAGAACTCAAACTACTCTTATGTAATTTCGCCAGTGAATTGGATTTGTCGCTGGTGGATGAACATACTTATAGGGATATCTTTGAAGTAATGGAAATGTACTGCTCGGCGATAAATTGATTTTTATAGAATCTTCCGGCAATTACAAGCTCGGCCCTCTCCCACGGGATTTACCTTTCTTCTTTTTTAGTGTATCATCTGTACTTTGATTTAAAGATTCTTTCTTTTTGATGTTGATAGCTAGTTTGGCTTCATCAATATACTGTTGCATGCCCAAGTGTATTGGGTTATTGGGCACGAGCTTTTCGTGATCCCTAAGTATTTGGGTTTTTAGATTGAGTTCCTGAGCTACACGGTAGCCCATATTAAAGGAATTTTTAAAATCTTCGTCCACTCTAATTTCTTCTTCCATAACTAAAAGGTTTCTCTGGCGTGTTTCTCGATATATTCCATGACCGATTCCCTATCGTAAAGGATGATCTTCTTTTGAGGTTGGGAATACCTGATTTTTCCCTCGTCCCTTAATTTCTGTAATGTGGTCGTGGACTTTATTCTTAGTATGGACATCACTTCCGCCCCATCGATCCATTTATCCTCGGTGTCCTTCCTATCCGCTTCAAGGTGTTCGACCACCTTTTTGAACAGGGCATAAAAAGCTTCCTTATGTAAAACGACCACCTCCATAAAATGATTTATACACCAATAAGGTATGTTTTCTAGTTAGCCAAAGGCTTTGGATTTCGACAAATCACTCGTTAAATCGTTGTGGGGTATAATTTGGATAGACCCATCCTAAGCTTTTGTGTTCGGGGAGAGAAAAGGGCAAGCGGTTTTCCGCCGCTTGTTCTTTTGCGCGGCATCGAGGATTTCGGGCAAAACTGGAACGGAAAGACGCCACGGGCGGACCGGCGAAGCGTGTCCGCTTGGGGAGGATTGCAGTGGAAGGTTTGCCCGATTTCCGCAGAGGCTTGGGGAAAACCCAAGCATTACTTAATTACTTAATTACTTAATTACTTAATTAAATGAATGTTTCACTACTGATTAAAACAAGGCTTTGCGACATTTATAAATAACATATTGATACCTCGCCCTTATATAGTAATCAGTAAGAGATCAAAAAGATAGTTTACATTGGGAGTAACAAAATGTCATACTATAAATCAAGATTTCATAGCCCAAATCCCATAAAGGTTTGGCGAGGTTGTCTAAACATCTTCAATTCTCAAATTAAAGAATATCATGATTTGTAGTTACTTGTAAGACAACCCAAACCCAAAAGGGTATAGCGGATCTTTCGAATCATAGGGAACATCTTCTTTTTGGTTTTCCACGGCTTCCCAAGATGACGGAAGCTCAAAAGGCAATTTTCCAGAGGGATTCACTTTTCCGAAAAGTACGTCCATCAATACTTCATCGCTTGTACCGAATTCTCCAAACAGGGCACTTGAGGCTTTATCGATTTCTGTCAAGATCGCAGCGCGTTCCAGGTTGGCGACTACGATCGAAGGCTTTTGATTTATCAGCTCCAATAGTTCCTTTTTCTTTTCATCCGAATAATACAGCCTTCCTTGATTGAAGAAACTTTCCAGAAAATACTCATCCCGTGGTTCGTACGGTGTTCGTATCTTTTTTAAGATAACATCGGCGTCTTGAGGGTTGTCCACTAATGCTCCATTGGTGTATATGACTTCTGGGGTCAGCATTCCCTCGGCATAAATCTTCGTCCCTTTTTTAAGCGGAAGTAATCCATTGTTTTTCAATAACACCATTGATTTGCCCTGTGCAATTTTTCCTTTCTCACGGAAAGCCTTTTTTCCGGCAATCTGTGTAGCTTCTTTTTCGTCCACATAAGGATTATCGAAAAGTCCCAAACGAAACTTATCAAGCATAATCCGTTTTACGGAAATATTTAGGCGGTTTTCGGAAATGGCTCCGTCATTTACCAATTCTACAATAAGTTCCGGTATGCTTTCGCCTCCGAACTGATCGCAACCCGCATCGATTACCTTTTTTACCCGCTCTTTAGGAGTTAAATTTTCAACGCCCCATGCACGGCCCTCGCCCATTCGTGAATCGGTAATGATATTCCAATCCGTACAAACTACCCCTTTAAAGTTTAAAGAATCTCGAAGTAATGTGGTTATGATATCCCTGTTGAAACCAAAAGCCACATCCTCGTTGGTCTGCCCTATCGGAATTCCATAGTAAGGCATTATCTGGGCCGTATTTGCCTCGAAAGCCCCCTCTGTAAATGGAATTACGTGATAGTCAAAATTATTCCCTGGATATACTTGGTTCTTGCCATATGGAAAGTGGGCATCCTCGCCATCTTCTTGCGGGCCGCCCCCCGAAAAGTGCTTTGTCATACAGGCGACCCCATTTTGATCTAACGAATCGCCCTGAAATCCTAAAACGTACGCTTTGGTCATCATTGCAGAGAGATGCGCATCCTCGCCAAAAGTGCCGTTCGACCTACCCCATCTTGGTTCAGTTGCCAAGTCGGCCATTGGGTGCAGTGCCAAACGTATACCGACAGCCGTATATTCCCGTCTTGCGATATCGGCAAACTCACGAACCAATACCGTATCCCTTGTTGCTGCCAGGCCCAACGAACTAGGCCATTGCGAGAATGCCGGAGTGTACAAACTCGCTCCCGGATTATTTTCGGTGCCGTGACGGGGGTCAGAGGCAATGGTTATGGGAATGCCCAAACGCGTGCGTTCGGCCATTTTTTGTATGCTGTTATTGTATTTTGCCAGAAGATCGGCATCTATGGAAGTCAGAATATTAAAGCTGTTCATTTTCTTTTTGGCGATCATCTCCGAATTGGACGGCAGCATAAAGGCCATCATTAATGTCATGGGGTCGGATGTAAAAACAGGCTTTTCCATAGGTTCCCCTTCAGGGGTCGTACCGATCATATTGACGAACATAGATCCCGCTTTTTCTTCCAAGGTCATTTGGGATACGAGATCGTTAGCACGGTCTTCTAGGGATGCTTTTGGATTTTCATAGACATCTAATTTTCCATTTTTATTCAAATCCCTATACAAGATTCCGTTTTGGGTACTAGAAGTCGCCTCTTCGCCAAGCAAATCAAAATTACCACTTGATGCCAATGCCATTTTTATGTAAATCACTAAGAAAGCGACAATTAGTATTCCTAGGACCGCCAATAGCCCGTATTTGAGAAATTTTAAGACTTTTTTCATTTCTATGTATTTAAGTGACAACTAATAACCGACTCCGGAAAACTTAATCGTTAATCCAACCAAGGGTTTTTTCGGTTTGGGCGGATAAGATCGCCCCTGACATAATAAATGCCATAACCAATAGATTAACAATCGATTTTTTCATGTGTTCTTTTTTTAAGTTAGGATATTCTTATTTTTCTATTCGTCATTGAATTTTCCGGCCCATTGAATCGCATTTTCAAGCATTTGTAAATGTTCAGGTTCCTCAAACGCACTACCCGCATGGCCGAGGGCGGAATAGAACACCCGACCTTTTCCAACCGTATTATACCAAACTATAGGATGGTCTTCGCCCATACCAAAATCCTTATCCGAAGCCAAAAGTGGAATGTTTCCGCTCATGTTCATATTGCCTTCATCCAATGCGTAAAGAACTTTGAAACCCTTATCGCGCGGACTGTCATAGAAAACATACCATTCCTCTTCACGATCCCATTTGGTCGGTAGAGCTTTAGTCAGTGTTGCATTTCCTTCCTCTAAATGCATTGTCCCCATTTGAAATTGTGGATTCAACGAATGATGTGAAAACAGGGTACCGATTACATTTTTTTCATACCATTCCCATTGATGTGAATTATCGCCAGAGGCATGAATGCCCAGATAACCGCCTCCATTTTCCAAATAGGATTTGAAATTTTGACGTTGTTCCTTGTCCAAAACCTTTCCGCTACAATTGTTCCAGATGACCACATCGAATTTTTGCAATTGCTCTGGATTAAAAACAGCACCATTATCTGTAGAGAAAAGTTTCCATCCGTTGTTCTTGGCCATTTTCTCAAAAGCGGGAATGGAAGCATCAATCGCTTCGCCATGTCGAAACCCATTGGTTTTAGAGAATAGCAGGACCGTATGTCCGACCATATCCGCAGGTAGCTCTGGTGGGTCGCTTTCGTAAAAATTAAATCCATAGCGCGCTTTATAGATAAAAAGACCTATTGCTATTACGAACAGTAAAAACAATCCCAAAACAATCTTTAAGGCGATTTTTAGTTTGCGTTTCATACTACTATTCCTGATTATGTTGAATCAATTTTTTCAGTCCTGACTCAATCGAAAGTTTGGTGCCGCCATGACCCCTACCTGCATCGATAAAGAGCGAATCCATCTCCGAGTTATTTGTATTTACAGATTGTCCGTTCAATGCACTCAACGCCAATTCGGATAGTGCCGACAGGTTTTTTGAATGAGCTTCGACTTCTTTCAAACGGGAGTTTTCTTCGGGAAGTTTTTCCAACGAGAGCGGACTATCTTCAATATACTTTTCCGGAATTCCGAGGGCAGGTGCCAATTGCGAATGATTTTTCGACCAAACTTGCAGTTCATATAAAATACGTTCTTTGGCATCAGAATCATTGGTCTCAAGGTACAAATCGACATCTTTATTGAATCTATAGGCTACATAACTTTCCGGCCGTGCGGCATCGACGATTCGGTTCAAAGGAGTGGTCGTGTACAACTGGGGTTCGTAAATCAGCATGCGATTAAAAAATTCATCCTCCTGTAAAACATCCACCAAATTCTGGAGGGGTTTTTGGTAGGGTTCCTGAACAATATTTTGAACGATTTCCGGGCCACTGGTTTGATGCTGGATTCCCATTTGATCCAAGTCATCATCCAACTCCATCAACCTGCGGTACATATCATCTACATTGGATGTAAGCACCTGTGGACTCCATAATTTTTCGGCCACAACGGCCGCCCTCGGCCAAATTCTGGAATCTATGGTTCGGTTATCGACCATTTCGCTCCATTGGCAGGCTTCGCCTCCCAAGATATTTTTTTCTTCCTCGGCAGTCAACGGCTGAATTTTCTCAAATTTAGGCAAGGCTTCCCCCTCGGGCATATCGCTTCCTCCTGTTTGCCTTCCCTTTACATCAATTGTAAACATAGCAATGCTGGCCTCGCCAAGAAGGGAATCAGCCTTGGTCGTTAGTTCATAATTAATTGTTCCTACGGAAGCCTCGGCCTCGAATTTCATCGTTTCGTCATCAAGCTGCACATTGGAAAAGTCAGTGGCAGTCTCCATAAAGTTCATGACCCCCCTTAGATTTTCGCCTTCCCCGAAGAAATAAACATGACCATCTATTTCGGTACCCTGTACATATAATTTGCACTCATACCCTTTCCAATTCGTCGAATCGATATCGATGGTTACACCGCCCTCGATTTTCATCGGATCTACGGTGTAATGAAAGGCTGCGGGTCGCTTGTGATCCAAATAATATCCCGAAGACAATACCGCTTTATTACCAGATCTGGCGACATCCCAAAGCGATTTGTGTGATCGCCATGATTGTACGGCTATACCATCTTTAGGTAAATCTGGATGTATAATCTCGTCCCAGCCCATCATTTTTTTGCTGTGCTTTTTCAGTATTTTTTGAAGACGGATGTTGAAATAGGCCTGTAGTTCATGGGAATCTTCAATGTTGTTTTCCTTCATAAAGTTTTGGATTGAATCATTGGCATCCCATTGAGCGGTCTTCACTTCATCGCCTCCAATGTGCATATATTCGTCAGGAAACAGATCGGCCATTTCGCCAACAAACACATCCAAAAAATCATAGACCTCATCGCGAGTCGGATCCATTACCGGATCGAGGATACCGAATACGGAATCCAGAACATAAGGGCCCGGGGCACTCGCCAGTTCAGGATGGCCGACAAACCAAGCCGTCGTATGCCCCGGCACATCGAATTCAGGAATAACACGTATACCTCGATCGGAAGCGTATGCGACAATTTCCTTTATATCTTCTTGGGAATAAAAATTGCCTTGTGAACCCATTTCGTGAAGTTTCGGGAACTTTTTCGATTCCACCCGAAACCCTTGGTATTCCGAAAGGTGCCAATGCAAAACGTTCATTTTGACGGCAGCCATCGCATCTAGATTTCTAAGGATGGTTTCTTTGTTTACCCAATGTCGCCCAGCATCGATCATCAATCCACGCCAAGGGAATCTAGGGTTATCCTTTAGCTCCAATTCTGGAAAGACCCAGTCGCCATTTTCTTGTTTTGTCAATTGCAAGAGCGATTCCAATCCGTACAAAATACCAGTATCACTATTCGCAGACAGCTCTATTTTGGAATCGGAAATAATTAAGGAATAAGATTCGTCGTCATTTAAGGAAGGGTATGCTTTAGTGGTTTTTTTACAATCGATTACCAATTCAACACCTTCTTTGTTCTTAATAGGTATTTCGGTGATCTCCCCAAATCGAGAATAGAAGCGTTCAAGGCCTTTTTCGATTTTCGAATTGCTCATACCCTTTAGGGAATGGCCAAAATCAACATTAATTAGAAAATTTCCATTGCCATGTTCCATTTCAGAAGGCAATGGCATTAGATTGACCAGCGCTCTATCTTCATCGGAAATCGGTGGTGGTTCGGGTTTTAAAAATCCAAACCAAGCTACCGCTGCCCCAATGAGCAGCACAACAACTATTATTCCTAGAATTTTAAAGAATTTTTTCATTCCTAAATCTATTTCATTTACGCAAAAAAAGCACTAGAGCGGCTTGTTAAAAAACTCGAACCAATCGACAATACCGACCATGGTCGATTCGTCTTTCTCTTCACTTTTAAACACTACATAGAAGTCTTGTTTTCCTTCCACCGATTTGTTGAAATTTGTTTGAAACTCCTTCAGACCAAATTCAGTTAAACCAACTTCCACTGTTATCGTGCCGAGTAACTCTCCATCTATACCTCCCACACGGAATTCCACATCGCCACCCTTAATAATTCCGGCAGCTACGGCAAACCTTCCTTTTATGGCCTTGACACCAGTCAAATCCAGATCCTTGAACATGAAATACTTTCCTTTTTGACCAATGGCGATGCTCAAAGCCTCATCCAAATCAGGGACCGTACCGGCAGGTACGTTCATTTTTTGTGACGAACCTTCATCAAAATCCTCGGCCTCAATTTTTGGGTAATTTAGCAGAAATGTCTGTTGCGCATTTAAGCCTTCGATTTCGCCACCTCCTTGATCGGTATAACTAGCGGTCAAAATATAGGTTCCTTTCGTCTTGCTACCGATATGAGAATCGTTTGTGTAACTTCCCGAAGGTGGGTATTTCGATTTTTTGGGCGTAGCCGATTCAGAAAGGCTCAAAATATATTCGGCCATTTGTTTGGCCTCGGTCTCGCTTAAATCAGGGTGCGCAGCCATAGCGACTTGGCCCCAATTGCCACTACCCCCATTGATGATTTTTCCGGCCAGCATTTCAAATGCACCCGTATGGGAAGCATATTTATTGGCAATGTCGAGATATGCAGGCCCTATGGATTTCTCCTTTTCCTTATGGCAGGAAACGCAGTCCGAGCCACCGATCAAGCTTTTTCCTATAGAGGAATACGATGCATCGGCCATTTCGGAATGATCTTTCATCGCTAGCACCTTATCGCTCCCCTCGGCCAGATAATCAAAGGAAATGATCACACGCGAGGCATCAAGTGTACCGTTCGAGAGTTTACCATCTTCCGCATCGCTGACATCAACTTTGTATTTGACATCTATTGGGGAATCGGGCCAAAAAAAGCTACTGTTTCCACCGGTAATTTCCCATGATAGCTCGGGCAGCTCATTGCCCACCATGATTTCGGTTTCAGTTTCCGCTGTATTTCCTTCGGAGTCGGTTACTTCCAAGTTTACCTTGTATTTACCGGATTCCGTAAATGTGTATGACGGATTTATTTCTGTCGATTCGTTGCCGGTATCGCTGAACGTCCATTTATAGGAAAGCTCATCCCCATCATAATCGATGGAATTTCTTCCCGCAAAATTTACGATCAATGGATCTGCCCCGATAGTTTTGTCGGCAGCGATTTCGGCTTTCGGCGCGCGATTCCCTTTTATAAAGTCGATTCGGGAAAGCGTGGCATTCACATTTTGCGAAAACCATCCCGTGCCATACTCCAAAATATAGAGCGCACCATCAGGCCCATAGACCATGTCGATGGTATTGTTAAACTTCATGTTCGGAACGATCTGCGACATTTTTTCGAACGATCCATCCTCTTTAAAGGTCACGGCGAATATCCAACCCCGCATCCAATCATAGGCTAACAATTTTCCATCGAAATAATCTGGCCAGTTACGACCACTATCAGGATAATCTTCGCTATGGTAAATAGGGCCCGCCATGGCATTCCGTGACCCAGTACCCAAATTCGGAAATTCTTCTGAAACTGCATACGGATAATAAATCATTGCGGGTTGCGATGGTGGAAGTTCACGTAATCCCGTATTATTAGGGGATTCATTAATTGGTTTTAAGGAGTCGTAAGCGGCTCCCGTAGTATTGGCCACATAATCACGGGCGTGATACGCCTCATTGTCAGCAATAAGATAAGGCCAACCGAAATTTCCTGCTTTTTGCGCCTGATTGATTTCGTCATAGCCTCTTGGCCCAAGATTCAGGGAATCATTGTTTCCGTCTGGGCCGACCTCACCCCAGTACAGGAATCCTGTTCGCGAATCTACCGAAATACGATATGGGTTGCGATTGCCCATCACATAGATTTCTGGGCGGGTTTTCGTTTCTCCTTTGGCAAAAAGATTGCCTTCGGGAATACTATATGTTCCATCATCTTCCGGCTTTATTCTTAGGATTTTCCCTCGAAGATCGTTTGTATTCGCGGAAGATTTTTGAGCATCCCATGGCATTCTGCCTTCGCGATGGTCGATTGGCGCATAACCATCGGCTCGCGGACTGGTATTGTCTCCCGTGGAAAGGTAAAGCAGTCCGTCCGCGCCGAACTCGATCGAACCTGCCGAATGGCAACATTCTTCACGTTGTGTATCGACCTGAAGCAATACTTTTTCGGAAGCAAGATCTAAAGTATAATCCTTCAGTACAAAACGAGATAAATTTTGTTTGTCTTCATCAGGTATCGAGTAGTACATATAGACCCAGTTGTTATCCTTATAATTCGGATCTACGGCAAGGCCCAACAAGCCATCTTCCAAGCCTGAGAAAACATCCATGGTATGGATTACGGAATCTGTACCTTTTTCAAGGTCATAAATATGAACGTCGCCCCTTCTTTCGATGAAGATTATTTCATTTGGCGATAGAAAATCAAGCTCCATTGGTTCGTTCAGGTTTTGAGTAAAGACCGTTTTGGCAAAACGGTTTTCCTCAGGCATGAGTTCAGCATATGCCTTACTGTAATCAACAGGTTGGCCCAAACCAATAGCGTATTTGATACCACCTAAAAGATGGCTTAAAAATTTTGAATCTGAAAACTGCTCATCGGTATGGCCCATCCCCGTATAAAAAGAACGTCCACCGTCGTATTCCTTATACCAAGCAATCGGGTGGTTGGCTCCGTTGGTACCGCCTTCATAGGTCGATTCATCTACGGTAATCAACACATTGTTGGTCGGTTCTATTGACTTATAATTGTACCATTCATCCGCAACCATCCAAGATTCTGGTAACGAGTCCGTTGAAACATGATTGGGTTGCACAACAGTAACTTTACCTTCCTGTACATTGGGATTCATGGGATGGCTGTCAAAATAGGCTCCGGATAGCTTACCGTACCAAGGCCAACCGTACTCCGTATCGGTGGCGGAATGGATGCCCACATAACCACCACCAGCTTGGATAAAACGTTCCATTTGACTTTGCTGTACGGGATCCAAAACATCGCCGGTGGTGTTCAAAAAGACGACTGCCATGAAATCCTTTAATTTGGCTTCATTAAATAGGGTGGCATCTTCTGTGACTTCAACCGTAAAATCATTTTGTTGTCCGAGTTTTTTAATCGCTTCGATACCAGATTCTATGGATTCATGCCGATAGCCGTCGGTCTTCGAGAAAACCAGAACCTTTACCTCGGCGGGTTTGAACATGAAGTAGGCGGCGATTGCGATAATTGCCAATAATATTCCTAGAACGGCAAGAACCCTAAGGATTCTCCTTTTAGTCCTTCCCTTTTTAGAGTTAGTCATTTTTAATAGAATTAATTATTTGAGTGAAATTCACTCAAATATATAAAAAAAAGAACCCCATTTACATTTTTATCAATTATATTCGTTTTGCAATCAATCGTTTATGCATACAGAATGACCCAATTCACAACAGAAACCCTTGAATTTATTCGGGAGGAATTAAATTCATGCATTCCCCAATTATCCATCAACTGTGTTATTTTTAGATTTGATGGGGAAGCATTGCAGGTTGCCGTTGTGCAACAAGTACATGCAGATATGTGGACCATACCCGGCGGTTTTGTCCGTCAAACCGAGGATATTGACCTTGCCGCCAAAAGAATTCTTTTCGAACAGACCCAACTGGACAATCTTCTATTAAGTCAGTTTGGTACATTCGGAGCTGCGCAACGTGAGTTTGCCCAAGAAATCAGTAGATTTTCCACGCTGGGATTTCCCGAAGAGCTTATAAAATGGATTTCGCAGCGTTTTGTTACAATCGGGTATTATAGTATTGTAGGACAAGAGCAGATCGGATTGGAAACTGGTCCATTTTTCAAAGAAGTCAAATGGATAAATGTTCTTGAAAGCGATCATTTGGCAATGGATCATCCACAATTGGTATCGGAAGCACTATTGACCCTCCGCTCAGAACTCCAAAGCAGGCCTTTGATTACGAATTTCATGCCCGAAATCTTTACCATACCCGAATTACAAAAATTGTTTGAGGCCATTTTGGGAAGACCTGTGGATCGCGGTAACTTTCGTCAGCGGATTTTGAAGTCCAAGATTCTAATCAAGATTGGGCAGTCCAAAGAAAAAACTGGGAGTCGCCCGCCCATTCTATATAAATTGAATGAAAAGAAATATCTCGATTCTTTGACCCAAGATGTGAAGTTGGGATTTTAGCCAGTTAAACCGAAAGTATCCGGTGTTAGCTAGTGTCGATAATTTAGACAATAAAGCAATTCTAAACTGGGGTAGCTTACACATAACATAAGAAAATTCTATGAAATTCACCTTTACTACCCAACTTATTTTCAATATTACAGAACTAGTAAAATTTATAACCTACCCTCGTATTTTATCCAATAATTTGTTCAGGTTTTTCACCTCATGCAAGGAAAGGTTTTTTAATAATAAATCTACTTTTTTTTCACAGTCATCCATTTCAGCGAGCAAAGTCAATCCTTTTGTCGTTAATGAAATTTCTTTTTGTCTGCGGTCAATTGAGTTTTCTTTTCGGTCAATATATTCTCTGTGAAAGAGTTTGTCGACAATCCGGCTTACATCCGAATTCTTATCAAGCATTCTCTCTTTTAGATAACGGATAGATACATTTTCTTCTGCGCTAGCACCGCGGATAACCCTTAAAATATTGTATTGCGACTCTGTCAATTTGTACTTTTTTAAATATTGTAAAAATTGATAACTAACATGCTTCTCGGTGTAAACTAAATTAATCAGCCCTTTGTGGTACTCGTTCCTAAATCTACCTTTTATTTCATCTTCAATTTTCATTTTTCACAATTAATCAATTACAAAGTGTTAACTATTAGATTCTATAATAAAGCTTCTGTTGCTAAACCCTGGTAATACATCCGAAAAAGTATGTCGAATATTGTCATTGTCATCAGCTAATGCCATTGCGTAAAGAACTGGAACGTAATGGTCAGGAGTGGGCGCGGCCATTTCCCCTAATTTGTTTTTTTTGTAATCAATCAAGGCTTTCACATCCCTATCTTCAATTCTTTTTCTTATCCAATCGTCAAATTCTGCTTCCCAACCATATATTTCTGTGTCCCCTGTTTGCATTTTACTCATTGCTAAATTTAAATTATGAATCAAAGCCCCACTCCCGATAATTAGCACCCCCTGTTTTCTATATTTTTTTAATTGAATTGCTAAATCATAATGATATTGAGCAGATTTGTAATAATCAATACTAAGTTGAAATACGGGAACATCGGCATTTGGAAAGAGGTGCATCAACATTGGCCAATTTCCATGGTCAAATCCCCACTCGGTAGTTGTTTGTATTTCCTTTATACCTTCAGCTACCTGTTTAGCCAATAGAGGATGTCCAGATGCTGGATATTTAATAGTATAGTAGTTGTCAGGAAAACCATAATAATCGTATATCGTTTTTGGTGCAGGAGATATATTGACAAAACTTCCCTCGGTACACCAGTGTGCAGAAATTACCAAAATAGCGTTAATGGAGTAGTTCTTCCTAATTTCTTTTCCTAAATCCCCAAGGTAAGTATTGAAAGGATTGCCATAATGGGGTACGGGAATATCCATTGGGCTTCCGTGCGAAGTAAAAAGTACCGGTAAGTTTTTGCCGGTAGGCTTTATTTGTTCTAACGCTTTAGCCAATCCCGATAATTTAAATGTTTCTGACCCCAAAATTCCCATAATAGCTATTGACCTATAAATTATCTGGCGAATCGCCATGAGCCTGTCTCCCTCAGGCCAAGTTTTCTCTTAGCTCTTGAATTTTGGAAGCAGTTCCGGGTTACGAATAAAGGCAGTTATCCACACTAAAACGAGAATGACAGATTGCACAATAAATGGTTCTCCATGACTCATATGTGTGACAATGGCACCACCCATGTGTGCACTTAATAAGAATACACCGTAAACATTTGTTTTGGGAAACAAGAAAAGGAAGGCAGAAATTATTTCTCCCAGAGCAATAATGGTACGCCAATCACCTAGTCCCCAATTGGTAAAATTTTCCGCCATTTCAGGCATAGTGAACTTACCCATTGCACTAAATAAAAGCAAAGCCGTTAGTAACCCTGCAAATACCCATCCCGCGATTTTTCTTTTTTTACTTAATCCTTGTGTTTCCATATTAAAATTATTTTTAAAGTTTAGTATATGACCCATCACAAAAAGCACCTTTAGCAGTTTGATTACAACCACACAATTCTACTTTTTGGTCTTCTGTTATTTCTACGTCCGGAAGTACGGAATAGGTTCTTTTATGCATACCATCATAATAGGGTTGGATGCTGTTCTCTCTGCAAGTGCACCAGTATTTTTTACGAATTTCTTCATCAATAACCTAAAGCATCTTTTGTGCAATTTTTGTTTCTTTCAGATTATACCTTCATTTTGTGTTCCAAAAAATATTTGCAACGGGGTAAACATCAATTTATAATTGATTTAATAATTCTTTAATCTTTGATCTTTTTTTATAATCACGATTAAAATGTCTCCAAATTACCTTACCATCTGTATCAATAATAAATGTTGCGGGTACAGGGAGTGTTTGAGAATCATCAGATTGTGCATTTTTTAGATTTGCACGGAGCATTGTATTATACATAAACCTTAATCCCTTGCTTGGAATAAAAGCTACATCAAATTGCTTCATTATCTTATAGTTTTTATCATATATTATGGGAACGGTAATACTTGTTTTTAGTATGGTTTTTTTAATGTTTTCTTGTTTTTCCGGAGTAATAATTATAAGACTTGCTCCTTTATCTTCTATTTTCTTTAAATCCTCCTGTAACTTTCTTAAATGTGGCATACATATGGGACACCATTGTCCTCTATAAAAAACAACTACCAATTTGCCTTTTTTTAGTAAATCAGATAACAGAATTTCATTTCCATTATGGTCAGTTCCACTAAATTCAATGACTGCATTTCCTACAGGTAATCCGTTACATTCCTTTACCGATTTCACAACCATTCCTGTATTTCATTTCAAAGGCATACAAATATAAGTTAAAACAAAGTGTGTTGTAACATATAATATTGTTAAAAAACTCTCAAGAACTTGTTAATAGTATTAGCGGTAACTGCCTTTAGTGGGCAGTTCTGGTCTTTCAATGGAAATATGATGAAATTGAACAACTACGGTTTTGGAAAAAGACTAAGTCCGAAGAGAATCCTAAGTTAATTCTCTACAAAATTATCGAAGGGAGGTCTTACCATTTGCCGAGAGCCTATGTCCGAAAATCTTGGTCAACAGCAACCCATGAAATTATTGCCCCGAAAATCATTTGAGAATTTTTTGAACAAACCTTAAAGTGCTAAAAGTAAAAGCAATGGAAAACATCATGGTATTCTGCCACTCGCTATATTTAAAATGTGGGATTACCATGACGTAAATGAAGAATTATACTTAAACCTTCCACTTGCCCAATGCTCTTGTTTCTACATAAATCGATGTTAAACCCCTATCTTCAAATAAGATTTAGTATATATCCATCGTTAAATAATTATATCAAAATGCCAAACAACAATAAAGCAAAAAAACCTTTGGGCAATCGTAAAAACATACTACTATGATCGATAAAGCTAAAGACCATTGCACTCAACTACTTTTAAACGGTTCCTGTAGCAAACTTCCCTTTCATAATATAGAACATACCAAGGAAGTAGTGGACAATGCAAGGCTTATTTCCAACTATCTTGGATTCACGGACGATGAAACCGAGCCAATTCTCATAGCTGCGTGGTTCCACGACACCGGACTTTCCAAAACCTATATTGGTCATGAGGAAGTCAGCAAAGCATTGGCCTCCGGGTTTTTAAAGAAAATGCATTATGATCCCAATAGGTTGGATACTGTCCTTGAGTGTATCGATGCCACCAAAATGCCACAATGCCCCAAGAACAAGTATGCCGAGGTTTTGTGCGACGCCGACCTTTTTCATATTGGCACGCCCAATTTTTTCTTTAAAAAACTGCTACTACGAAGGGAATGGGCGGTCAATGGGATAATGAATGTAAACGAAATGGAATGGCACCATGTAAACCTGAAATTTTTACACGAGAACCATTTCAAAACGAGGTATGGAAAAGATATTTTGGAAAAAGGGAAACTGGTCAACGAGGCAAAAGTGAAGTATATTCTTAGCTTTTATAATTAAGGGAACTCATAAGAATTGTGTTTGTGTTTCAAAAACAATACCGCCTTGTAAAGTCGGGCTTCCCACTTAGACTTGTACTTTAAAGGTGTAAAATGCTAATTGATATCGGGTATGACCAAAAGAGGAACTTCTGCCTTGAACGCCATTTTTTTCACAACGGATTCGCGGGAAAGTTCTACAAAAAAACTATGCCTATGCCTTACCATTGCTATCAGCCCAATCTTATTGTTCTCTTTTGCCAAGCGGTGCAATGCCTTGGTGACCGAAACGGTTTCTTTGACCTCTAGAAATCTATGGGGCAATCCTTTCAATCGCTGTTCAAGGCGTTCCTTATTTTTTAATTGACCGGCATTTAGTTCTTTCCCGGTCCCAATATGCACAACTATAATGGTAGAATTCCAAATACGTGCTATATCCAGCATTGGGGTCAACTCATTTTCATCAGGATTGTCCGTAAATTCCGTTGCAAATATTATTTCATCGGTAGAAAATGGCAGGTTGTTCGGTACTACCATTACAGGGCAAGAATCAACAGTCTTAATCGTCCTAAAGGTATTGCTGCCCATAAACATTTCCCGCATTGCCGTAGACCCTTTGGTGCCTATGAACACATAATCTATTTTGTAGGTTGGTATAGTTTCTTCCAAAGCGTTGGCAAGAGTGCCAAATACAAACAGGTCTTTGAATTCATGTTTTGGATTATGACCCTCAGTGTCAAGTTTATCGGCTAACTCGTCAAGTTTTTGTTTGTAATTTTCCCTATTGTCAGGGGCGGACGGAACAATGAAATAAGCATGTAACAGATAGAAAACACATTCTTCCCTTTTAAAAATGTGAATGGCATAGTCGATTGCTTTTTGGGCATCCTTTGAAAAATCCGTTGGTATTAGTATATTTTTCATTGCGGCAAGCATTTATATTTGGTAGTTTTCGCTTCAACCAAATTTACCTTGAAATACTTTTGTACCAAATGACATTTGTCAGTCTATTTTTGGATAAACTTATTGGTGTAATCTTTCGTCACAATACCTTTTATAGTGTTGATTATGAGATGTTGTAGAATCTCTTGCTGTGTATATTTATCGAAAAGACTTGATCTACCAAAAGCGATAGCGTTCAAATTCAAAAAATACAGTTCACAAACCAACTTCAAGTTCACTTCTTTTTGAACAAAGCCCGATTTTTGTGCATCGACAAAGAGTTCGTAAACGGTTTTATTTACCAGATCATTCCGAAAGTCATTGAAGAGGTCATAGGCCTTGGGATAATATTTCTTTAGCCCAAATAGGAACGTGGGACTGAAATATTTTAAATGTTCGAAACCCTTTTTGTATATCAGTATGATCTTTTCGAGCGGATCTTTACAGAAAGCAATCTCAGGTTCTTGAATCTCCCTTGAATAGCTTTGCAACAGATAGGCCGTACTCTCTTGAACCAATTCCTCTTTTTTGTTAAAATAATGGTAGATGGTCTTCTTTGATATGCCGAGCTGATTTGCCAACTCATCGAGTGTGAACCGTTTGCTCCCAAATTGAGTGAAGTTTAAGGCGGAGCACGCGACAAGTTCGGATTTACTGATCATTGGGTCAGATTATTAAGGCAATATAAAGTTTACATATTTACCACGATAGCGAATATGATAAGAATTACCAAAATGATAAATAGTATTAGGTCGTTAAACCTTTTGTCTCGGTTCTTTCTAGTCAAATATAATTGGTCTTAAATTTCAATAGCTTTTTGGATAGACCAGATAATGCTGGGACCTTTAAAATCCCATCTTCAGGCACTTAACTTCCACCTTCTATGGCTCCATAGCCAAAGTCCCGGCGATTTCAAGATTGCGTTTTCCAAGGCCCCGGCATAGTCTTCTATAATCCCATTGGTTCTCATGGAAACGGGATTGTCCGTAATTAAACTAAAACGTAGTCCATAGTATCCTCTTCTTATTTTTTTGAAAGAAGGAAACAGAACAACTTCACCGGTTTTTTTGGCAAGCTTTTCTGCCCCTACAAAAAAAGCCGTTTCCCGATTCAAAAAATGGCACCAATGTTTAGCATTGATTCTAACGGGGCTTTGATCACCGATAATGCAGTTCATCATAATGACATTCTTTCGTTCAAGGTCTATAATGGTCCTATATCCCTTGGTAGATTCAATACAATGGACACCAAATCGTTCCCTGATAATTTTAAATAGGCCATTGATATAGTGGTTTTTAATCGGTTTGTAAAAGGTATTTGATCGGTATGGAAAAAATAGTGGTAGGAATATCAGCCATTCCCAATTTCCCTGATGGGCCGTATAAAGCAAAATATTCTTCTTCTCGCTTAAATAATGTTCGACCAAATCCGGATTCTCTAGGCGCAAACGTTTCATCGCCGACCTTTTACTGATGGTCAATGTCTTAATGGATTCGACAAGTATATCACAGAAATGCCGATAGAAGTCCTTTTCGATTTTTCTCCGAGTGATCTGTGGCTTTTGAGGAAAGGAATTTTTGATATTGTCCGATACTACATTTCTTCGATACTTCATTAGGTAATAGACCACCACAAACAAGATATCGGATAATACGTACAGAACAGGCATCGGCAGTGCCGAGATTGCATAAAAAGGCAAATACCTTATTTTGGGCAGCATCTTGTTTTTCATTTTCCAAAAATTATAACTTCACAGGCAACGAGTAATTAGTTTCCTCTCTCTAAAGGCCTATCATTTATTTTTTGATTCCTTTCACGAACATATTCAATGCACTTTCATATTGTTTCTGCAATAAAGAATACTCAGTTTCCGTAATATTTATGATGTCTTTTTTAATAATTACATTGTGGCGCAACCCTTGGAAGATCGCGATGAACAATTCGGAAAAATAGGCGATATCAAGATTGTCAAAATCTCGGGCGGCAATACCTTTTGCCAATACTTTACCTACAAGCAGTATTTCTTCTTTGCGAAAGTTCTCGAATAGCTCGGCGTAAACAGGCTTCAAACTGTTTATGGACTCCAGGCTCAATGAACTGAGGTGTGCAAAATCACGAAAGAAGACCAATCGCTTTTTAAGGTAAATATGGAATAACTCTTCCGCAGGAACATCTGAAGAAAGCAGACCTTCAAACTCGTTCAAAAGCGTTTGATGACCTTGACTTACTACTTCTTTGAAGAGTTCTTCTTTATTGGGGAAGTAATAGTAGAGGGATGCTTTCGATAGACCTATATCTCCGGCAATCTCCGTCATGGTTGTTTTTTTAAGGCCATAACGGCAAAATCTTTTCTCGGCGGAATCAACTATCGACGAAAAAACATCGGTACTTTTAGTATTGACCATTTGACTTTTTTAGTTAGAAAGTCGAAAATAGTATTTATATTCGCAAAAGAAAAATATTATTCCTTTAATTTTTAAAAATCAAACCAATGCAGGAAAAAGGGCAAGATGACCATTCGTTTCTAAAGCATGCCATTGAAAACATGATGCCGGCCAATAAAATATTCGGGCTGGAAATCATGGAGATCAAACCTCGGTACGTGAGCATCAAAGTCCCTTTTAAGAAAGAATTTATAGGCGACTATCTGCAAAAACGATGGCATGGAGGTATTTTGGCCGCTATCGCCGATACGGCAGGAGGAGCTGCCGGGGCGACGACCCTCGATTCCTTACAGGATAGGATAAATACTTTGGATATGCGCATCGATTATCTCCATCCTACCGTTGAAGAGGATATTTTGGCCAAGGCAAAGATCGTTAAAAGTGGTAAGGCGACCGCCGTAGTGGACGTGGAACTTTTCCAAAGTGAACAAAAGGATCCAGTGGCTTTGGCAAGATGTATCTATAGCATACATAGAAACAGCTCCTAGGGCTTTAGGGGATAAAGAATTTTGTAAAAAAAAGAGAAATCTTAAAAAACACTATAGGACATCCAAATATTTCTTCCCATTAAATACGTATCCGTTTATGATCAAAAATTTTTTAAGCATTTCCCTTTTATACCTTGTTTGCGTAGCCAATGCCCAAGAAATAAAACAGCTTAGCCTAAAGGAGGCCGTTACCTATGCACTTGAGAACAAGGCCGATGCACAAAAATCGAAGTTGGCCATTGAAAATAGTGAGTACCAAATCCAGGAAGTTCGTTCGCGGGCATTGCCGCAGATCACAGGGAACGGTAGTTTGGTCTATAATCCTATTCTACAGACCAATGTGATAGATGGAAGTTCATTTGGGCAACCGGGCACCATTATACAGGCAACTTTGGGCCAAAAATGGAATTCGATCTTCGGTGTTTCGTTGAACCAGACCATATTTGACCAATCGGTTTTCACAGGTTTAAAGGCCGCAAAAACTACCCGTGAGTTTTATCAGATCAATAATCGATTGACGCAAGAGCAGGTAATAGAAAAGGTAGCCAATAGTTACTATCAAGTATATCTACAACGTTTAAACCTTCAGGTACTCGATAGTACATTGGCAAACACGATCAAGGCAAAAAATATCATTGAAGGCCAGTTTCAAAACGGGCTGGCTAAGAAAATCGATCTGGACAGGATCATTGTAAAAATTTCAAATCTCGAGACCCAACAGCTCCAGATAATCAATGCGCTGCAGCTTCAAGAAAATACCCTGAAATTTTTTATGGGTATGCCCATAACCGCACAAATCGAAATTCCGGAAATCGAGTTCGAATTCAGACCAAGTGAGGTAGTTTCATTCCCGGATACCGAGAATCGAACGGAGTATCTGCTTCTTAAAAAGCAGGAACAATTGCTGACCTACCAAAAAATGGCTGTCAAGGCGGAATTTTATCCAACCCTTTCCCTGACAGGTGGGTACAATTATCTTGGCCAAGGCCCGGATCTTCCCTGGTTCAAAAAGCCGGAGGACAATGTATATTGGTCTGATTTTTCATCGATAGGATTGAATTTGAAAATTCCCATTTTCGCGGGTTTTGGGACGCGTTCCAAAGTAAGGCAGGCCGATATCGATCTGCAGATCTTACAAGAGGATATCAAGGATACCGAATTGGCATTGGACCTTGATTACGAAAATGCCCGAACCCAAATAAACAATAGTATTGCAACCATCGACAATCAAACCGAAAATGTCAGGTTGGCACAGGCAGTTTTGGACAATACAAGAAACAATTACGTCCAAGGTTTGGCTCCACTAACGGATCTACTGGATGCAGAAAACGCTTTGACCAAGGCCAGGAACAACTTTAACACCGCAATTTTACAATACAAACTGGCAGAAATCCTGTTGTTGAAGGCCAAAGGGGAATTAATGACATTAACAAATTAATAAGTACAATGAAAAAGAACATAATATACATACTTGTAATTGTAGTGGCATTGGCCCTAATCGCCTTTACCTTAATGAACAATAAACAGGAAAATCAAGCAAAGACGGATATCGTTGCACAAAAAAATGCTAGCGTCGCCGTAAAAGTGGATACGGTAAAAACGGAAAACAGTTCCCTCAATTTTACCGCCAATGGCAACTTTGAGCCTTTTAAAGAACTGGATTTTTCTGCGGAAAAGCCAGGTAGGGTCGTTAGGGTTTTGGTAGAAGAAGGCGATTATGTCAGGGTGGGCCAGACTTTGGCAATTGTGAGAAGTGAGCAGGTATCGGCAGAACTGCACGCGGCCGAAGCGGCCTATCAGAATGCGACCACAAATTTCAAACGTTTTGAAAATGCCCTAAAAACCGGTGGAGTGACCGAACAACAAATGGACCAGGCCAAGTTGACCTTGGTTACCGCACAATCGAGACTGGAACAGGCCAAGGTAAATGCAGGGGATGTCAACATAAAAGCTACGATAAAAGGAGTTGTGAACAAACGTTATATCGAACCGGGTTCTGTTCTAGGAGCGGCAACGCCAATGTTCGAAATTGTCGATGTCTCGAAACTGAAACTAAGGGTTACGGTCAACGAGTCCCAAGTGGCCAGTTTAAAAGTGGGCGACCTGGTAAATGTGAAAGCCGGTGTTTTACCTGACAGGACATTCTCTGGAAAAATTACGTTTATAGCACCGAAATCGGATAGCAGTTTAAATTTTCCCGTGGAAATCGAAATATCGAACAATCCGGACAATGCCTTGAAGGCGGGCATGTACGGAACGGCAACGTTTACTTCGTCGGACCGGGAAAGCCAAATGATACTGGTAGCCCCTAGAAATGCGTTCTTGGGAAGTGTAAGCAGTAACCAGGTTTTTGTGGCCGAGGATGGCGTCGCAAAACTGACTGGCGTAACGGCCGGAAGAATATTCGGTGATAAGGTCGAAATATTAGATGGCCTGGACAGCAATGAACTTGTAGTAGTTACCGGGCAGATCAATCTACAGGACGGTTCCAAGATAGACATCATCGACTAGAGCCGGACAATAACCTCAAACATTTTATTCCATACTATGAAATTAGCGGAAATTTCCATAAAAAGGCCTTCATTGGTCATTGTGCTGTTTACCATACTTACCCTCGGAGGCCTCTTTAGTTATAACCAACTGGGATATGAATTGATACCCAAATTCGACCGAAATATTATAACAGTCGCCACTATCTACCCAGGTGCCTCGCCCAGCGAAATCGAAAATACCGTGACAAAAAAAATAGAGGATGCGGTTGCCTCTCTGGAGAACATCAAAAAAATAGAATCCCGTTCTTATGAAAGTCTTTCCACGGTTGCGATTACCTTGACGGATGGTGCCAATGTTGATTTTTCCCTAAACGATGCACAACGGAAAATCAACGCCATTATCAGTGATTTGCCCGATGATGCCAAAACACCCTCCTTAAGTAAATTCTCATTGAGCGACCTTCCGATCATGACAATCGGTGCTAATGGCACGATGGATGAAATTAAGTTTTACGACCTTATCGATAAAAAAATTGCCCCTTTACTTTCTCGAATCAATGGTGTGGCACAGATAAATTTGATCGGGGGGCAAGAAAGGGAAATCCAGGTAAATTTAGACGCCGACCGACTACAGGGATATAACCTTTCCATACCTCAGGTCCAACAGACCATCCTGGCCTCGAATTTGGATTTCCCCACAGGAAATATTCAGACCAGACAGCAAAAAATATTGATCCGTTTGGCCGGAAAATATAAAAGCGTTGAAGAGCTGCGTAACCTAGTGGTCGCTGATCAAGATGGCATCCAAGTGAGGCTCAGTGATATTGCGGATGTTCAGGACAGTCAAAAAACACCCGAAAAAATTGCAAGGGTAAATCAAAAAAGTGCCATTCTATTGCAGGTGATCAAGCAGTCCGATGCCAATGCCGTGGCCGTAAGCGAAGATATTATAAAACGGATAACACAGCTTGAGAGCGATTATAGAACCATAGATCTCAAGCTCAATGTGGCCAATGACAGTAGTGTTTTTACTCTAGAAGCGGCCGATTCGGTAATCCATGACCTATTGATCGCTGTGTTATTGGTAGCGATCGTCATGCTGTTCTTCTTGCACAGTGTAAGAAACTCGCTAATTGTAATGGTGTCCATACCCGCCTCGTTGGTGGCGACATTTATAGGATTTTTGTTTTTAGACTATACCTTGAACCTAATGAGTTTGTTGGGATTGTCTTTGGTCGTAGGCATCTTGGTGGACGATGCCATCGTTGTGCTCGAAAACATCTACCGACATATGGAGATGGGCAAAAACCGTGTCCGCGCGGCCTATGACGGTACCGCTGAAATAGGGGGCACGGTAACATCGATAACGTTGGTAATCGTGGTCGTCTTTTTTCCGATCGCCATGAGCAGCGGTCTGGTGTCCAAAATCATTACGCAATTTTGTGTGACCATCATAATTTCGACTCTGTTGTCCCTATTGGCATCGTTTACCATTATTCCTTGGTTATCGTCCCGTTTTGGAAAATTGGAGCATATCACAGGTAAAAACCTGTTCGGTAGGCTTATCATTAAATTCGAAACACAATTAAAACGTTTCACGAATTGGATTTCCGGTTTATTGACTTGGTGCTTGGATCACTATAAAACAACTTTGTCTGTCGTTTTAGTTATATTCTTTGCTTCGATTGCCTTGGTAGGGGCTGGATTTATTGGGGGCGAATTCTTTGCCGCATCGGATAGGGGCGAGTTTTTGGTGCAGATAGAACTACCGAAAGATGCCTCATTGGAACAAAGTAATTTTATGGCCCAAAAAGCAGAGGCCTTTTTGAATACCCAGGAAGAGGTCAAGAGCCTTATCACTACTGTAGGCCAGACCAGCGAGGGCTTAGGTGCTTCACAGGCCACCGCTTACAAGGCGGAAATCAACGTTCAAATGGTAGATGAAAAGGAACGGGTGGACGATTCTTATGTATTTGCAGCCAAAACAAAACGTCGTTTAGAGAAAATATTGGTAGGTGCCAGGGTAAAGACGGTACCTATAAGTCTTTTGGGAGTGGCGGAGGAAGCCCCGTTGGCCTTGGTCGTGACCGGGCCTAGTTTGGATAGTGCCATGGTCTTTGCCAGAAAGGCCGAGGCGGAACTATATAAAATTCCCGGTGCCACGGAAATCGAATTGTCCGTAGAAACGGGAAACCCTGAAATCAATGTTCAGGTAGATCGGGATAAGATGACCTCCCTCGGCTTATCGTTACAAACGGTAGGATTGACAATGCAGACCGCATTTAACGGGAATACCGATGGCAAATTCAGGGCGGGAGAATATGAATATGATATTAACATACGCTACAATAGTTTTAATAGAAAAAGCATTGCCGATGTAGGGGATCTAATCCTTACGAACAATCAAGGGCGAGAAGTAAAACTCTCACAATTCGCCGACATTGTGGAAGCTTCAGGCCCGAGTCAATTGGAACGCCGGGACAAGACCGCTTCGGTTACCGTAAAAGGGCAGTCCGTTGGCCGGCCGGCCGGTACGGTCGCGGATGAATGGGAAGCTGCCTTTCAAGATGTCGAACGGCCCACAGGGGTCGATTACGTATGGGGTGGGGATAAAGAAAGGCAGTCGGAAGGGTTCGGAACACTGGGAATTGCTATGTTGGCGGCTGTTATATTGGTCTATTTAGTAATGGTTTCACTATACGACAGTTTTGTGCACCCATTCGTAGTTCTTTTTTCCATTCCATTATCGTTCATCGGAGCCTTGCTCGCATTGGCGTTAACAAACAATTCCCTGAACATCTTTACCATTCTTGGTATAATTATGCTGATCGGGCTGGTGTGTAAAAACGCCATTATCCTGGTTGACTTTGCCAACGAAAGGGTCCGGTCAGGGGAAACGGTCAGGAACGCTTTGATACAGGCCAACCACGCACGTCTCCGCCCAATTCTGATGACCACCATTGCCATGGTCTTCGGGATGCTTCCCATTGCGTTGGCTTCAGGCCCAGGATCAGGATGGAAAAATGGTCTTGCCTGGGTTATCATCGGAGGATTGATAAGTTCGCTTTTCTTGACCTTGATAATAGTACCGGTAATATATAATTTAATGGAAAAATTGGTACATAGGTTTACCAAGGGAACAAAAACTGATTATGAGGAGCTTATGGTGGCCGATTACGAGCATAAAAAATTGGTAGATGGCTTTAACCCGGACCACACACTCTAATATGCTGGCCGTGTTCCGGTTGTTGAGCTTTATCGAATTCTAAAATGCTATCCCGTGGCAGTTCTTGGTAACCTGTTCGGTGATTTTGGATCTATGTTCGTCATTATAGTTATTCCTTTTTCTTAAATCATAGCTGTCGTTTTATCATCATTTGTTATGTGGTGGAATTAGGGCATTAAATCTTTCCTAATAAATTGTTCACTTCCTCACCAACAATTAATGACAAGGAGGCATATTCAATTTCATTTATGGTCTTATCAATCTCAATTTTGGACGTCGAATTATTGAAGGGAGTTAAATAATACTGTTGAAGATTTTGCAGCAAGAAAAGACCATAGCCCCAAAAAGCAGCAAAAAAAATAGACCAAAATCCTAAATACGGAGCAGTACTTAACGTTGTGATAACTATAAAAAAACAGATGCCTATATTGGCTATTTCGTAATTGGTATTATGGAATTCTTTATTGACCAGAAATTCACAATCACCAACACAATGGATAAACTTCATTCCTAGATTGTGGAGATCCACATAAGCTTGTTCATGCACGTAAGCTTTTTTATTTAAGTTCTTTAGTTCTTCGGATTGAAGTTTTAAAATTTTTAATGGTACATTAAGTGCCCGTTTTACAACATTGAACTCCTTCTTATCGAGATATCCTTCAAAATCTTTAGAAGTATTTTGTATTGCCAATTCCTTCATTGAAATGAGGAAAGCCAGATGTCTGTAAATAATTCTTCTTTGGATTCCCATAATTTTTTCTGAAGCCAGCTTGTTATCGTCAAACGTGTTATTTGCAATTTGAAAGAAAAAGGTTTTCGTTAATCCGATAATTTGCTTCCGTAATTTTTGAGCTTCGTGCCATTCAAGAAATGCTTTTTTTAAGAAGATACCGAAATATAGGTAGAGCAATATTCCTAAAAAAATCGAGATAATTATTGGAAAAACCAAAAATGTTTTGCTATAAAAACTTGTAAAAAAGAATGGAATGGAAGCCGCTGCAAAAGACCAAAATATATACCTCCAAGAAAGTCCGAATCGTTTAAAAAATTGATAAAAACCTTTCATATTCTATGATAATATTTTAGCTATCCCAGTTTTTTTAGTTGAATTTCAAATCCAGTTGTCCGGTAAACGGATTGGACACCTCATTATCCATTTCCCACTCCGTGTTGATTTATAAAATTCGTCGGTATTGACTAATTGTGGATTATCAATTTGATTTAGTAAAATGTTACAAGCTACTAATCCTTTCGTTTCTCATAAGTATTTTCTCATCTAGTTGATTGAGATTGCTAATATATTCTCTTTGCAATTGCATCAGAACTAATTGTTCTTGAGCTAAATCTTTTCGCCTTTCATTCCAATTACTAATTTGCAACGCAATTAAAATTCCAATTACAACAAGTACAATTTCCCCCATTGCAAATTTAAAATATTTTCCAGTTTTATTTTCCATAAGCAAGTTCTGGCGAATTTTTCTAAAGAATTTTATCATTGGTTAGCGGTTTCGGATAATGAAGCACAACGGTCTGCAGCTACCCGAAGATGGCGATTTCGGAGCGATTTACTGTCAACCAAGCAGAAACTTCGATAGAAGCACAAAGCTTGATTTAAACACTGAACCTCCACTTTTAGGTAGGTGATGTTAGCGGTTCGGTGTTTTTCAAAATAAACATTTTATGTCTTGCTTTTCCACCAAAATTCAAAAACTTGGGTAGTGTCTTTCAGGTAAACAACTTCGCCTATTTTTGGAGTTACTATGTTTAGATTTTCTGTTTGATTAAGCTAGATTAGGGTTTCTAAGGGTTCAAACCAGTTATGATTAGCCATTTTAAATTTGGAGGAGTGTGCTGGCAATATTCGAGTTGCTTTTAAATCCTTGGTAGCTTGGATAACATCTTCGGGAAAACAGTGTACAGCCCGCCAAGCAGCATTGTACTGTCCATTATCCAGAATGGCAAAATCTATGGAAGGATATTTATTGCCAATTTCTTCAAAATGCCTATCGTACCCACTGTCTCCACCCACATAACGGGTCATTGTTTGCGATTGAATGACAAATGATGCCCAAAGCGTGTTGTTGCGAGAAAATCCTCTTCCAGAAAAATGTCGGGCAGGTTCACAATGAATGGCTAAGTCCTGAGTTTGTTTAGTGTTTTCATACCAATTAAACTCGATGATTTTGTCAGAAGAATACCCCCATTTTTTTAAATGACTGCCTACACCTAATCCGCATATTACCTTGTCCACTTTTTCTCTTAGGTTTAAAATCGTTGGATAATCTAAATGGTCATAATGGTCGTGGGTAATAAGTAGGTAATCGATTACAGGGAAATCCTCTGCCTGATAAATATTTGTTCCAGCAAAAGCTTTGTTTGTACCTGGAATAGGAGAAGCATTTCCGCTAAATACTGGGTCAATTAAATAGATTTTTTGGTCTAACTGAATGAAGTAACTAGAATGGCCAAACCATACCAGAATATCTTTATCGTGTGATAGATTTTGCAAATCTGTTTTAACAATTGGTAATGCCTCTTTGGGAACAGCTTCCTGTGGTCTTTCAAACAACTGTTCTTTTAGCAATTGTGCCCAGGAATAATTTGGGGTGAGCATTGGGGTAGAGTTGATATTTTGAAATTTACCATCCTTATAATTTGAAAATTGCTTGTACCCAAGCTGGACTTCTTTTGAGGGAACTGCTCCATATTTATCTTGTTGCATAAAGAGTACAATTGATAGTATCATTACTGAAACAACTCCTAAAGCTACCCCCAACATCTTAAATAATTTTTTAAAAATCTTTGCACAAATTCAGGGTTTTTTACCTTTAACTAGAGAGGAGAACATTCCGGGGTTTTGGACAAGTTTGTTGGCTGCCATCATTACCAAAAAAACGGTAAGAAGTTCTGCCATGCCCAAAATGCAATTTTTCTTTTTTTATTCATTAGAGCTGTACTGTGGTTAAACTCTGTGCTCATCAGATAACCAGTTCTTAATACTTTCTTTGATAGCTTTCGGGCTAATATTTTCGTTAACTGCTCTTACTGTCAAGGAAGGCAACTCTTCATCTGAAGCAAATCTTAGGGCTACAATTTGACCCATAGTTAATTTACTTTCCAAGGTTTCAAATTTTTTACCTGTTAAAATATAGTAGCGAAGCCTTAGTTCTGCTCTTATGGTTCTGTCCTGATTTTTAGTAGCATACATACGTGCTATCAACGAAGTAAGAAAAACACTGACTGCTACAACCATAAAAATTTTTCAGTAAGGCCATAATCAGAAGACTACAATACGATGCTCAATGTCACCCCGATTAAGGTAAGGGGTGATAAAATAAAATGATGAAGTGGATAGTAACGAGTGTGATTTTTAAAACTTTGCATAGTTGATGATTTAAAGTTTTACTTTATCTAAGAACACAATGCTCAGCACGATTGAAATAACCAAGGCTCCTATAATAAAGATGATTAATGACAATTTATTTTTGATTGTGATTTTTGCATATTGGAATAAGAAGTAACCCACTATTATATTAAAAAATGACCACAATACATTTACCCAAGGTGCAGACAGGCCTTTTCCAGGTGGGTCTGCAAACGGTGTAGGGAATGGGTCGCCGGATATCCCATTTATCAGATGGGGAATAGCATTGGCAAGAAACATACCCGCAAAAAATGCAGCTACATAATGATACCATTTTTTATTGTTTGAAATTTCCATAAATTTTAATTTTTTAGAATGTAATTTACTGATTCTTCACTATCTATTTTTTTGTACTGAAATGGCAATGAGCTTTTGCAAGGTTCGTTTCATTTTTTCCATTTCTTCTTGGTCTATACCCAAAGTACCTATTGAATAAGCCAATTTTTCTGGGATGATATTTGCCTGCTGTTTTAATTCTACGCCTTTCTTTGTCAGGCTAATTTCTACCACACGTTCATCAATAGAGGAGCGTTTACGAGTTATCAACTCCTGGTTTTCCAACCTTTTTAATAAAGGAGTTAATGTGTTGGACTCCAGCATTAATTTATCCCCAATTTCATTTACTGTTAGGGTGTGGTATTGCCAAAGTACTAACATGGTTAAATACTGAGGGTAGGTAAGCCCCAACATATTGAGAAGTGGTGTATAAAGTTTTGTTACAACTCTGGAAGCTGCGTAAATGGGGAAACAATATTGATTCTCTAATTCTAGACTTGGTTCTTCATTCATTTTTTAAAGAATTTTTTGAAGATAACTTTCCATTTTTTCAGGCTTTGTTATAGGAGCAAATCTTTTCGCAGGATTACCGTTTTTATCAATTATAAATTTCGTAAAATTCCATTTGATGTTACTGCCAAAAACCCCTCTAAGTTTGGATTTCAAATACTTAAATACAGGGTGTGTGTTAGTTCCGTTCACTTCCACTTTGTCAAACATGGGGAAACTTACACCATAATTAATTTCGCAAAACTCACTAATCTACTCGGCTGTCCCTTTTTCTTGTTGACCAAATTGGTTGCTCGGAAAACCCAAAATAACCAATCCTTTGTCGCTGTATTTTTTATATAAATATTCCAATCCCTTATATTGGGGAGTTAAGCCACACTTGCTGGCCGTGTTTATAATTACAATGGTTTTACCTTCAAACTCTTTTAAAGAAATACTTTCCCCATTGAGTTTTTTGACTTCAAATTTAAAAATATTTGAATCCATAGTACTCTATTTGTTTGTTGGGAAATACATCTTAAAAAATGCTTTCATGTCTTTCCAAGAAGCTTTGTCTGCTTCCTCATTATAGGAAATTGGGATGTTGAATTTTTCTCCAACCTCAGTGGATTCTTTGTTGGTAAATGCGTGTGTAGCGTTCTCATAAGATTTAAACTGATAGGTTATATTATTTTTTTTCATCTGTTCATGAAAATTATCGATATCAGCTTGAGGTACAAAAGAATCACTTGCCCCATGACATATTAAAACCTCGGTATTTTGCATGGCAGGACTAGCCTGAAATCCTGTTAACCCACCGTGAAAACTCACCACTGTTTCTAAAGGCACTCCCAAACTAGCCGCAAATAATGAAACCGTTCCTCCAAAGCAATAGCCAATAGAGCTTACCTTAGCAGCATTTACCTGTTCGAGTTGAGTAACGGTTTTGTAGGCAGCCTGCATTCTGCTTTTTATCAGATTAGGGTCGCTATAGAAACTTCCGGCATTTGCTTGGGCATCGGTTGGATTATCTACCACAAAACCATTTCCGTACATATCTACTGCAAAAGCTACATACCCAAGTTCAGCCAGCATTTTGGCACGGCTCTTTACATATTCATTAAGACCCCACCACTCAGGCACTACTAAAATTGCCGGTTGTTTGCTTTTTTGCTTTGCAGGGTAATAAACAAAACCTTTAAGGTTAACTTCTCCGTCTTTATAAGAAATCTCTTCAGTTTTTATTTTACTTTTTTCTTGGTCTCTACTTTGTGCTATCAAAGAAGTCGCACTAAGTGTTATTGCAAGAAGCAATAAAAGGAATGTTTTTGTGTTTTTCATCTTTATAAGATTTAGTTGCTTTAACGTTTACATGAAAAATTCGCCATTGGTTCTGTCCTTTGCAGTAAATTGAAGCATCCAATGTGGATAGATTGGGTTAAGTGTGGTTAAGTCGTCAAGCTTCTTTACATCTTCAGCTTCCATTTTCCAGTCAGTGGTTTTAATATTGTCTTCTAATTGGTGTGGCTTGGTAGCACCAATAAGTACCGAGGTTACACCATCTTTTCTCAAAAGGTAGTTGAGTGCAGCTTGCGGAACTGTAGCATCATATTTAATAGCAATTTTTTCTAACTCATCAACCAAGGCATAACCTTTTTCAGGGTCTATTTGGATAAAATTCTGCTCTTCGTTAGTTCTTCTTGCTCCTTCAGGCATAGGTTTGTCTTTTCGGTATTTACCTGTTAAAAATCCTCCACCTAATGGTGACCAAGGGGTAAAGGCTAATTTTTGATCCAAACAAAGAGGCATCAATTCATATTCTACATCTCTTGAAATAAGGGAATAGATGGCTTGCAATGAAACTGGTTTTTGCCAGTGATTTTTTTCAGCGGTACTGATAAATTTCATTAGCTGCCAGGCTGGAAAATTACTTACTCCATAATATCTTATTTTTCCTTGTGATACGAGGTCGTCAAGGGTAGAGATGGTCTCTTCAAATGGAGTGATGGGATCATAACTGTGTAGGATGTAGTGGTCAATATAGTCTGTGCCCAATCGTTTTAAGCTATTGTGGCAGCTCTCTATAATATGTTTTCTGGAAAGCCCCACATTATTAATTTCTTTACTCATTCTGCCACGTACTTTGGTAGCGATGATCATGTCCTTTCGTTTGTCTTTAACTGCTTTTCCCAATATTTCTTCTGATTGACCGTGAGAGTACACATCTGCCGAGTCGAAATAGTTGATACCCGAATCTATAGCAATGTCCACCAATCTCTTACTGTCTTTATAATCTAGAGACCCCACTACACTCCAGTAGCCACTGCTTCCAAAACTCATCGTTCCCAAGCACAGTTCTGAAACTAAAATCCCTGAATTTCCTAATTGATTATACTTCATCTTATTAAAATTTTAATTTTTGCAAATATTAATATGTAAATATAAATCTTTGTAGATTAAATCGCAAGCGATTTATATTGTAAAAAGTTAGATTCTCATTTTTTACTTTTCTGTGGCTTCTTTTACACTGACTGGTAATGTCGCGCCATGTGAAGTCCGGCTAATTTTAAGGAACTATAGCAAAATCCCATCAACGATGATATTCAAAGTTGACTTCCGTTTAATCAAATATCATTATTCGCCAAGGAAAACGCTTCCTTGTAGATTTTTAGGTATAGGGATCAAAATTAGACGCACCAAATTGCATATAGCATCCTGATATTTGGAGTTATTGAGCAGTAGCGGCGGTTTTGACAAAAAAGTTACTTATCCTAAGTTTTTAGCAATCTGACGGAGCGTGGTGATGATGTCGACTTGCTTTTTGATGCATTGTCTGCAGAGGAGTGCAGAAAAAGGTACGCCCCAGGTGTATTATACATCATCGCCCTTTTGTATGATTTCCTTGCGTGTGTAAGCCCTAAGATTGGCAAATAAATCACTGATAGGAAATCCGCTAGGATGTTCGCAAGTAGACTATAACTAGCAATGAGTTATGCACCTCTTATGTGCTTTTGATTAACGTTCCGCCTTTGCAAAACCAACTGTTTTACGGTAAATATTAGGAGAGACTCCGACTTGTTTTTTAAAAAATCTACTGAAATAATATTCATCTGTATATCCGAGTAAAAAAGCGACTTCCTTTACGGATTTTGATGTAAGATATAACTCTCTTTTTGCTTCAACAACTATTCGTTGTGCTATAAGTTTGGTTAGTGTTTTGTTAAAATAGTCTTTAACAAGTTTACTTAACACAGTCGAAGAAATATTTAAAACTTCAGAATAGTCTTTGGGAGTATGTTTTGTCTTGTAATTTGCTTCAATAGAATTTATCAGCGATTGTAAAATCTGAGGTTTACTATTTCCTTTAGATGCTATTTTTTCACTATCTGTATCTAAGTTTTTTATCCTTAAGATTGAAATAAGAAATATCTTTAAATAAGACACAAGTGATTCGTGTTGTCCTATTTTGCCATGTGTAATTTCCAACTCCATTTGAGTCATAATATTTAGAAGTGTTTCCTCATTTGGCAAATTGAAAAAGGAAGGTCCAAAAATATTATGAAATAAGATGCCTTCTGTTTCAATCTCATTTTGATGCTTATAAGTACAGAAGAAGTCAGAATGAAAATTCAACACGATTCCGGAAATAAGTTTGATAGACTTTAAGGAATAGGGCTGATAAGGTGAAATACAGATAACTTTTTTATTAGAAATCGTATATTTTTCTAGCTCTATTTGTAACTGGGCCTCACCTTTGAGAAGAAGTATAATAGAATAATAATTATGCCTTTGTATATGGTCAAAATTACTATCGTCACTAAAAGAAAATAGCTTAAATGCTAGTTCTCCATTTGTCTCATTGATAAGTGTTGATGCTTTATTTTTCACTCTAAAAATAATTTAAATACCTGAAGATTTTATAATTTAACTTAATCTTCAGGTATAAATTTAAAATTAGCTCATTTGCGTTTTTGCTGCTAATATGTCCACTTTTTCAATTGTTGGGTCTTCAGCTAATAATTCTGAAGCATTTGCCATAAGTGCATTAGCAATTTTACCTGATAAATGTGCTTGTCTTCCTTCTTCGTGTGGAAAAGTATCAAAGATGCCAAAAGTAGAAGCATCAATTTTAATAGCATACCAAGTCATTGTATCTGGTTCATCAATCGCTAGAGGAAGCGCGTTTGTAATAAAGTTTTCTACCTCTTGCTCTCTTCCTGTCTTTGCTTGCAATCTGACTAATAATGCGAATTTCATATTTTTTATTTTAATGATTAATAATACTATAAATCTATAGCTAAGGTTTCTTTCTGAAAATAGACAGTTTAGGATTAATGATGGACATTTTTTTCTATGACAAATCAAAAAAGTATCTATTTCAACTTAATATTTATAAGATTACTTTCGAGAATTAACAGGGTTTATTGGTTTGATTTCTAGAATTGCAAATAACGACAGTCTGTCTCAAAACTACCTGTTTTGAGGTTTAAATTACGTGATTAAGATAAAAATCAAGGATTGGTTTGGCAAACAAGTTTTTCATCGAGTTATCCGAACAATGTTTTACTGACCTTGTTCTGTCATCATTTGGGTCTTTGCAATGTTATAAGGGCTTAACAATGCATTTTTTATGCCGTCTTCAACCACCGCTTTTAGGTTCATTATTCTTTTCAGATTGTAGGCAAGGGCAATGAGCCCGAAATCGGCCGATGCCGCTGCTATACCTTTTTTGGTCATGATATGGTCGAAGCCCATTGCCGATTCATGGTTCCGAAAGGATGTTCGACGATGGCCTGCCGTTTTTTGTAAGTATTACCGCTAGCCTTGATTCTTTGTGCATTGTACTCGATATATCGGGTAAATTCACTTCGTTGTATAATTTTCCCGTTTGCCTTTGGCGAAGTGCATCGATTCCGTACGGGGCAATTTTTGCACGCCTTAGTCTTGTACTGTTTGAATCGATAATTTCTTCCTTTGTACCATGAGCCGTTACTGGTGAGCAGGTTTCCTTGGGGGCATGTATATCGATCGTTGGTGGGATTGTATTGAAAATGTTCCGAGTTGTATTCGGGGTCGGGTGCCTGGCTCGCCCTACCGATGGCCGGTATGACCGTTAGGGTCTTGATTCCCAGGGAATGGGCGGTCTGGAACTCACTTCCCGTGTGATAGGCTTTATCGTACAAGGCCGTAAAGTTGTTGGTCTTTAAAATGGCCTTTGCCGTTCGGAGCATCGTACCCATGGCCTTTTTATCGTTCTGGTTCGCGAGCTTATAGTCGATAAGCAGTTTATGTTCGTCATCGACAGTGGTCTGTGCCGTGTAGCTGACCTCGGTGATAGTAGAACGGAATAAAAATCTAAAAGCCGATTTCGAGAAACATAAAAATATTATTATCAGTGGTTCATTGGTAAGTTGGGGGAATGAGTGGCAAACGTTATTTGATTTGGCAATATTCATTCAACTAAATGACAAAAAAAGAATGGAACGCCTTGAAAAGCGTGAAATCGACCGTAACGGGGAAAAGCTGCAATACGACAAAATTCGGAGGCTTTTTTGAAATGGGCAAGACAATATGAAGACGTTAATTTTGATGGTAGGTCGCTTAAAACCCATAACAACTGGATTGAATTATTCAATTGTAAAGTCTTAAGATTGGATGGAGAATTGGAATTGAATCAGAAAAAGGAAACAGTATTGATTGAAATAAGAAATTTTCAACGTATGCTATGAAAGGCTCTAGCGAGCCTGTTGGTGATTAGTCCGGTAAAATAGACCTTTTTTTAGACATTTTTACTTTTTCAATAGGTTCTAATAGACGGCAGTTTTTGGTTCTGAATATACAGGCATAAAATATCTTACGACAGGAAATTCATGGACTTTCGATCGAAAAAGTTGGAAGTTGAAGCATCATCCCAATTTCAGTAAAAAGATTTTTTTCGCTTTTTTACAATCCACAAAGACCTCTAAACATTAACTTTCGCTTCTGTAAAAATCTGTTCAACCCTAATTTAACTATACTGCCAATTTTTAAGAAGCACTAGATTATGAAACACGCAATCCAAAACTTTCAAATACCGGTCATTGAATTTGACCGTGCGTTAAAGTTCTATACTACCGTAATGGGCTATGACTTGCAGATAATGGAATTTCAAGGCGCTAAAATGGCAATCTTCCGATACGACACAAAAGACGGGGTTGGAGGCACTATTATCGAGGCGGAGTGGCTCGAACCTTCGGATAACGGCACCCTTGTTTATTTGCAGGCGGGGGAAGACCTGCAACCGTTCCTGGACCGAGTATCCACAGCCGGTGGCAAGGAATTGTTTCCCAAGACGGAGTTGGGTCCCGGAATGGGCTTTTTCGGGATCTTCAAGGATACCGAAGGAAACCGTGTAGGTCTGTATTCCAAAAAATAATTAATTGCTATCTTTTCATAGAAAAAGATAATGACCAATACGTTTCATTCATTACAGAAGCCGATGCAAAGATATAGGTTCTTTATTTCAACATACTTCTTTCTCTTTTTGAGCTTTACCTCATTCGCCCAACAAATCGAAGTTGACAGCATGTATGCAATGGTCTATACCGTTGGAAAAAATTGGAACGATGAGATTCCCGTTCATGACCAATCCTATTTTACGGCACATTCCAGACACCTTGCGCTGCTTCGAAAAACAGATAAAATTGTTATGGGCGGCCGGTATGACGACAAGGGGTTTATGCTTCTGAAAGCAAAAAATATTGAGGAGGCCGAAGCTATTGTTCAAAGGGATTCTTCAGTGATATTCCAAACGTTCGATGTGGCATTGTATCCCTTCGATATTTTTTATTCCGGTTATGTGGTCAACAACAAGAATACCTTAGAGAAAAAGGAGCCGAAGGTAAAAGGACTTGGAGGTTTCTTTTTTAGGAGCAAAAATCCGGAAGAATTAAGAATTTGGTACAGAGAACATTTAGGAATCGAAGGTGGGGATGAGGGAACCTCGTTCGAATGGCGGAAAGTCGATGATCCTACATCATCGGGCTTTACGGTCTGGCATGCTTTTTCGAAAACCGACGATTACTTTGATGTTGCCGGCCAAGAATTTATGATTAACTATCGTGTGCAAAACCTGGAAGGCCTTCTAGAAGACCTTCGTAAAAAAGGGGTTGAAATCGTGGGAGAGACCAAAACCTACGATTACGGAAGTTTTGCTTGGATATTAGATCTGGAGGGCCGAAAGGTAGAACTATGGCAGCCCAACGATAGCATTTATGACGAGATTACCGAACAACGTATGAAGAGCAACTAAAACTTATATCTCGATGAAAAAAACCATTTGTACCTTCATTATACTGATAAGTCATTGTGGAATATCCGCTCAGAACCTTTTTAAGAATACCCTGAAATTCGATGACAGGTCAGCATCTCCAAGCGCGAGCCTTTCCGATATAGATTGGATTCAGGGCCATTGGCGAGGCGAGGCATTCGGTGGTGTTACCGAAGAAGTATGGACACCCCCTCACGGTAATTCAATGATGTGTGCTTTCAAGCTAATCGTAAAAAATGAGGTTCAGTTTTATGAACTGGTAACGATCAGCGAGGAGAATGGAACGCTGATTATGCGCCTGAAGCACTTCGATGGTAAAATGATAGGTTGGGAGGCCAAGGATGAATCCATTGACTTCAAACTTGTGAAAATTTCGGAGGATAAAGTATATTTTGATGAATTTACCTTTGAAAGAATTAGCGATGACGAAATGACCATTTATGTAGTTATCGAAAACAAGGGTAAGCGCGAAGAAGTTCCCTTTCTGTATACGCGATTCAAAGAATGAAAAACCGCTAAAAATGGAAACGTACGATATTTATCATGATCTTGCAATTAAGGCTTCAGCAAGCCAAGTTTTTGAACGAATTACCGAACCGCGACACCTAGAGAATTGGTGGCCAAGGCGATGTTCGGGAAAACCTGAGCTCGGAGCCATCTACAATTTCTATTTTACACCGGAATACGATTGGGTTGGCAAAGTCATTAAATGTAAACCCGATTTCGCCTTCCACATAAGAATGACCGACGCGGATACAGATTGGGAAAACACCTCTTTCGGGTTTGATATTGAACCAAATGTAGAGGATATGAACTTAAAATTCTTCCACGAGTCCTGGCCTGAACGTAACCACCACTTTAGAAGGTCTTCCTTTTGTTGGGCCATGTTGTTGAACGGATTGAAGAACTATTGTGAAAAAGGGGCTATTGTTTCCTTTGAGGACCGTGAATGACCGATTATGACAACTAAGGCCGGATACTCTGGAACACCGCTCGCCAAAAAATTGGGAATCAAGGCAGGATATATCTTAAAAGTTTATAACTCTCCGAAGCCCTACGTGGAATTCTTTATGGATTTCCCCTCACATGTAACACTTGCCGAAAATGTTCGATCAGTTTCCTTTTCAAGAGTTGACTTTATACACATTTTCGTGAAATCCCGACTAGAATTAGACACCTATTTCGCCGAAGCAAAAGCACGTTTGAAAAAGAGCGGTATCCTATGGGTCAGCTGGCCAAAAAAATCCTCTGGTATGAATACAGAATTAGATAAGTTCGCCATCTTGGAACATGGATTGCAAAATGGACTTGTGGATACCAAAGTTGCCGCTATTGATGACGATTGGGGCGGGCATAAATTCATGTACAGGTTGAAGGATAGATGATAGTGTTATCGGTCCATCATCAATTTACTATTCTTTGTATCCGAAATAAAGATTTGAAAAATAGTATGCCTTTTTTTTTGAAGGGTCATTTATATAGGCATTGAAAGCGTTGGGCAACATTCCTGTTTGGCCTTTTAAATCATGAATAAAATGCGATTGGTCAAAATAGCCCTCGGGAACCATATCCGCTATCGTTTCCTTTTGCAATAGTCTGAAGGTGTGGTACTGTAATTTGATGATCCTGGCGTAGGACTTACCGGGGATTCCAATATTTTCTTTTAAAAGCTGCTGCATCCTTCTTTGGGAAAGGTTCAGCTCAAAAGCAAGTTCTTTCATCCTCAGGATTCCTTTTGTCTCTATTAAAAGCTCTATTGTACGATTTATCCTTGGCTCATCATCATTTTCCTTGATGTACACGGAAAGATACCTGTCCGTCCTCGATAAAACTTCCTGGCTCGGAAGATCGCTTTCGATCAAGTCTTCAAGTCGATGCGCCAGGTCGGGGCACAGATCGGCCAATGAAATGCGCCTATCGAGAAATTCGTGGGCACTTAGTCCAAAAATAGAGGGAATGGCACTGGGAACCAACTGTATCGTAATCGCCCTTTTGATTAATTTCATATATAACGAAAAAGGAGAAAGGGTCTGACCGACCAAGTAACTATTGGTTTCCAAAATATCATTTTGATAGCCTTTTAGAATGAATTTACCCGAACTGATTACATTGATGAAGGGATAACCGACAGGAAATGAGTTTACTTCGATTTCGACCCCGTTTTCCTCTTCAACAATCCACATCTGCCGGATAATGGGTCTTAAAACTGGACTAGGAATATGAGGAATGATATTCAAAACTAAATTATTGAACATTGAATATACGCTAAAGATTCAAGGTAGAACGATTATTTTGTAAGAGGATGCACCAAACGCTATAATCCCATAAAAAATGGTTTGGGGTACGACCAGTTTACTGTATTTGGCTTTCATAGTTCTTCAAGAATTCAATAAATAGTCCAAAATCTTATTTGATATATTTGACGTGATGGATTTTCAAATGCTTTTTTACAATAATAGCGGTCGAATAAGGGCTTTTTGGAGAATCCTGATTTTTATCTCCTTGCTATCCTTTTCAATAGCGCCACTTATTCTGATAGGCAACTCATACTTACAATTCATCGGAGCCACATTGATATTGATCTTTGGCTTATACCTTAATGCGAAATATCTGGATAAAAGGAATATCAATGAGTATGGTCTGGTTTTCAAGAAAGAAACTCTCGTTCATTTAGTTTTCGGAATTTTGATCGCCATAATTTCGGTTGCTTTGATG